>NZ_JARWBG010000001.1:0-399860 GCF_029846775.1 Streptomyces chengmaiensis
CCCGACCGCGACGGAGAACGACAGGTGCGTGGTCTCGGCGAGCGCCCTCGGCGCGACCGTGGAAGGCGGGGACCGCTGCAAGGGCAAGATCGGGCCCACGGGTCCGACCGGCCCCACCGGACCCACCGGCCCCACCGGACCGACAGGTCCGACGGGCCCGACAGGTCCGACGGGCCCGACTGGTCCGACGGGCCCCAGTGAGTGCGTCGACATCGACTCCTACGCGCCCAACAACGCCGAAGAGTTCAGCGTGCTGCTCACCACCACCGGGAACTACTACGCCGGCCAGCGGCTCCACGAGGCCGCCGTGGACTCGAACGGCAACGGCGTCCCGGACCTCGACGAGGACGGCGACGGCGTCGACTTCGAGGCGATCGGGGACTACGAGTGGACGCTCATCAGCGGTGACGACAACCCCGACTTCCCCGACAACCCGTGCTCCGTGTCCATCACGTCCCAGGGCAACTCCGCCTACGCCAAGGTGCTCACCCTCGACAACGAGGTGTGGGAGACCCACGGTGACGTCAATGGCCTCAACTTCATCTGGGACGAGGCCTGGGTCCAACTCACCGACCCCGAGGCCCTGAACTTCCAGGCCGAGAAGAGCCTCAAGGACTGACGCCGCCCGGCCCTTCCTCGGACGGCCGACCAGGCCTCAAGGACCAGCGTGCGCGCCGTGCCCGTACGGTTCCGGGCACGGCGCGCACGCCTGGCCGAGGGCGAGCACCAGCCGGCCGGGCATCCGCTGGAAGGACCCCTGCCGCCACTGGCGGCCACCCGTCGAACGCGGTCGGGGGCGGCACACCGCGCCCGAAAAACGCTCCAGGGGCGGCACACCGTCATATGACGGTGTGCCGCCCCTGGAGCGAGGGTTGGCCTCAGTCGCAGGCGGTCACGCCTCGACGCCGAGCTTCTGCAGGATCAGCTCCTTGACACGGGCCGCGTCCGCCTGGCCGCGCGTGGCCTTCATGACCGCGCCGACGAGTGCGCCGACCGCCGCGACCTTGCCGCCGCGGATCTTGTCGGCGATGGCGGCGTTGCCCGCGATCGCCTCGTCGACGGCCGCGCCGAGCGCGCCCTCGTCCGAGACGACCTTCAGACCGCGCTTCTCGACGACCGCGTCCGGGTCGCCTTCGCCGGCGAGCACGCCCTCGATGACCTGCCGGGCGAGCTTGTCGTTCAGATCGCCGGAGGCGACCAGCTCGACCACACGGGCCACCTGCGCCGGGGTGATCGGCAGGGAGCCGAGCTCCACGCCCTCCTCGTTGGCGTGGCGGGCCAGCTCGCCCATCCACCACTTGCGGGCGCCTGCCGCGTCCGCGCCCGCCTGAGTGGTGGCGACGATCAGATCGACCGCGCCCGCGTTGAGGATGGACTGCATGTCCAGCTCGGAGACGCCCCACTCCTCCCGCAGCCGGTTGCGGCGTACGCGCGGCAGCTCGGGCAGCACGGCGCGCAGCTCCTCGACCCACGCGCGGGGCGGGGCGACGGGCACCAGGTCGGGCTCCGGGAAGTAGCGGTAGTCCTCGGCCTCCTCCTTGACGCGGCCCGACGTCGTCGTGCCGTCGTCCTCGTGGAAGTGGCGGGTCTCCTGGATGATCCTGTCGCCCGCGGTGAGCACGGCCGCGTGCCGCTGGATCTCGAAGCGGACGGCCCGCTCGACCGACCGCAGCGAGTTGACGTTCTTCGTCTCACTGCGGGTGCCGAAGACCGAGACGCCCTGCGGGCGCAGCGACAGGTTGACGTCGCAGCGCATCTGGCCCATCTCCATCCGGGCCTCGGAGACGCCCAGCGCCCGGATGAGCTCGCGCAGCTCGGTGACGTACGCCTTGGCGACCTCCGGCGCACGCTCGCCCGCGCCGACGATCGGCTTGGTGACGATCTCGATCAGCGGGATGCCGGCGCGGTTGTAGTCCAGCAGGGAGTGGGACGCGCCGTGGATGCGGCCGGTGGCGCCGCCGATGTGCGTCGACTTGCCGGTGTCCTCCTCCATGTGGGCGCGCTCGATCTCCACGCGGAAGACCTCGCCGTCCTCCAGCTGGACGTCCAGATAGCCGTTGTAGGCGATCGGCTCGTCGTACTGGGAGGTCTGGAAGTTCTTGGGCATGTCCGGATAGAAGTAGTTCTTCCGGGCGAAGCGGCACCACTCGGCGATCTCGCAGTTGAGCGCCAGGCCGATCTTGATCGCAGACTCCACGCCGGTGGCGTTGACGACCGGGAGAGATCCCGGCATGCCCAGGCAGGTGGGACAGGTCTGCGAGTTCGGCGCCGCGCCCAGCTCGGTGGAGCAGCCGCAGAACATCTTGGTCTTGGTGCCGAGCTCGACATGGACCTCCAGGCCCATGACGGGGTCGTAGGCCGCGAGGGCCGCCTCGTACGACACCAGTTCAGTGACGGTCACGGTGAAACTTTCCCTCTCAGCCGAGCAGGACGTCGTCGTCGCCGATGCGCTTCAGCTCGCGGTAGAGCAGCGCAAGGCCGGTCACGATGGCCGCGGCGGACACGGCGGCGTCGATCAGCCGAAGCGTGTCGTGCTCCATGCGGGCCTTCTTGGCCTGCTTGATCACACTCACCGCGCCGAACGCGGTGGTGCCCATGGACAGATACGTACCGGCCTTGGACTTCTTGAATCCCTTGGCCTTCGACATGGCACTCACAGCGAGGGAGCCTCCTCCAGCAGCGGATGGCCCCACTTTTCCACGAAGGCGGCCTCGACGGCGGCGCCCACCGTGTAGAGGCGGTCGTCCTTCATGGCGGGGGCGACGATCTGCAGACCGACCGGGAGATTGTCCTCCGGGGCCAGACCGCAGGGCAGTGACATCGCGGCGTTCCCGGCCAGGTTGACCGGGATGGTGCACAGGTCGGCGTAGTACATGGCGATCGGGTCGTCCACGCGCTCGCCGATCGGGAAGGCGGTGGTCGGGGTCGTCGGGGAGACGATCACGTCGACCTGTTCGAAGGCCTTCTCGAAGTCCTGCGCGATGAGGGTGCGCACCTTCTGGGCGGAGCCGTAGTACGCGTCGTAGTAGCCGGAGCTCAGCGCGTAGGTGCCGAGCATGATGCGGCGCTTGACCTCGGGGCCGAAGCCGTCCGCGCGGGTGACGGCGGTGACGTCCTCGGCGGACTTCGTGCCGTCGTCGCCGGTGCGCAGGCCGTACCGCAGGCCGTCGAAGCGGGCCAGGTTCGAGGAGCACTCGGACGGCGCGATCAGGTAGTACGCGGAGAGCGCGAGGTCAAAGGACGGGCAGTCCAGCTCGACGACCTCGGCGCCGAGCTCCTTCAGCAGCGCGACGGACTCCTCGAAGCGCTGCATCACCCCGGCCTGGTAGTGCTCGCCGCGGAACTGCTTGACGACGCCGACGCGCATGCCGGCGACCGAGCCGTTGCGGGCGGCCTCGACGACCGGCGGGACCGGGGCGTCGATCGACGTCGAGTCGAGCGGGTCATGGCCGGCGATGGCCTCGTGGAGCAGCGCGGCGTCCAGGACCGTGCGGGCGCACGGGCCGCCCTGGTCGAGGGAGGACGAGAACGCGACCATGCCGTAGCGGGAGACTCCGCCGTACGTCGGCTTGACGCCGACCGTGCCGGTGACCGAGGCCGGCTGGCGGATGGAGCCTCCGGTGTCGGTCCCGATGGCCAGCGGCGCCTGGTACGAGGCGAGGGCGGCGCTGGAACCGCCTCCCGATCCGCCGGGGATCTTCGTCAGGTCCCAGGGGTTGCCGGTGGGGCCGTAGGCGCTGTTCTCGGTGGAGGACCCCATGGCGAACTCGTCCATGTTGGTCTTGCCGAGGATGACGACGTCCGCCGCCTTCAGCTTCTTGGTGAGCGTCGCGTCGTACGGCGGGATCCAGCCTTCAAGGATCTTGGAGCCGACGGTGGTGGGAATGCCCTCGGTGGTGAAGATGTCCTTCAGCGCGAGCGGCACGCCCGCCAGCGGGCCGAGCTTCTCGCCCGCCTCGCGCTTGGCGTCCACGGCGCGGGCCTGGGCGAGCGCGCCCTCCCGGTCCACGTGCAGAAACGCGTGCACCTTCTCATCGACGGCCTCGATGCGGGCGAGGTGCGCCTCGGTGACCTCGACGGCCGTGAGCTCGCCGGAGGCGATCTTCGCGGCGATCTCGGCCGCGGTGAGCTTGATGATGCTGTCCGTCATGGCTTTTCAGTCCTCCCCCAGGATCTGCGGCACCTTGAAACGCTGCTGCTCCTGGGCCGGGGCGCCGGAGAGCGCCTGCTCGGGGGTGAGCGACGGACGAACCTCGTCCGCGCGCATGACGTTGGTCAGCGGCAGCGGGTGGGAGGTCGGGGGTACGTCTTGGTCGGCGACCTCGGAGACGCGGGCGACCGCGCCGATGATGTCGTCGAGCTGTCCGGCGAAGTGGTCGAGCTCTTCGTCCTTCAGCTCCAGACGCGCCAGCCGGGCGAGGTGGGCGACCTCCTCGCGCGTAATGCCAGGCATGCAGCGATCCTCAGGGGTGAGTGTGAGTATTTGGCCTCAATCCTATGGGGCGCGCGACGTCGGCCGGTAAACGGTTCGGTTCAGGGTGTGGGGGGGCGGGTCAGGCGACCGTCTGCCCCGAGGGGTTCTCCACGTCGGCGGAGACCGCGGGGGCCGCCGACGCCCCCGCACCCGCACCCGCACCCGCACCCGCACCCGCAGGAAGCTCCGCCGGGCGGCGCCAGCCGTGCTCGCCGCGGGTGCGGAGCCACGCCGTGGTCTCCTGCGGAGGCATCGCGGGGGCGACCAGCCAGCCCTGCACGGCGTCGCATCCCATGCTCCGCAGCCGCTCCCAGGTCTCGTCGTCCTCCACGCCCTCCGCGACCACGAGCAGTCCCAGCGAGTGGGCGAGGTCCAGCGTGCAGCGGACGATCTCCGCGTCCTCGGTGTCGACGGCGAGCCGGGCCACGAAGGAGCGGTCGATCTTGAGCTCGCTCACCGGGAGGCGGCGGAGGTGGACCAGCGAGGAGTAACCGGTGCCGAAGTCGTCGAGGGACATCTTCACGCCGTGGTCGCTGAGCCCGGCGAGGGTGTCGGCGGCACGCTGCGGCTCCTCCAGCAGCACATGCTCGGTGATCTCCAACTGGAGGGCGCCCGGCGGCACCCCGTGGCGGGCGAGCCGTGCGGCGACGGCCCCGGCGAAGCCGGGGGTGTGGACGTCGCGCGGGGAGACGTTGACCGCCACCGGGACCGTCAGTCCCTGCTCGCGCCAGCGGGCGACCTGCGCGAGCGCGGTCTCCAGGACGTACTCGGTCAGATGCGGCATCAGTCCGGAGGACTCGGCGATCGCGATGAACTCGTCCGGAGGGACTCGCCCCCGGTCCGGGTGGACCCAGCGCACCAGCGCTTCGAGACCGGCGACATGCCCGTCGAAGCCGACCTTGGGCTGGTAGTGCAGCTCCACCTCGCCGGCGTCGAGGGCCCGCCGCAGATCGCCGAGAAGACCGAGCCGGTCGGGGGTGTTGCTGTCCCGCTTGGACTCGTACACCTCGACGCCCGTGCGGTCCCGCTTGGCCTGGTACATGGCCACGTCGGCGCGGCGCAGCAGCCCTTCGGCGTCATGGGCGTGGTCGGGGAAGACCGCCAGGCCGGCGCTGGCCTCCAGCACCAGGGTGAGACCGTCCAGGTCGAGCGGTGAGGACAGGGCGGCCACGAGATGGCGGGTGATGCGCTGGGCGCTGGTGGTGGAGTCGGCCGTGGGCAGCAGCACCGCGAACTCGTCGCCGCCCAGCCGCGCGGCCTCCGCCCCGCGCGGGAGCGCGACCTTCAGCCGGTCGGCTATCTGGAGGAGCAGCCGGTCGCCCGCCAGATGGCCGAGTGTGTCATTGACCGAGCGGAAGCGGTCGAGGTCGATCAGCACGAGGGCGGCGCGCTCGCCGTTTCCCTCGGCGTCCTCCAGCGCGGCCCAGGTGCGCTCCAGCAGCCACTGGCGGTTGGGCAGTCCGGTCAGCGGGTCGCGGAGCTGCTCCTCCGCGCGGGCCCGCGCGATCCACAGGGTGGAGTCCAGGGCGATCAGCGGCACGGCGAACAGCGGCAGGAACAGCGGCCTGGTCATGGCGACGACGCAGATCAGCGGGGTGATGCCGAGGAGGGCGACGGCGACGAGCCCCTGTCGCAGCAGGGCGGTGCGCGCGGCGGTGGGCAGTCCGGCGCCCTGCGGCGCGAGCACGTACCACAGCAGTACGCGGGTGACGGCGAGATATGCGGCAGCGGCCGCCATGACCCCGGGGACGGCCGCGACCCCCCAGCCGAGGGGGTTCCAGGGTGCGGCGACGCTCGGGACCACCCCGAACGCGGCGAGGAGGAGCGCGGCCGCGCCGATGCCGAGTATGTCGACCGCGCCGTGCAGCATGCCCTGCCGCCAGCGGCTCCGGCGGGCGGCTCCGACGAGGGCGACGACGGCGAGGCTGACGAGGCCGGCCGGCACCCAGCCGAACAGCAGCAGCACGGCCAGGGTGAGGGCGGCGCCGGAGCCGGTGCCGCCCCACCAGCGGTCGCGCCCCAGCGCGACGAGATGGCCGATGACGAGGCCGGTGAGAAGGGCCAGCGACCAGCCGAGGGCGCCGCCGGGGAAGAGTGCCCGGCCCTCGCGCACGGTGAACACGATGCCTGCGGCGAGGACGCCGGCTGCGCCGGCCGTGACGACGAGGGGCAGCCAGGTCGCCGTGTCCGCAAGGGCCGCGAAGGCACGCGGCCGTGAGACCGGGGCGGCGCTTTCGGTCGGTTTCATTCCCGTCCCTCTCACAGCCGGCGGTGCCGATGCGTCTGCCTCGCGATGGCTCCCTTTGTCATGCCACCACGACTGAAATCCCACCACGCAGCCGTGCACGACAGGCGCGCATCTCAACAGTAGGCCGCAGGAAGCTCGGACGGGCAGCGCTCTACAGCTCTTGCCCGAATGCGACCTGGCCACCCTTATCCATCTGGTATGGGCCAAACGGGTGACCTGTACCGAGTGTTCCGTCCACCCGACGCGCCGTACGTTTCCGGCCTTCCGCACCCTGTGCACGCCGCTGCGTAAGCCCTTCACGGCTCCCTCCCAAGCCCCGCACACTGACTGTCCATTACGCCTCTTGGGGCACAGCGGCCTCACGCGCCGCGTCCGGGCCCTGTTTCAGAAGGACTTCAAAGCCGTCCTCGTTCAGCACGGGAACCTTCAGCTGCATGGCCTTGTCATACTTGGAACCGGGATTGTCGCCGACGATCACAAATCCGGTCTTCTTTGAGACCGAGCCAGTCACTTTCGCGCCAATTTTCTGCAGCGCCGCTTTCGCGCCATCCCGGGTGTAGTTCTGCAGGGTGCCGGTGACGACGACGGTGACGCCCTCCAGCGGCCGGGGCTCCCCGTCCTCCCCCGCGCCCTCTTCCTCCATCCGGACGCCCGCGGCCCGCCACTTGCGCAGAATCTCTCGGTGCCAGTCCTCTTCGAACCACTGCTTGAGCGAGGCGGCGATCGTCGGACCGACCCCTTCGACGGCCGCGAGCTCCTCCTCGGACGCCCGTTCGATCCGCTCGATCGACCGGAACTCGCGCGCCAGCGCCTCCGCGGCGACCGGGCCGACATGACGGATCGACAACCCCGTGATGATCCGAGCGAGGGGCCGCTCCTTGGCCGCCGCGATGTTCTCCAGCATCGCGACCGCGTTCTTCTTCGGCTCGCCCTTCTGGTTGGCGAAGACCGTGACGACCTTCTCCTCGCCCGTCTTGGGATCGCGCTTGGGCAGCCCGCTGTCCTGGTCGAGGACATAGGCCTTGATGGGCAGCAGCTGCTCGACGGCGAGGTCGAACAGATCGCCCTCGTCCGTCAGCGGCGGCTCGGCGGGCTCCAGCGGCCTGGTCAGCGCGGCGGCCGCCACATAGCCGAAGTTCTCGATGTCCAGGCACTTGCGGCCGCCCAGATAGAACAGCCGCTCACGCAACTGCGCCGGGCAGGAGCGGGCGTTGGGGCAGCGCAGATCGACGTCCCCCTCCTTCATGGGCCGCAGCGCCGTCCCGCACTCGGGGCACTCGGACGGCATCTCGAACTCTCGCTCGCTGCCGTCCCGCAGATCGACGACCGGCCCGAGGATCTCCGGGATGACGTCCCCGGCCTTGCGCAGCACCACCGTGTCGCCGATGAGGACACCCTTCGCCTTGACCACGTCCTGGTTGTGCAGCGTGGCGAACTCGACCTCGGAGCCTGCCACCGTGACCGGCTCCACCTGGGCGTACGGCGTCACCCGGCCGGTGCGGCCGACGCCCACCCGGATGTTGACCAGCTTGGTGTTGACCTCCTCCGGCGCGTACTTCCACGCGATCGCCCAGCGCGGGGCGCGCGAGGTGGAGCCCAGCCGCCCCTGGAGCGGGATCTCGTCGAGCTTGACGACCACGCCGTCGATCTCGTGCTCCATGGAGTGGCGGTTCTCGCCGAAGTACGCGATGAACTCGCGCACCTCGTCGAGCGAGTCGACGACCTTGTTGCGCGCGGCGGTCGGCAGACCCCACTCGTGCAGCAGCTCGTACGCCTCCGACAGGCGGTCGATCTGCAGCCCGTCACGCGCGCCGAGGCCGTGCACCAGCACGTGCAGCGGACGGGTCGCGGTGACCTTGGGGTCCTTCTGCCGCAGCGAGCCCGCCGCCGCGTTGCGCGGATTGGCGAACGGCTTGTCCCCCGCCTCCACCAGACGGGCGTTGAGCTCCTCGAAGGCGTGCATCGGGAAGTAGACCTCACCGCGGATCTCCACGAGATCCGGGATGCGGTCGCCCTTGAGCCGGTCCGGAATGCCTCCGATGGTGCGGACGTTGGGTGTGATGTCCTCGCCGGTGCGGCCGTCGCCGCGGGTGGCGGCCCGGGTCAGCCGCCCCTTCTCGTACGTCAGGTTCACCGCGAGGCCGTCGACCTTCAGCTCGCACAGGAAGTGGTGCTCGGAGTCCCCGACCTCGCGCGCCACCCGCTCGACCCAGGCGGCCAGTTCCTCGTCGTCGAAGGCGTTGTCGAGCGACAGCATGCGCTCACGGTGCTCGACGGCCGTGAACTCCGTCTCATAGGTCCCCGCGACCTTCTGAGTCGGGGAGTCCGGAGTGCGCAGCAGGGGGTACTCCTCCTCCAGCTGCTCCAGGGAGCGCATCAGCCTGTCGAACTCGCTGTCGCTGACGACCGGCTGGTCCTTCACGTAGTACCGGAAGCGGTGCTCCTCGACCTGCTCGGCCAGCTGCGCATGCCGCTCCCGCACCTCTGCGGGCAGGTCCTGCTGCGCCGTCTGCTGTTCCCCAGCCACCGTCTCGTCCTCCCGTGTCCCACCGATGCCACCCGCCACCGGTTCCCGCCGGTCCCGCCGTGGGCGCCGCCGCACCCCGAGCACCCGTCACTCAGGGTTGTCCGCGAGCGATCTCGCGGCCCGGACGCAGTGTGCGAGCGCCGCGCGGGCGTACGCGGGTGAGGCACCCGCGAGGCCGCACGAGGGAGTGATCACCACGGACCCCGCGAGAGTCCCCGGATTCAGCCCCAGCCTGCGCCACAGCGTCCTGACACCCATGACGCTACCCGCCGGGTCTGACAATGCCGTGTCGACGGACGGCACGACCCCGGCCAGCAGCCGGGTGCCCGCCTCCACCGCCTCACCGATCGCCTCCTCATCACGCTCGGTGATCAGCTGGAAATCGAACGAAACGGCCGACGCTCCGGCGCGCCGCAGCAGCGCGAAGGGCACGTCCGGCGCACAGGAGTGCACCACGACCGGACCCTCGTGGACCGCCGCCACATCCCGCAGCGCGCTCTCGACGAGCTGCCGGTCGACGGCCCGGTGGGTGCGGTAGCCGCTGGCCGTCCGGATCTGTCCGCGCAGTACGGCGGTGAGCGACGGCTCGTCGAGCTGGAGGACGAGCTGCGCGCCCGGCACCCGGCGGGCGACCTCCGCGAGATGGGCGCGCAGCCCCTCCGCGAGCGACGCCGCGAGGTCGCGGCAGGCCCCCGGGTCGGCGAGCGCCGCCTCGCCGCCGCGCAGCTCCACGGCGGCGGCGAGCGTCCACGGCCCCGCGGCCTGCACCTTGAGCGGACCGGTGTACCCCTGGGTGAACTCCTCCAGCGCGTCGAGGTCTTCGCCGAGCCAGGAGCGGGCGCGCCGGGTGTCCCGACCGGGCCGGTCGCTGATCCGCCAGCCGCTGGGCTCCACGTGCGCGTACAGGTCGACGAGCAGCCCCACGGTCCGCCCGATCATGTCGGCGCCGGGCCCGCGGGCGGGCAGCTCGGGCAGGTGGGGGAACTCCTCGAAGGTCCCGGTGACGGTCTTCGCGGCCTCGCGCGCGTCGCCGCCGGGCATGGAGCCGACGCCGGTCGCTCCCTGGAACATCTGCTCGCTCATCGCCCCGGCCGCACCGTCAGATCGTTGATCTCCGCGTCCCGGGGCAGGTCGATCGCGGTGAGGATCGCCGTCGCGACGGACTCGGGGTCGATCCAGCGGGACGGTTCGTACTCCTTGCCCTCCTGAGCGTGCACCTTGGCCTGCATGGGGCTGGCGGTGCGCCCCGGGTAGACGGAGGTCACCCGCACGCCGTTCCCGTGCTCCTCCTGCCGCAGCGAGTCCGCGAGCGCCTTCAGCCCGTGCTTGGAGGCGGCGTACGCGCTCCACCCGGCATGGGCGTTGAGCCCGGCGCCGGAGTTGACGAAGACCGCGTGCCCCCTTGCGGCCCGCAGCTGGGGCAGGAAGAGCCGGGTGAGCTCGGCGGGTGCGATGAGGTTGACGTTGAGCTGCTGCCGCCAGGTCTTGCAGCCCAGCTCGCCGACCGTGCCGAGGTCGAGGACCCCCGCGCTGTGCACCAGCGAGTCGATCCGTTCCGGCATGGTCTGATGCCCGAACGCCCACGAGATCCGGTCCGGTTCCGCGAGATCGGCGACGAGGGTACGGGCCCCGGGGAACTGCCCTGCCAGCTCCTTGGCCCGCCCGGCATCCCGCGCCAGCAGTACGAGGTCGTCGCCGCGCTCATCGAGCCGCCGCGCCACGGCCGCGCCGATTCCGGAACCGGCTCCGGTGATCACATGTGTAGCCATGGCCCCATGCTCGCATCACCGCCGGCCGGCGCACTCCTCCAGGGTGTGCCCGCCCTCGCCGATGAGCTGCGCGAATGCGCGCGGGCCGGGTGCAGCGCTCGCCGCGGATGCTAATTGCCGATGCCTCGGGTGGGGGAATCCCCGTCCCAGCGTTCTCGTTGTGCCGTACATGACCTCAGGCCACCGCATCACCATCGAACCCTCCACGCACCACGTCCGCGTCGTCTCCGACGGAGCCGTCCTGGCGGAGAGCCGCCGCCCTGTGGTGCTGCGCGAGACGGGCTGCCCCGTGCGCTACTACATCCCTCCGGAGGACGTCCGCACCGACTTGCTGACGGAGTCGGACACCCACACGTACTGCCCCTTCAAGGGCACGGCCTCCTACTGGTCCCGCCCAGGCGCCGAAGATCTGGTGTGGGCCTACCCGGACCCGAAGCCGGACGTGGCTCAGATCAAGGGGCTCTTCTGCTTCTACGAGGTGGAAGTGATGGGGGCCCGACCGGACGGCGCCTGAACCTCCTGGCCGGTCACGCTGCCAGCGCGGGTGCGGTGGGGGCCGGGGGACCCGCACCCAGGAGAGGGAGGCCCCCGGGCGGGGGCGGGCCGTCGTCGCCGTGGACCAGTTCGAACCAGATGCTCTTGCCGCCCACGCCGAGGAGCGCCTCCCCGACGCGGCAGCCGCCCCAGGCGTCGGCGAGCAGATCCAGGATCAGCAGCCCGCGGCCCCGTTCGGCGTCCGGCCCTTCCGGGATCAGCGGGACGGGGAACTCGGGGCTTGTGTCCATCACGCTCACCCGGAGCACGGGAAGCGTCCAGCGCAGCCGGACGGTCGCGGGCCCGGAGGAGTAGCAGACGGCGTTCGCGGCCAACTCCGCCGTCAGCAGCTCGGCCCGGTCGGTGAGTTCGTGCAGCCGGTGCGCGGTGAGTACGGCGCGGAGCGTCGTCCGGGCGATGGCGGGGCCGCGGGGGTCCCGCGGGAAGTGGAGCTCGTACTCCCAGGGGTCTGCGAAGGGGATGGGGGCGGGGGCGTGTCCGCTTGCGGCCGGGTGGTCGTGGTCGGCCTGTGCCATGTGGGGGCCTCCTCCGGGCGAGTTGAGTGGCGTGGCTCACACGATAGGACAGCTCAGCTCACACGTGAGGCGCTTAGCCACGAACGAGTGAATAGCGACTCGGTTCACTAGACCGCCCTAACACCCGCTGCCAGACTGGCCGTTCGCTTCAGGAGAGGAACCATGGCACCACGGAGCGCACCCACCGGCCGTCAGCGCCGCCTTGCCACCGAGCTGCGCCGCATGCGCGAACACGCGGGCGTTTCCATTCAGGAAGCGGCCTCGATGCTCGGCGCGGATCGCACGATGATCTCCAACATCGAGGCCGGGCGGACCACCGTCAGCGATGAGCGGGTACGGCAACTCGCCAGCCACTACAAATGCCCGGACCAGGCTCTCGTCGACGCGCTCGCGGATATGGCCAACAGCCGCAGGGCCAGGAACTGGTGGAGCGAGTACCGGGGAAAGCTCCCCGAAGGGCATTTGGACATCTCCGAGCTGGAGCACTACGCGACCGCCATCCGAACCGCACAGACGGTGCATGTGCCGGGGCTGCTGCAGACCGAGGACCATGCCAGGTCTCTCTTCGAACTGACCGTGCCGAAGCCGTCCCGCCTCAACGTCGAGCTCCGCGTCGCGCACCGCATGGAGCGCCAAACCGTGCTGCAGGGACCGAACCCGACGACGTACATCGGCATCGTCCACGAAACCGCGTTGCGCCTGGAGTTCGGCGGGAGGGATGTCGCACGACGTCAGTTGAAGCAGCTTGAGGAAGCGTCGGACTGGCCCAACGTCACGTTGCGCGTGATCCCGTTCAGCGCCGGCGGGTTCCCTGGTGCGGATCAATCGGTGCTGTACGTCGCCGGGCCGGTACGGGTACTGGACACCGTCCAGTTGGACACTGCGCTGGGCGCGGAGTTCGTGGATGCACCGACGCCCCTGGCGAACTACCGTTCGCTATTGGACCGGATGGAGCAGTACGCGCTCCCGGCCAAGGAGTCGCAGGAGCTCATCCGGTCCATCAGAAGCGAACTCTGAAGGGGCGAGAGTGTTGACCTCACTTGACTGGAAGCGCTCGTCGTACAGCGGGGGCGGTGGCAATAACTGCGTGGAGATAGCCGTCCCCGACGGTCGGACCGTCGCAATTCGGGACAGCGTCCGCCCGACGCCGGTCATCACCGTCCAGCGCGCCGCGCTGGAGCATCTCCTCGCCGGGGTGCGGGCCGGGGTCCTCGGGGGCTGACCGTCCCCGGGGTCAGACCGCCGCGGCCGTGCGCCGTGCCGTCGTCGCGATCGTCGCCGAGCCGACCACGCGGGTGCCGTCGTACAGCACGATCGCCTGACCGGGGGCCACGCCGCGGACCGGCTCGGCGAAGGTGACGTGCAGTTCGTCGCCGGCCGGCTCCGCCGTGACCTGCGTCTCGCCCCCGTGGGCGCGGAGCTGCGCGGTGTACGTGCCCGGACCCGAGGGGGCCGTGCCGCACCAGCGGGGCTTGACGGCGGTGAGGGCGGTGACGTCGAGGGCGTCCGCGGGGCCCACGGTGACCGTGTTGTCGACCGGCGAGATGTCCAGGACGTACCGCGGCTTGCCGTCCGGCGCGGGGTGACCGATGCGGAGGCCCTTGCGCTGGCCGATGGTGAAGCCGTACGCGCCCTCGTGGGTGCCGAGCTTTGCGCCGGACTCGTCGACGATGTCGCCCTCCGCCTTGCCCAGACGGGAGGTGAGGAAGCCCTGGGTGTCCCCGTCGGCGATAAAGCAGATGTCGTGGCTGTCCGGCTTCTTCGCGACCGCCAGGCCCCGGCGCTCGGCCTCCGCGCGGATCTCGTCCTTGGTGGTGAGGGTGTCGCCCAGCGGGAACATCGCATGGGCGAGCTGCTTCTCGTCCAGCACGCCGAGGACGTACGACTGGTCCTTGGCCATGTCGCTGGCGCGGTGCAGCTCGCGCGCGCCGTCCTCGCGGGTGACGACCGTCGCGTAGTGACCGGTGCAGACCGCGTCGAAGCCGAGGGCGAGGGCCTTGTCGAGCAGCGCGGCGAACTTGATCTTCTCGTTGCAGCGGAGGCAGGGGTTGGGGGTGCGCCCGGCCTCGTACTCGGCGATGAAGTCCTCGACGACGTCCTCGCGGAAGCGCTCGGCGAGATCCCAGACGTAGAAGGGGATGCCGATGACGTCGGCGGCCCGGCGGGCGTCCCGGGAGTCCTCGATGGTGCAGCAGCCGCGGGCGCCCGTCCGGAAGGACTGGGGGTTCGCGGAGAGCGCCAGATGCACCCCGGTGACGTCATGCCCGGCTTCGGCGGCACGGGCGGCGGCGACGGCGGAGTCCACTCCTCCGGACATGGCGGCGAGGACCCGGAGCGGGCGGGAGCGCGGGGAAGTCTCAGTCATAGCCCCACCAGGGTACGGGCAGGGGGAACCGAAAGCTTGCGCGTATGCGTTGTGGATCGCATGGGGAGTGATGACAAGCAGCGGCACAAGCGTCATATCGGGAGACGGGCCGTGCTGCTGGGAGGCGGCGCGGCCGTCGTCGGCGGGGGCGTCTGGGCGCAGGACGAGATCCGGCGCATATGGCGCGGCATGCCCTGGGCGCGCAAGCCCCGCAAGGAGGGTGAGCTGGATCATGCGGGCGCGGAGTGGATCGCGGCGAATCCGGCGAACTGGCGGCTGGCCGACCGCCCCGACGACTACCGGATCGACCGGGTGGTCGTCCATGTCGTCCAGGGCAGCTATCCGACGGCGCTGAAGGTCTTCAAGGACCCCTGGCACGGCGCGGCGACCCACTACGTCGTCCGCAAGGACGGACACGTGGCGCAGATGATCCGCGAGCTGGACGTGGCGTTCCACGCCGGCAACCGCGAGTACAACGAACGCAGCGTCGGGATCGAGCACGAGGGGTTCGTGGACCGGCCGGAGGACTTCACGGACGCGATGTACGAGGCGTCGGCGAAGCTGACGGCGGGAATCTGCGCCCGGTACGGCCTGCCGGTCGACCGGAAGCACATCATCGGGCATGTCGAGGTCCCGGGGACGGATCACACGGACCCCGGGCCGCACTGGGACTGGGACCGCTATATGCAGCTGGTGCGGGAAGCGGCCGAGGCGGCGCAGGCCGAGCAGGCCGGGGCCTGAGAGCGGAGGACGGCGCGGCCTGTCCGGGGTCAGCGGCCTGTCCGGGGTCAGCGGAGGAGTGAGCGGGCCGTGGGCGCGAGCCGGAGCATCTGCGGGGCCGCCCGCTGCTCCCGCTGGATGCCGGGCAGGATCGCGTCCCGGGCCGTGGGGTGGGCGCGCACTGCGTCGGCATGCCGCCGCGCCGCGTCCTGGTCCGGGTGGGAGGCGACGACCACGGCCACGTTCTCTCCGGCGCGGACGGGCAGCCTGGGGAAGGTGTTGGGCGCGGCCTCGGTGGTGAGGGCGGCGAGCGGTGCGGGGCCGGTCTCCCGCAGGACGGGGAGCAGACCGTCCCGGACCAGTGCGACGCCGTCGTGCTGTCCGGGAGGGAAGGACCACACCGTGACGGACACCAAGCGGTCCGGCGCACCGGATCCGACGGGTGGCCGTTCGGACGGGGAGACGGCGAAGCCGCTCCCGGCCGACAGGGGCGTCAGCAGGAGTACGTCATCCGAGTCGATCATCGTGGCATTCGCCTGCGGGCCGTGTTCGGCCCAGACCGGGCCGCCGTAGAAGGCGGTCAGCGCGTGGCGGCGCGCCTCCATGTCCCGGAACCCCCGCAGCCAGACGAAGCGGTCAGGATCGTCGAGGTCCCGGAACTGGCCGAGCACGGTCATCCCGGTTTCTTCCTGGGTCTCCACGAACTGCCGGTCGAACAGTTCGATCAGTTCGTCGCGCCGGCCCGGACGCAGTGTGTACTGGCGCAGCTCGATCACAGCGGGGCGGGCGACGGGTGCGGCGGCGGTCACGGCGAGGCTCCTGTCGGGTTCGGTTCTTGTCCTGCGGATGCGGGTTCCCGGCTGGTACGGCCGGAGCCGGGCGCAGATCGAAGGTACGAAGGCCGTGTGCCACGTGCTGTCAGGGTTTCCGTGGAGAATGCGTCCATGTCTGCCGGTCGACTGCTGTCGGTGCTGCTGTTGCTGCAGTCCCGCGGCCGCATGCCCGCGCGGGGGATCGCCGACGAGCTGGGGGTGTCCGTACGGACCGCCTACCGTGACCTGACGAGGCTGCAGGCCGCCGGGATCCCGGTCTATGCGGAGCCGGGCCGCGGGGGCGGCTATCAGCTGCTCGACGGCTACCGCACCCGCCTCACCGGAATGAGCGAGAGCGAGGCGAGGGCGCTGTTCTTCGCCGGGCTGCCCGGTCCGGCCGCGGACTTGGGGCTGGCGGCGGAGGTGACGTCCGCACGGCTGAAGCTGCTGGCGGCGCTTCCCGCCGGGGTGCGCGAGGAGGCCGCGCGGACCGCGGCGGTCTTCCATGTGGATGCTCCCGGCTGGTACCGGGAGCCCGAACGGACGCCGTATCTGCCGCTGTTCGTCGATGCGGTGCTCGCCCGGCGGGCGGTGGACGTGCGGTACCGCCGTTGGCGCGCGCCGCAGGAGGTCGAGCGCCGCCTTCGGCCCTACGGGCTGGTGCTCAAGTCGGGCGTCTGGTATCTGGTGGCCGCCGCGGAGAGCCGTGTCGGAACCTACCGGGTCGCTCGTGTCCTGGACGCGGAACCGAGCGACGAGCGGTTCGACAGGCCGCAGGACTTCGACCTGGGCGCGTACTGGAGCGCCTACCTCGACGGCTTCGAGACACGGCGGTACACCGGCGCCGCCACCGTCCGGCTGTCTCCCCGGGGACGCGGACGGCTGCCCGACAACGTCCCCCCGGAGGTCGTACGGGCCGTCGAGGCCACCGCGAGGGCAGTGGGCGACGACGGATGGGTGGAGGCGGTCATCCCGACCGAGAGCACCGAGCACGCGTGCGGTGAGCTGCTGCGGCTCGGCGTCGACGTGGAGGTCGTCGCGCCGCCCGAACTGCGGCAGGCGATGGCCGCCGCGGTGCGCGCACTCGTCGGCGTGTACGGCAACCCCTGAAGCGCCGGCTCGCAGTCGCCCGGACTGCGCCCCGGGGCACCCCCGGGCAGCGGACCAGCGAGGCGGGGCCGCGAACCGCGGGGGACCCGGAGGCGCCGCTGAAACCCGGGCCCGCTGGGCGAGCGGCGCCCCGGCCTCGACGGTCCTCGGTCAGAGCAGCCGCCGGATGTCGCCGCGGACGCGGTAGAAGCCGCCGGCGGCAGCGTGCAGGGCGTCGACCACATAGCGCGCGCCGGGCTCCCGTATGGCGCGGGGGAACTGGACGTTCCAGGAGGGCTCGTAGCCCTCGGACACCACGTGGACGCGCATCCGGCCGCCGTCCTGTACGCACTCGACGACGGCTCCGGCGGGGGCGTCGGCGACGGCGGTCACCGCCGCCGCGGCAGTGACGGGCGCGTAGGCCGGCAGGGCGGCGGCGAGCTTGACGTCCCGCGCCTGCGGGACCGTGCCCTGCTGTGCCGCGGCGACGGCCGTCTCGCTCGCGTCCACGCAGACCAGGGAGCCGTCCGTGGTCACCAGGTACAGCCGCTCGTCGCGGTACTGCATCGACAGCGCCGAGCCGCCGCCGGTGCCGAGCTTCCACAGGCGCGTGCCGTCCCGGTCGAAGCAGTAGACGGACGACGCGGCGTCGCCGGCGAAGACGTACCGGCCGCCGGGCGAGGCGGCGCACGAGTACACCGCGCTGTCGCAGGCGTAGGTGGCCTCGATCGCGCCGGTCGCCTTCGACAGCCGCTGGACCACGCGGTGCGCGGTTCCCGCGTACACGGCGTCGTCCTCCTGCCAGCCGAACAGCACGCCGCCCTTCGTGGGCGTGTGCCACAGTTCGCCGCCTCCGTCGGGGGCGTAGGCGGTGACGCCACGGTGGTGGCCGTGGTAGACGGCCCGGTCGTCGGCGCGGACCATCCAGGCGTGCTCGCCCTGGCTGCGGCGGGCCCACTGGTGCTCGTCCTCGTGGTCGATGACGGTCAGCCGGCCGTCGCGGTCCGAGACGTCCAGGATGCCCTCGTGGATGTCCAGCCAGAAGATGTCGACGTCCGCCGCGATGTCGTACGCCGCGAACGGCAGCTTCGAGGACAGGTCGTAGACCTTGCCGTCGTCACAGCCCGCATAGATCCAGAAGTCGTCGGCGACCAGGCACTTCACACCGTCCGGCAGGCTGAAGCGGGCCAGGACCCCGCCGTCGTGGTCCAGGGTGTACACATCGCCCGCCTGGTTGCCGACCCAGCAGCGCTCGCCGTCGACATGGATGCCGAACGCCGAGGAGCCGGTGCGGAACCGCCACAGCACGGGCGCCACGGCGCGCGCGGTGGACGGAGCCGACGTCACCTGACGCCGGGTCACCGCACGCGGCGCGCGCTGCCCCGGGACGGCGGGGGCGTATCCCCTGCGGACCTTCTCCCCGACCTTCTTCGCGGCGGCGGCCCGCGCCTTCTCCGCGGTGGGGAAGGTCGTCGTCTGCGTCTGGCCGGCCGCGCCGATGCGCCCGTACCGCACCGTCACCACCAGGCCGTCGACGGCCACTTCATAGAACTTGTGCGCGCCGCCGCCCTCCTGCGACAGCTCCAGATACGTCGTCGAGACCGCGGATCCGGTCATGGCACACCCCTCCCCGAGACGGACCCGCTGCCTTTCTGCAGGTCCCACTGCTCAAACCGTAGAAGGGACCACTGACAATCAGCCGACGGCCGATCACCGGGCGACGCGGGGCGGTCCGGGCGCGTCAGGTGAGGCCGGCGGTCCGGGCGCGTCAGGTGAGGCCGGCCGTCCGGGCGCGTCAGGTGAGGCCGGCCGTCCGGGCGCGTTCCACCGCCGGGCCGATGGCCTCCGCGAGGGCGTCCACGTCCGCCTTGGTGGAGGTGTGGCCGAGGCTGAAGCGGAGGGTGCCGCGGGCCAGGTCAGGGTCGCTGCCGGCGGCCAGCAGCACATGACTGGGCTGGGCGACGCCCGCCGTGCAGGCCGATCCCGTGGAGCACTGGATGCCCTGGGCGTCGAGGAGGAGCAGCAGGGAGTCGCCCTCACAGCCCGGGAACGAGAAGTGCGCGTTGGCGGGGAGCCGGTCGCCGGGGTCGCCGCCGAGGATCGCGTCCGGGACGGCGGTGCGTACGGCGTCGATCAGGGCGTCGCGCAGCGCGCCGACCTCGCGGGCGAACCGCTCGCGGCGCTCGGCGGCGAGGCGGGCGGCCACGGCGAAGGCTGCGATGGCGGGCGTGTCGAGGGTTCCGGAGCGGACATGGCGTTCCTGGCCGCCGCCGTGCAGGACGGGGACGGGGCTGTGTTCGCGGCCGAGCAGCAGCGCGCCGATGCCGTACGGGCCGCCGATCTTATGGCCGGAGACCGTCATCGCGGCGAGGCCGGAGCGCTCGAAGGAGATGTCGAGCTGGCCGACGGCCTGGACGGCGTCGGAGTGCAGCGGAATGCCGAATTCCTGTGCCACGGCGGAGAGTTCGGCGATGGGGAGGACCGTTCCGATCTCGTTGTTCGCCCACATGACGGTGGCGAGCGCGACATCGTCGGGGTTGCGCTCGACGGCCTCCCGCAGGGCCTTGGGGTGCACCCGCCCGTATCGGTCGACCGGCAGGTACTCGACGTTCGCGCCCTCGTGCTCGGCGAGCCACTCGACCGCGTCGAGGACGGCGTGGTGCTCGACGGGGCTGGCCAGGACCCGCGTCCTCGCCGGGTCGGCGTCGCGCCGCGCCCAGTACAGCCCCTTGACGGCGAGATTGTCGGCCTCTGTGCCGCCGGCGGTGAAGACCACTTCGCTGGGCCGCGCGCCCAGCGCTTCGGCGAGCGTCTCGCGCGCCTCCTCGACGGCGCGGCGGGCGCGGCGGCCCGCGGCGTGCAGGGCGGAGGCGTTGCCGGTGACGGCCAGCTGGGCGGTCAGCGCCTCAATGGCCTCCGGCAGCATCGGAGTGGTCGCGGCGTGGTCGAGGTAAGCCATGGTGGCCTCGATTCTACGAGGCGGGGCGGGGGCGCGGACGCGGCGCAGGGGCGCACAGTCCCCCTCGTACGCCCCTGCCCACGGTCGCGCCCTACCGGCGCGGCGACTGCCGGTTCGGCCCGTCAGCCGCCGAACGTCCAGATCACCGTCCCGTTGACCGTGATCAGCACGGTGAGCACCACGAGGTCGGCGATGCCCAGGGCCAGGCCGAGAAGGGCCCGCCCGCGGCGCGCGGTCCCCCGGCGGAGGGCTGTCGCGGCCAGACCGATGGCGATCGGGCCGAGCAGGATGTTCATCACGAGCAGGCCGACAAGGCCGAGGACGAAGGCGGCCACGGCCATGCCGTCGGCGGCGGGCGCCGCGCTCCGGGTACGGCCTCGGGTCGCCGGGTCCGCGGCGAGCTGCATGGAGACGGGCGCGGGCATGGGCGGGCTCAGCTCCTTCCGAAGCGGGTGGAGCGGCGCTCGCGCACCGCGAAGACGATCAGCCATACGCCGATGACGGCGGCGGCGGGGATGCTTGCTGCTGCGGGGAGCTGGACCACGGCGCCCAGCATGATCCCCAGGAGGAGGAGCGCTGCGACGAGGGCGATCATCGTCATCCTTTCGGTGAACACCTGTGAGTACGACTGTTCACTGACTTGTCAGTCTACTCTTCCCGTATCCAGCGAACGGTTGTTTACTGAATGTCATGAGTCACACCCTCGGCATCCGTCAGGCCCAGAAGCAGAAGACCCGTCAGGCCCTCATGGACGCAGCGCTCCGGCTCCTCGAGGACCAGAGCCTGAGCAGCCTCGGACTGCGCGAGGTGACACGTGCCGCCGGTGTCGCGCCGACCGCGTTCTACCGGCACTTCCGGGACACGGCGGATCTCGGGGTCGCGCTGGTCGAGGAGACGCTCGGCAGCCTGCACGCCACGATCGGCGAGGCGCTCGGGGACTCCCGCGACGAGCGGCGGATCGACCGTACGGTGGCGCTCATCGCGGCCCTCGTACGCGACTCCCCCGCGCACGTCCGCTTCGTCGCGCGCGAGCGGCACGGAGGCGTGCAGCCGGTGCGGGAGGCGATAGGGGCGCAACTGCGGCTGTTCGCCGCGGAGGTGGCGGCGGCGTTCGCACGGGAGCCGGAGTCGGCGGGGTGGAAAGAGAAAGATCTGCTGATGCTCGCCGGCGTCTACGTCGACCACATGGTGATGACGGCGAGCGCCCTGCTGGAGGCGGGCCCGGAGGAGGCGGAGCGGATCGGCTCACTGGCGCGGCGGCAGCTGAGGCTGGTGAGCCTGGGCAGAAAGCACTGGCTGGACGGCTGAGGCCGATCGCCCGCCCCGGAAGCCCTGTTTCAGCTGTCGCCACTTCGGCAACAGGGTCCGTCCGACGGGACGTCGACCGTCTGGTGCGATCTCAACGCCGCCGCCATCCGGGCCGGAGGCGCCCCGACCCGACGAGGGGCACGCCGACCTGACGAGGGGTGCCCTGGCCCGGCGAGCAGCGCCCCGCCCCGGCCCGGCGAGCGGCGGCCCAGCGGCCGCGGCTCGGCGCTGCCGCACGGGCTCCGCAGCACAGAGGAGGGGGCCGTCCCAGCAGGGACGGCCCCCATCCCTCGCTGTCAGGTCAGCCGCGCGGGGCCATGGCGAGCTGGCGCGACTGGGCGACCAGGCGGTCCGCCGAGTCCCATACGTCCGCGTCCTCCTCCAGGAAGCCGCCCGCGAGATTGCGGGTCGTGATCGAGACCCGGAGCGGCCCGGGCGCCGGGCGGCAGCGGATGTGCACGGTGAGTTCCACGGTGGGCGTCCAGCCCTCCAGACCGAGCTCGAAGGCGGTCGGCGGCAGCGCGTCCACGGCGAGCAGAAGCGAGAGCGGGTCCGGGTCCCGGCCGTCGGCGAGCCCGAACCAGGCCCGCATCTCCCCCTTGCCGGACGGCGCGCCCAGCGCCCAGCCGAGGGTGGCCGGATCGAGCTTGATGTCCAGCCGGTCGGTGATCGCCGAGCTGCCGGGGATCGGCGCGGGTCCGTCGGACGGCCCGAAGCAGTGCTCGCGGGGCGGGATCGCCGGCGGCTTCGCGGAGGTGCGGACGTCGTCGGGGAGCCGGTCGAGATCGCCGTACGTCGCCAGCACGCGGATGCGCTCGACCTCGCCGCCGTCCTCGTCCCGCTGGAACAGCGACGCCTGGCCGGTGGACATCGTCCGCCCGGAGCGCACGGTCTGCGTCCGGATCACCGCCGGGCCTGGCTGGGAGGCCGTGAGGTAGTGCGCGGAGACGGCGAGCGGGTCGGGGTGCGGCAGCGCCTCGCCCAGCGCACGGCCGAGCAGCGCCAGCAGATAGCCGCCGTTGACGGCGCGGATGATGGTCCAGCCTGCGGAGAGTTCGGCGTCGTACACGCCCGGTTCGCGGAGGGCGACAGCCGTGTCGCGATCGAACTCGCTGTCCCCGATGGTTACTGCCTCTGCCATGCTTGCACCGTATAACAGGAAACTACTAAGCGGTAGCTTTTCTCTGCTCCCTTTTTCTCCCGCTTCTCCCGCTTCTCCTTCCGCTGCTTCTATTCTTCCTCCGCCGTCTCCGATCTGCGGTTCCAGGCCCGTGGGGCGCGCAGGTGGTAGCGGATCGCCAGCAGGCGTACGCCGAAGGCGGTTGCGGCGGCCAGCATGCTGGTCGCCGTGTTCAGGGCGTCGAGGCGGATGGCGAGCGCGACGATCGTCGCGCCGATGATCGCCGGGACCGCGTAGAGGTCGCGGTCCCAGCGCAGCAGTGAGGGGATCTCGTTGGCGAGGACGTCCCGGATGACTCCGCCGCCGACCGCGGTGGCCAGTCCGAGGGTGGCGGACGAGGTCAGGCCGAGGCCGTACTCGTACGCCTTGGTGGTGCCGGTGACGCAGAACAGCCCCAGCCCCGCCGCGTCGAAGACATAGACGCCGCGCTGGATGCGCTCGACCTGGGGGTGGAGGAAGAAGACCAGCACCGTGGCCACCAGCGGGGTCAGAAAGTACCCGAGGTCCGTGAAGGCGGCGGGCGGAACGGCGCCGATGATCAGATCCCGGAAGATTCCGCCGCCCAGGGCCGTGGCCTCGGCGAGGACCGCGATGCCGAACACGTCGAAGTTCTTGCGGACGGCCAGGAGGGCGCCGGAGATGGCGAAGACGAAGATTCCGGCGAGTTCGAGGGCGCGGAGGGTGGAGGGCGTGAACAGGTCGGGGAGCACTGGACCGTTTTACACCCGGGGGCTCCGCCCCAGGACGCCCGCTCCCCGAACGCCGGAGCGGCTGCGATTCAGCCGCTCCGGAGCTCGAGGCACGGCCGAAGGCCGTACGGGGTCCGGGGGCGGAGTTCCCGCTGCGACTCGTCGCCTACGACTCGTCGCCGCGCTGGACCGTGCCGTCCTCGATCTCCTTCGCGAAGTGGCAGGCCACCTTGTGGCCGTCCCCCAGGTCCGTGAGCCCGGGACGCTCCGTGGCGCATTTGCCGGGCTGGGCCCAGGGACAGCGGGTGTGGAAGCGGCAGCCCGCCGGGGGGTCGGCCGGTGAGGGGAGGTCGCCGCGGAGGAGGATGCGCTCGCGACGGTCCTCGATGTCCGGGTCCGGGACGGGGACCGCGGACATCAGGGCCTTGGTGTACGGGTGCCGGGGGGAGGCGTACAGGGCGTCGCTGGGCGCCTCCTCGACCAGCGAGCCCAGGTACATCACGCCGATCACGTCGGAGATATGGCGGACCACCGCGAGGTCGTGGGCGATGACCAGGTACGTCAGACCGAGCTGTTCCTGGAGCTCCTCCAGGAGGTTGATCACCTGCGCCTGGATCGAGACGTCGAGCGCCGAGACCGGCTCGTCGCAGATGATGACGTCCGGCTCCAGCACCAGCGCGCGGGCGATGCCGATGCGCTGGCGCTGGCCGCCGGAGAACTCGTGCGGATAGCGGGACAGGGCGTTGGCGGGGAGGCCGACGCGGGTGAGGATCGCCTTGATCTTCTCCCGGCGCTCCTCCTGGTTGGCGCCGATGCCGTGCGCCGCCATGCCCTCGGACAGGATCGACTCGATGTTCTGCCGCGGGTTGAGGCTGCCCAGCGGGTCCTGGAAGACCATCTGGAGGCGGCGGCGGAACCTCCGCATCTCCTCCTCGGGCAGCTTCGCGAGGTCCGTGCCGTCGAAGACGACCTCGCCGTCGGTGATGTCCACCAGCCGCAGCACGGCCCGGCCCAGCGTCGTCTTGCCGCAGCCCGACTCGCCGACCAGTCCGTATGTCTGGCCGGCCGAGACGCTCAGCGAGATGCCGTCGACCGCGTAGACATGGCCCACCGTGCGGTCGAAGAGCACGCCCTTCTTGACGGGGAAGTGGACCTTCACATCGTCCAGTTCGAGCAGGCTCATGCCGGGACCTCCTTCTCCGCGTCCTCCGCGCCGTCCGCGTCCTGCGCGCCGTCCGAGTCCTCGGCGCCGTCCGAGTCCTCGGCGCCGTCCGAGTCCTCAGCGCTGTTCTGCGGCAGGACCGGGTTCACGCAGCGCACCAGGTGCCCCTCGGTCCGCGGCGCGGTCAGTTCGGGGGTGCCCGTCAGGCACCCCATCGTGTAGTGGTCGCAGCGGGGCGCGAACGCGCAGCCGTCCGCCCAGGCGATCTTGTCGTTGATCGATCCGCGGATCGGGCTGAGGGGCTCCCCGCGCGGGGCGTCCAGCCGCGGGATCGAGCCCAGCAGACCGTGTGCGTACGGATGCGTGGGGTGGGCGAACAGCTCACGCCGGTCCGCGGACTCCACCGCCCGGCCCGCGTAGAGCACGTTCACCTGGTCGCACAGTCCGGCGACGACCCCCAGATCATGGGTGATCATCAGCAGGGCGGTGCCCTCCTCGTCGACCAGTTCCTTGAGGAGTTCCAGGATCTGGGCCTGGATGGTCACGTCGAGGGCCGTGGTCGGCTCGTCGGCGATCAGCAGCCGGGGGGCGCAGGCGACGGCCATGGCGATCAGCGCGCGCTGGCGCATGCCGCCGGAGAGCTGATGCGGATACTCCTTGAGCCGCCGCGTGGGGTCGGGGATGCCCACCCGGTCGAGCAGATGGGCGGCCTCCTTGCGGGCGGCCTCACCCTTCATGCCGCGGTGGCGCTGCAGGATCTCGGTGACCTGGACGCCGATGGGGACGACCGGGTTCAGCGAGGACAGCGGATCCTGGAAGATCATCGCGAGCTGGCTGCCGCGCATGTCCCGGATGCGCTTCGGGCTCAGGGCGAGCAGATCCTCGCCCTCGAAGTCCGCGCGGCCGCCGATGGCGACTCCCTTGCTCGGGAGCAGGCCCATCAGCGCCAGGGACGTCACGGACTTGCCGCAGCCCGACTCGCCGACCAGTCCCACGACCTGGCCCTGGTCGACGGTGAAGGAGACCCCGTCGACGGCGGTCGAGGGCGTGCGGCCACGTCCGCCGAAAGTGACGGTCAGTTCGTCAACGGTAAGCAGTGGCATGGGTTCTCAGCCTCGCAGCTTCGGGTCGAGGGCTTCTCGCATGGCCTCGCCGAGCAGGGTGAAGCCGAGGGCCGTGATGATGATCCCGACGGCCGGGTACACGGCCATCATCGGCGCGTTGTCGAAGAACCGCTGCGCCTGGGAGAGCATGACGCCCCACTCCGGGACGGCCGGGTCGGGGTTGCCGAGACCCAGATAGGACAGGGCCGCGGCCTCGATGATCGCCGTGGCGAGGCTGAGGGTCGCCTGGACGATGACCGGGCTGAGCGAGTTCGGCAGGATCTGGGTGAGGACGATCCGCTTCTTTCGCACACCCAGCGCCTTGGCCGCCAGCACATAGTCGGAGCCGCCCTGCGCGAGCATCGAACCGCGCAGCAGGCGGGCGAAGATGGGGATCTGGACGACACCGACTGCGATCATCACGGTGGTCAGCGACTGGCCCATCACGGCCGCTATCGAGACCGCGAGCAGCAGCGAAGGCAGCGACAGCATCATGTCGATGAAGCGCATGATGACGTTGTCGACGCGCTGCCCGGCCCTGCCGCCGAGCGTGGCCGACGCCCCGGAGGCCACTCCGATCAGCGCGCCGACGACCAGGCCGATGAGCATGGAGACCACGCCCACGAGCAGGGTCTGCCGGGCGCCGACGAGGAAGCGGGAGAACATGTCGCGGCCGAGGTGGTCCAGGCCGAACCAGTTCTCACCGCGGGCGCCGACGAACTCGCCCTGGTTGACGAAGACTTCGCCGCGCCAGATCTGCGCGGAGGGCGAGTGGGGGGCGACCCAGGGCCCGACGATCGCGACCACGACGAACACGCCGATGATCGCGGCGCCGATCACGGCCATCTTGCTGGCCTTCAGTCTGCGGAACGCCTCGCGCCACAGGCTCGCGCCGACGGTCGTCTCGTGCTGCTGCATCAGGGATGCGAGGCGGTCGATCTTCTCGGTCTTGGTGCTCACGTCAGTGCACCCGCACTCTCGGGTCAATGAGGCTGTACGCCAGGTCGACCAGCAGGTTGATGAGGACGTACACCATCGCGATGAACATGATGAAGCCGACGAGCACCGGGTAGTCACGGGCGTCGATGGCAGTGCGGATGAAGTTTCCGATGCCGTTGAAGGAGAAGACCGACTCGGTGAGGACGGCGCCGGACAGCAGGCTGCCGGTGAGCAGGCCGACGGCGGTGGTCACCGGCAGCATGGCGTTGCGCAGCACATGGCGGGCGCGGACGACGCGCTTCTCCAGGCCCTTGGACTCGGCGGTGCGTACATAGTCCTCGCCGAGCACCTCCAGCACGCTGGCGCGGGTCATCCGGACGATCACGGCCAGCGGGATGGAGGCGAGGGTGACGGCGGGCAGCACCAGGTGCATGATCGCGTCCCAGGAGGCGTCGAACTCGCCCGTGAGAATGCCGTCGAGGACGGCGAATCCGGTGACGCTGGTGGCGTCGATTCCGGTGGTGAGACGCCCGTAGGAGGGGAAGATGCCGAGGTTGACGGCGAAGATGCCCTTGAGGATCAGGGCGAGGAAGAACACCGGGATGCAGATGCCGACCAGTGAGCCGGACACCGCGGCCACATCGAGCCAGCCGCCGCGGCGCTTGGCGGCGAGGTAGCCGAGCGGGATGCCGACGGCGATGGCGATGGCCATCGCCATGAGGCTCAGTTCCACCGTGGCCGGAAAGCGCACGGCGAACTCGTCCCACACCGGCTGACCGGTCTGCACCGACGTCCCGAGGTCCAGTTCGAAGATGCGCTTGAGGAATCTGCCGTACTGGACGTAGACGGGCTGGTCGAGTCCCAGTGCCCGGTTGATACGTGCCACTTCGGCTTCGGTCGCCCGCTCGCCCAGGATCGCTGAGGCGGGTCCGCCGGGCAGCCGGTTCAGCCAGAGGAAGAGCAGAACCGACAGGCCGAGCAGGGTGGGAATGAGCTGTAGCAGTCTTCGTACGACGAGTCGCAGCACCCCGCATGCCCCTTTCTTACGTGCGTGACTACGTGCGTGAGATGCGGGTCCGCCCGGCCACGACGTGCTGTGGCCGGGCGGACCCCGCGTGCGGATGTGCTTACTTGAACGACACCTCGGCGAAGCTCTCCTGCGTCAGCGGGGAGACGTTCGGCGGGTTGACGTTCTTGGCGAACGCGATGGCCGGCGGGGACGAGGAGACCGGGAGACCGGGCAGGTACTCCATGATGACCTCGTTGGCCTTCTTGTAGGCCTCGATGCGCTTGGCGGGGTCGCCCTCCTTGGACCCGGCGTTCACCGCGGTGAAGACCGTTTCGTCCTTGAAGCCCCACTGCTTGTCGTACTCGGAGAACCAGGTGCCGATGAAGTTGTAGCCGTCGTTGAAGTCACCGGTCCAGCCGAGCATGTGCAGGGCGCAGCTGCCCGCCTCGGTGGCGTCCAGGTAGTCCGGGGCCCACTTCATCGGCTTCGGGGTGACGGTGATGCCGGCCTTCTCCAGGTCGGCCTTCATCAGCTCGAACATGTCCTGCGGGGCGGGCATGTACGGGCGGGTGACCTCCGTCGGGTAGCAGAAGTCGATCTTCAGAGCGGACTCGCCGGCGTCCTTGAGCAGCTGCTTGGCCTTGTTGGTGTCGTACGCGTACGTCTTCACCTTGTCCGAGTGACCGGCGACCGTGTGGGGCATGAACTGGGTCGCGACCTTGCCGCCCTCGGGAAGCTGGGTCTTGACCATGTTCTCGCGGTCGACGGCGTGCGCGATGGCCTGGCGCACCTCGCGCTTCTTCAGCGCCGGGTTGGCCTCCTGGGTCATGCCCAGATAGAAGAGGTTGAAGACGTCGCGGGTCGGGACCTGGAAGCCCGCTTCCTCCAGGGTCTTGACGTCGGCGGGCGCGACCAGGTCGTAGCCGTCGATGTCCCCGGCCTGGAGGGCCTGGCGGCGGCCTTCCGGGGTGTCAATGGTGCGGATGACCAGGTTCTTCACCTTGGCCTTCTCACCCCAGTAGTCGTCGAAGCGCTCAAGGGCGACTTCCTTGTTCCCCTTGTTCCAATCCGTGATCTTGTACGGCCCGGTGCCGGCGACCGTGCCGGCCTCCTGGCTGTACTTGGGGTAGGTGATCGCGTCGCCCTTGGCGGAAGCTTCCTGCTTCTCATACTCCTTGATGGCCTTGGGCGAGTGGATCGCCAGGGCCTGGAGGGAGAAGCCGCCCGGCAGATTGGCGGAGGCCTCGTTGACCTCGATGACGGCGGTGTGCTCGTCCTTCGCGGTGCACGACTTGTAGTTCGGCTTCGGCGTCTCGGGGTCTTCGTTGTTCTTGAAGCCGCCCATGATGGACTGCCAGTAGTACGAGACCGCGCTGGTCTGGTACGTGCCCGTCCAGTTGAACCAGTGGTCGTAATTCGCGCACACCGCGGCCGCGTTGAACGCCTCGCCGTCGTGGAACTTCACACCCTTGCGGAGGTTGAACGTCCACACCGTGCCGGCGTCGTTGCCCTCCCAGGATTCGGCCAGGCCGCCGACCAGCTTGGAGCCGCCGGGCTCGTGCTTGAGCAGCGCCTCGAAGGCCTGGCGGGTGACCCGGTAGGTCTCGCCGTCAGCCGCGAGGGCGGGGTCCAGCGAGCCGGGATCTCCGGTGCCGGCGAACACGAACGTGTCCTTGTCGCCGCCCTTCGCGTCGTCCTTGCCCCGCTCACTGGAGCAACCCGTGGCGATCAGGCCAACGGCGACCGCCGCTGTCACCGCCCGGACGGCTCTCGACTTGCTAATACGCATGGGTCCACCCCAGGGATTCCGCCGTGTGGAGAAGAGGTCTTGACCGGCCGAACACTACAGACGAGTAGGACGGCGGAGAACAGTCCGGATAGCGGTGATACCTAGCTGAGACCCGGACACTCAACAAACCGGGCAGATACGGGACAACAGCGAACGCCACATGATGCCCGAATTAACACCGTTGACATACAAAGAAGTTGAGTGCAGCTATTGACCCGTGGTTCAGCAGCGATCAGCGGGGCGGGACGGGCGGATAGCCATAGCCGCCGTCCACGGGCCGGGACGGGCCGTGTGCCTCACGGTCGTAGAAGGGGCGCGCGCGGGCACGCAGCCACATCGCCACGGGGTCGTACTCGTCGGACATCGCCACCGTGGAGACGGGCAGCCCGTCAGGGACCGCCGTCACCGTCTGCCGCATCATCGCGCGCACCGCGTCGACGGAGGCGGCGCCCGTGTCGTACAGATCCAGGCCGATGGCGAGATACGGGGCGCCGAGCGAAGGCTGCACCCAGGCCCGGCGCAGCGAGCGGACCGCGGGGGTGCGGTGGGCGTTCTGCGCGAGCAGGCCGTAGAAGTGGGGCAGCTCGATGACGGGCTCGGACAGGGTCAGCGGGCCGGCGGGCATCCGGTCCAGGCCGGTGGCGATCCTCCGCAGATCCGGCCAGGGGATGCCGACCCCGCCGCCGGGGGCGTGCGGGTTGAGCCAGATGCCCCAGCGCTCGGGGAAGAGGGCGCGGGCGATGTCGAGCCCGCTGACCACCTCATGGGCGCGGTTCCAGCCCGAGGCGGCGAGCTCCTGGGCCGAGGTGACGCAGGGGGCGTATCCGACGCCGTCGACCTCCATGTTGCCGAACTGGGCGTCGGGCGCGCCGGGTGCGCCTTGCCAGAGCAGCATCCAGACCCGGCCCTGAGCGGGGTCGGCGAGCGCGTGCAGCAACGCCTCGTAGGAGTCGTAGCGTCCGGGAGTCACCTGGCGCAGCATGTGCTCGACCTGCCCGGCCGCAGCGGTGCCTGACGCGCTCACTCTGGGTTCCGCCCCTCGTCGTCCCTCGTCGTCCCTCGGGGACCAGCTTAATCGGCCCTCTTAACGCAGACTTGACGAGTCCGGCGGCGCGTCATACGGCAGGTCATGCGCGCCGGCGCTCGTAGAAGGGGCGGACGCGCTCCAGCATCCAGTCGCCGACCGGGTCCTGGGCCACGTCCAGCAGTACGAGACTGACCGGCCAGCTCACCTGGACGCGGCCGAGGGCCCGGCCGAGGGCGTCCATGGGCGCATTGCGGTCGGGGCCGTCCCAGGAGGAGAGCTGGACGCCGACGAAGAGCGAGGGCGCTTCGCCCTCGACGGAGGCGAGGGCGCGGCGGGCGGTGAGGACGACGCCGGACTCCTCGAACTCGCCGGCTGCTGCGGCGAGGAAGTCGACGGGCTCCTCCTGCCAGTCCGGCTCGAAAAGCCGCACTCGGCCGCCGGTCACCGGGGCGTCCGGAGAAGTCCGCCCGGGGCCGCAGAGCTCCGCTACGGCGGGCGGCGGCAGGGGCATGCCGACGGCGCCGCCCGGGTTGACGGCGATGCCGAGCTGCGGGGGCAGACCGCGGGCGAAGTCGCGGGCGGGCGCGACGGTGAACGACATATGCGCGCCCGCGCACTGGAGGAACTGCTGCTCGGAGCTGAAGACGGGAACGTAGGCCGCGCCGTCGACCTCCACGGTGGGCAGGTCGAGGGAGGGGCTGTCGGGTCCGCCGCCGTTGGGGAGGGGCACCCAGACATGGCTGCGGGCGAGGACCTCGACGAGGCGGGGGCCGGCGGCGGGGTTGCCGACGGAGGCGGCGAGCGTCTCCTCCAGCTCGTTGCCGGGCCAGGCGGTGTGGGCCTGCGGCGGGATGTCCATGCGTGCGGCGCCCCTCTTCTTTCCTCTTCTTCCCTCGGTGCTACGGGGCGACCCTAGCGTGCGGCGGGTCGGGGCTCGGGGGCGCCTGCGGCGGGCTGCTGCCCCGCCCTTCCCGAAACCGGGGGCTCCGCCCCCGGACCCCCGTACGGCATGAAAGCCGTGTCCTCGATCTGCCCCGGATTTCGTCCGGGCGGCGTCCCTGGACGGGCCGGAAGGTCCAGCCCGTCCGGCGACCGAGGACAAACCAGCCTCGCCCGGGGGCACGATCCAGCCTCGCCGGCGTTTGAGGCGCGAGGCCGCACATCCAGCCTCGCCGGCGTTTGAGGCGCGAGGCCGCACATCCAGCCTCGCCGGCGTTTGAGGCGCGAGGCCGCACATCCAGCCTCGCCGGCGTTTGAGGCGCGGGGTCCGGGGCGGAGCCCCGGTACGGGAGTCCGGGCGGAGCCCCCGCACCTCAGGACCGCCGGAAGCCCAGCACCCCCAGCGCCTTCGCCGACTCCTGGTCCAGGAGGGTCGCGGAGGCGCACCCGGCCGGCAGGTCGCCGGATTCGGCGGCGCGCAGGAGGCGGGACACGGCGCGGAGGTGGCGGGTGAAGGCGTAGCGGGAGACCCCGCGGCCGCGGGCGCGCTGGCCTGCGCGGGCCGCCTCGGGCGGGACGTCGAGAAGGACGAGGTGGAGCCCGCTGCCGCGCCGGCGGGCCTCGCGGGCGAGCCAGCGGCGCACCCACGCCTGGGTGCCGCAGTCGTGGACGACGACGCCGGCGCCGGAGCGCAGGGCCCGCCGCAGCCCGGCGTAGTGGGCGACGCGCACCAGCGGACGGTAGACGGCGTACGGCAGGAACCGCGGCAGCCGGGCCTCCCAGCGCTCCCGCGCGTCCTGGGAGTCGACGCCCCCGCCGGGGACGGCACGTCTGATGAGGGTGGACTTGCCGCTGCCGGGCAGCCCGGAGACCACCACCACGTCGCCCGCGGCGAACAGCAGGCTGCCGGGGCTGCGCCCGGCCCGTTCGCGCAGGTCGCGCAGGAGCGGCGCGGAGGCCCGTACGGCGATTCCCGGCGCGGGTCGCGCCGGGACGCCCGCGGCCGCCGGTGCGATCTGACCGGTCCGTTGCGACGTCATCGCCCCTCCCCCATGTCGGGCCCTGTGCAGGACCACCCAACCCTTGCTCATGGAGTGTAAAGAACCGGTAATGCGGCACAACCTTTCCCGTATCGTGGCCGGACCCCCCACTCTTCCCCGATGCATGCAATGATGTGCGCGCCAACTGCATACCGGCCGTTTGAATCCACGCGGGAGAGTCCCGGCGACACGAGTGTCCGCCGGGCGCCGAAGGAGCAAGTTCCTCCCTTGAATCTCTCAGGCCCCGTACCGCGTGCGACGAGGCAGATCTGAAAAGCGAGCCGCCGTCGAGCGGCTCCACCCAAGGTGCAAGTCACGACTACCCATATGTGCGGTCGCGACGAACCTCTCAGGTTCCGATGACAGATGGGGAGGATTGTCCTCGCCCTGACCATGCCCCTGGGAGCCCTGTCTATGAGCAACGCCCCTTCGAGCACCTCCCCGCGCCGTACCGCCCTCGACGCCCTCCACCGGTCGCTGGGCGCGACCATGACCGACTTCGCGGGCTGGGACATGCCGCTGCGGTACGGCAGTGAGCGCGACGAGCACAACGCCGTACGCACCAAGGCCGGTCTCTTCGACCTCTCCCACATGGGTGAGATCACCGTCACCGGGCCGCAGGCCGCCGCCCTCCTCGACCACGCGCTGGTGGGCAACATCGGCGGCGTCGGCGTGGGCCGCGCCCGCTACACCATGATCTGCCAGGAGGACGGCGGCATCCTGGACGATCTGATCGTCTACCGCCTCGCCGACGCCGAGTACATGGTCGTCGCGAACGCGGGCAACGCCCAGATCGTGCTGGATGCGCTGACCGAGCGCGCCGCGGGCTTCGACGCACAGGTGCGCGACGACCGCGACGCCTATGCGCTGATCGCCGTCCAGGGGCCCGAGTCCCCCGGCATCCTGAAGTCCCTCACGGACGCCGACCTGGACGGCCTGAAGTACTACGCGGGCCTGCCGGGCACGGTCGCCGGGGTTCCGGCGCTGATCGCCCGAACCGGTTACACGGGCGAGGACGGCTTCGAGCTGTTCGTCGAGCCGCAGCACGCGGAGAAGCTCTGGCAGGCGATCACCGAGGCCGGCGCCCCCGCCGGTCTGATTCCGTGCGGCCTGTCCTGCCGGGACACCCTGCGCCTGGAGGCGGGCATGCCGCTGTACGGGCATGAGCTGACGACCTCCCTGACGCCGTTCGACGCGGGTCTGGGCCGGGTGGTCAAGTTCGAGAAGGACGGTGACTTCGTGGGCCGCGCGGCGCTGGCCGACGCCAAGGAGCGCGCCGAGTCCAGCCCGCCGCGCAAGCTGGTCGGCCTGATCGCCGAGGGGCGGCGGGTGCCGCGCGCCGGGATGTCCGTGGTGGCGGACGGCCAGGTGATCGGCGAGGTGACCTCCGGCGCGCCGTCCCCGACGCTCGGCAAGCCGATCGCCATGGCCTATGTGGACGCGGCGCACGCCGCCCCCGGCACGGCAGGCGTCGGCGTGGACATCCGCGGTGCGCACGAGCCGTACGAGGTCGTGGCGCTGCCCTTCTACAAGCGCCAGAAGTGACGCGCGTCTCCCCTTCCCCCAGCACTCACCCGCGTACAGGAGAATTCAGATCATGAGCAACCCCCAGCAGCTGCGTTACAGCAAGGAGCACGAGTGGCTGTCGGCCGCCGAGGACGGCGTGTCGGCGGTCGGCATCACGGAGCACGCGGCGAACGCCCTCGGCGACGTGGTGTACGTCCAGCTCCCGGAGGTGGGCGACACGGTGTCCGCGGGCGAGACCTGCGGCGAGCTGGAGTCGACCAAGTCGGTCAGCGACCTGTACTCCCCGGTGACGGGCGAGGTCGTCGAGGCGAACCAGGCGGTCGTGGACGACCCGTCGCTGGTGAACACGGCCCCGTTCGAGGGCGGCTGGCTGTTCAAGGTGCGCGTGGCGGAGGAGCCGAAGGACCTGCTCTCCGCGGACGAGTACACCGAGTTCGCCGGCTGACCGCCGACTCACGACCCCAAGGGATGTCACCATGTCGCTTCTGAACACCCCCCTCCATGAGCTGGACCCGGACGTCGCCGCCGCCGTCGACGCCGAGCTTCACCGTCAGCAGTCCACCCTCGAGATGATCGCCTCGGAGAACTTCGCTCCGGTCGCGGTCATGGAGGCACAGGGCTCGGTCCTCACCAACAAGTACGCCGAGGGCTACCCGGGCCGCCGCTACTACGGCGGCTGTGAGCACGTCGACGTCGTCGAGCAGATCGCGATCGACCGGATCAAGGAGCTCTTCGGCGCCGAGCACGCCAATGTGCAGCCGCACTCGGGCGCCCAGGCCAACGCGGCGGCGATGTTCGCGCTGCTGAAGCCGGGCGACACGATCATGGGTCTGAACCTGGCCCACGGCGGTCATCTGACCCACGGAATGAAGATCAACTTCTCCGGCAAGCTCTACAACGTGGTGGCCTACCACGTGGACGACGCCACCGGCCAGGTCGACATGGCCGAGGTCGAGCGGCTCGCCAAGGAGGCCAAGCCGAAGCTGATCGTGGCCGGCTGGTCCGCGTACCCGCGTCAGCTCGACTTCGCCGCCTTCCGCCGGATCGCGGACGAGGTCGGCGCGTACCTGATGGTCGACATGGCCCACTTCGCGGGCCTTGTCGCCGCCGGTCTGCACCCCAACCCGGTGCCGCACGCGCATGTCGTGACCACCACCACGCACAAGACCCTCGGCGGTCCGCGCGGCGGTGTGATCCTCTGCACGGCCGACCTCGCCAAGAAGATCAACTCCGCTGTCTTCCCCGGTCAGCAGGGCGGCCCGCTGGAGCATGTGATCGCCGCCAAGGCGGTGTCCTTCAAGGTCGCGGCCTCTGAGGACTTCAAGGAGCGCCAGCAGCGCACCCTGGACGGCGCCCGCATCCTCGCGGAGCGCCTGGTGCAGGACGATGTGGCCGAGCACGGCGTGTCGGTGCTGTCCGGCGGCACGGACGTCCACCTGGTCCTGGTGGACCTGCGGCACTCGGAGCTGGACGGCCAGCAGGCCGAGGACCGGCTGCACGAGGTCGGCATCACGGTCAACCGGAACGCGATCCCGAACGACCCGCGGCCGCCGATGGTCACCTCGGGGCTGCGGATCGGCACCCCGGCGCTGGCCACCCGCGGCTTCACGGCCGAGGACTTCACCGAGGTCGCCGACATCATCGCCGAGGCCCTGAAGCCCTCATACGACGCGGCCGCCCTGCGCGCCCGGGTCACGGCCCTCGCCGAGAAGCACCCGCTCTACCCCGGTCTGTAATCCGGAGGCAAAGCCTCCGAGGTCCAAAAAGTCGGGGCACCGCGCACACTGGACGGTGAGCGCCAGTGAGCACGGTGCCCCGCACCATGCCCTCGCCTCTCGCAGCCCCGCCTCTTCCCCGCTCTTTCCCCCCCGCACGCCCTGCACCACCCGGCAGACGACGGCGTCTACCACCCCTAGGAGACATCCGTGGCCATTTCGGTCTTCGACCTGTTCTCGATCGGCATCGGCCCGTCCAGCTCCCATACGGTCGGCCCGATGCGCGCCGCCCGGATGTTCGCCCGGCGCCTGAAGAACGAAGGCATGCTGGCGCACACCGCGTCGATACGGGCCGAGCTGTACGGCTCACTCGGCGCGACCGGCCACGGCCATGGCACACCCAAGGCGGTGCTGCTGGGCCTGGAGGGCAGCTCGCCGCGGACCGTCGACGTCGAGAGCGCCGACGACCGCGTCGAGCAGATCAGGACGGCGGGACGGCTGAACCTGCTGGGCATGCACGAGATCGCCTTCGACTTCGACGAGGACCTGGTGCTGCACCGCCGCAAGGCGCTGCCGTACCACGCCAACGGGATGACGGTCTTCGCGTACGACGCCGAGGGCGGGCCGCTGCTGGAGAAGACGTACTACTCGGTCGGCGGCGGCTTCGTGGTGGACGAGGACGCGGTCGGAGAAGACCGGATCAAGCTGGACGACACGGTCCTGAAGCACCCCTTCCGCACCGGTGACGAGCTGCTGCGCCTCACCCGGGAAACCGGCCTGTCGATCTCCGCGCTGATGCTGGAGAACGAGAAGGCATGGCGCTCGGAGGAGGAGATCCGCGAGGGCCTGCTGGACATCTGGCGGGTGATGCAGGCGTGCGTGACCCGCGGCATGTCCCGGGAGGGCATCCTGCCCGGCGGCCTGAAGGTGCGCCGCCGGGCCGCGAACTCGGCCCGGCAGCTGCGCGCCGAGGGCGATGCGCAGGCCCGCGCCATGGAGTGGATCACGCTCTACGCGATGGCGGTCAACGAGGAGAACGCCGCAGGCGGTCGCGTGGTGACCGCCCCGACGAACGGCGCGGCGGGCATCATCCCGGCCGTCCTGCACTACTACATGAACTTCGTCCCGGGCGCGGACGAGGAGGGCGTGGTCCGCTTCCTGCTCGCCGCGGGCGCGATCGGCATGCTGTTCAAGGAGAACGCCTCGATCTCAGGCGCCGAGGTCGGCTGCCAGGGCGAGGTCGGCTCCGCCTGCTCCATGGCCGCGGGCGCGCTGGCCGAGGTGCTGGGCGGCAGCCCCGAACAGGTGGAGAACGCCGCGGAGATCGGCATGGAGCACAATCTGGGCCTGACGTGCGACCCGGTCGGCGGCCTTGTGCAGATTCCGTGCATCGAGCGCAACGGCATGGCGGCGGTGAAGGCCGTGACGGCCGCGAAGATGGCGATGCGCGGCGACGGCAGCCACAAGGTCTCGCTGGACAAGGTCATCAAGACGATGAAGGACACCGGCGCGGACATGTCCGTCAAGTACAAGGAGACCGCGCGCGGCGGCCTGGCGGTCAACATCATCGAGTGCTGAGGACTGTCGCCTTCGGCACGAGAGCCGGTGGTGCTCAGGGAGCCGAGGAGGGGAACAGCTCGCCGACGGCACCGTCAAGGGTCCGTTCCGCACCCTCCCCGGTGAGAGTGAGGGTGGCTGTGCCGCCCTCGCCGAGCACCGTTACGGCCTGGGAGCCGCCGCCGACGTCCCAGACGCGACGCTTGGCGTCCGAGACAGCCACCCACTGCTCCGCTCCCTCTTCCAGTGCGTAGACACGCGGGTCCTCGCTGCGGACGAAGTCGCAGGATCCGGTCGCGATGCGCTGTGTGCGATAGGGCAGATAGGAGACGTGGGCGCTCCCGTCGGCCGTGAACCACGCGTCAAAGGGCGCCCAGCCGGCTCCCGGGGCCACCGCGACCGACTCCTCCCCTGAGTCCGGGGTGAGGACCTTGGTCCGCTGGCTCATCGGTTCGCAGGAGCCGGCGGCGTCCCGTCCGACGACCACGTCGCTGACGATCATTCGTGCGCCGTCGTGGTCGACGGCTTGGAAGTTCTCCGCGAGCCTGCGGGGCAGGACTCCCTGGGCTGCCCCGTCCGCCGTGAGGCGGTACACGCTGTGGGCCGACGTGTCGTCGTACAGCGGACGCACATAGGCGACCAGTTCCTCTCCCTGTCGGTAGGAGGACAGGACGTACGCAGGGCCGTGAAGCTCCCCGGACGGCATCGCCGGCAGCCCTTCGACCCGCCACTGAGCTGGGGCGCCGCCGTCGGCGGGGTACGCCCACAGGCCGGTGCCACCGGGCCCCGCAGAGATCAGCCGATCGCCTGCGAAGGCGATGTCGCATTGCTCGCAGTCCCAGGTGCGGACGGTGTCGTCGGCCAGGTTCATCAAGCGGATCGACCCCTCGGGAACATAACCGATCAGCGACTCGGCGGTGCCGGCCTCCGACATCTCGGTCCAGGCGATCCGGGTGCGGTCCTCCGACCAGGCCACCGTCCCGGGGTTCGTCTCTGAGTCCAGGGACGCGAGAGTTCGCGGTTCCGCTTCCGGGTCCTCAAGGAGGCGGACCTCCTTCGCCGTTGTCCAGGCGAATGGATGGAAGACATCGCCGGTTCCCGATGTGGGGACGTCGGCGGGCAGCGCCTCATAGGAGTCGGGCACGACGAACTCCTGGAGAGCGCCGGTCAGTTCCTCTGCCGTGTCGGTAAAGACAGGCCTGGGGGCGTCGCTGGCGGTGGCGGTCTTCGTGAGGGCGCGTTGCTCCGCCGTTGGCACACGGTGGCCGACGAACCTGAAGTCCAGTCGCAGCCCGGAGCTGTCCAGCCGCTCCCGCAACTCCTTGTCGAATTCAGTGGTGTTGTCGGTGCAGGCGTCGGCACCGTGGGCAGTGATGACGATGATGCGGTTGTGGGCGGCGTCGCTTTCAGCGAGGTCGTCGACGGCGGCGAGGATTCCACTGTGAAGGGTGGCTCGCCCGGTGGGCTCGAGGCCGCGGGCCGCGTCGACGATGGGGCGACCGTTCTCAGTAGCGGCGGGAACGAGTTGAGCAGTGTTGTCAGAGGCGTCGCACGTGCCGCCGAAGCGGCGGAGCGAAAGGGCGTCGTCATCGGCAGCATTGAGAGCACTCGCGGCGACGGCACCGCTGATGTCAGCGAAATCGTAGCCCTTCCCCCCATCCGGTGAAGGGACGGCGGAGGCGTCGACAAGAAACACCACGCGGTGCTCAGCACCAGAACCGGCCCGCCCCAGGATCAGCGCCCCGGCCGCTGCCACGACGGCGAGGAGCACGGCCGGCACGGCCCACCATCGCCATCGGGATCCGCTCGGTTCTGCCGCTGTGGCTGTCGCAGTGGTCATGGCAGCCCCTCTCGGAAATCCTCGCAGGTTGCGCGGGGGCATCGACTCACGCGGCGTCGGAGATGATCGAGGCGATCTTCCCGCTCACCCGGTCGATGTCCTCGGCGGACGTCCCGCGTTCTTCCGCGAGCTGGATGAAGTGATATGTGAACGCGGCGGTGCAGAGGTCGAGCCGGTCCTTGTGGGCCGTGCATGACGAAGAGTGCGAGGAGATCCCCTTCCGCAGGTCAGAGACATCGAGGGAGAACGACAGGGAGCCTTCGGGAAGCGGTGTTTCGAAGTCCCTTCGCTCCGGCTCCCACTGGCTCACCCCGATGTAGAGACCCGGGGAGCCGGTGGGGATGTTTTGGGTGTCGCCGTCGGCCTTGCAGCCTTGCCATGGTGAGCCCCGTAGCTCCTCTTCCAGCTCGGGCGCGATGCCTCCGAAATCGTTGCAGGCGGCCGTAACGTGATTGTGGGCCGAACCAAGGAAGTAAGTCATGGTCCGGGAGCCGTTTGCGGCCGACACCTCGACAGAGGTGCCCGCTGCCGCACCGATCGTCAGCATCGTGCACCGCGCTTGCGCCGGTCCGACCAGGAACCCTCCGTCGCCGTATCCGTAGAGTGCCGTGCCGCTCGGGAGGCTGAACCCCTCAGGCAGCGGGAGGGAGGCGGGTACCGGGCCGATCTCCCTGCCCATGTGGTGTTCCCCCGTCTTGCAGGCCGTCACGGACGTCGACTGTCGCGGCACTTCGGCGGGGGCCGCCTCGTAGGAACTAGGGACGGTGAACTCCCGCAGGGTGGTGGCGAGGTCCTCAGTGGTGTCGGTCTGGACGGGGTCTGGGGCGTCGGTTGCGGCGGCGGTCCGTGCGAGGGTTCGCCGATCCTCGTCGGTGAGACGGTAGCCGACGTAGCGGAAGTCGAGGTCGAGGTCGGTTTCGTCGAGGCGTCGGGTGATGTCACGGTCCAGGGACTCGGGATCGGTGCAGGCGTCGGCACCGTGGGCGGTGATGACGATGATGCGGTTGTGGGCGGCGTTGCTTTCAGCGAGGTCGTCGACGGCGGCGAGGATTCCACTGTGGAGCGTGGCCTGACCGCTGGGCTTCAGGTTGCGGACCGCGTTGGCGACGGGGCGGCCGTTCTGAGCGGCGTCGGGGACGAGTTGAGCGGTATTGTCGGGGGTGTCGCACGCGCCGCCGAAGCGACGGAGAGATAAGGCATCGTCATCAGCGGCATTGAGGGCGGTGGCGGCGACGGCATCAGTGATGTCGGTGAATTCGTAGACATTCCCCGCGTCCGCTGACGGGACGGCGGAGGCGTCGACGAGGAACACCGCGCGATGCTCAGGGCCGGAAGCGGTCCGCCCCAGGAACAGCGTCACCGCCGCGGCTGTGGCGGCAACGGCCAGGGCTGCCCCCACGACGGTGAGAAGCAGTAACCGGCGCCGGCTTAATCGTGAGGTGAGGGGCAAGGCCCGCCTCCTTCCGCGAGGTGGACACCTTGGCGCAGGCCAGGGCTTGCTGACGGGCGCGAGGCGCAGTTCCGTCCGACCGAACCGGGGTTATGCAGGCGCCCTTTCGCCGCGGCACACGCAGCAAACCGGAATTCCTGCTCAGGATTCGCCGGACGCCCGGTTCCGACGCCTCGGCCATCATCCACTACCGCGCAAGATCTTTCAGCGAGTTGCGGAAACCGAGTGGGAACTACAGAGGAAGCTTCGCCGATATCCCGGGCGCGGAGTACGGCATTCCGAATCGAGCATGCGGATAGAGATCGCCGCGTTCGACCACAATGGTCTCGCCGAACAAATTTGCGAACTCCTCTGCGCACAGAGATCCGATTTCCGGGTTCTCGCGTTGGGGATCCCGAAACGTACGCGCGATGTAAACTCTCGTGTCTCTTCACCACACGGGGAAAGCTGATCTTTGGGGGGCCCATGGATCCCGTTACCGTCATTCTGACCGCCCTGGTGGCCGGCACTTCTTCGGCGGCCGTCCAGGAGTCGAGCCGAGCACTCTGCGGCGCTGTACGGAACCGTCTGACGCGCGGCCGTGACACACATGGCCAGGACGCGACCGACCCCGCGGACCCGGCGGCGCTGGAGGCGTACCTGCAGGACCCGGCTGGTCAACACGAGCGGCTCGCCCGGGCTTTGGCCAAGGCCGGGGCAGGCCGCGACGCGGAGCTGATCGAGGCGGCGCGCCGGGTGCTGGCCACGACCCACCCCGGCGCCGCCGGGTCCGTCGGCGCGTACCTGGCGGATCTGCGCGAAGCCAGGGGCGTGGTCGTGGGCGACCACGCCAGCCAGACCAACCACTTCTCCTAGCGCACCCGGCGCGCCATGGAAAGGCACAGCGGTCCCTGCAAAGGTGCCGAGGGGGCGGAACGGGTGACGGAGAACCCGGTGCGGGAAGGCGTCGACGACGAGGAACACCGGAGCGGAGAGGCGAACGACTCCGGGGACGTCGGGGATGACGCCAGAGCCGACGGAGGCGAGAACGGGCGGAACAGGGGGGAGGGAAGGAAGGGTGTCCGGCTGGGCCGGTCCGCCTCGTACGACCTGAGCGAGGCTCGGGGCGTGCTGATCGGTGACTACGGTCGCCAGGTCAACCGCTTCATCCTCAGCATCCCCCGCAGCCTGCGGATCACGCTGATCCTCACCACCGTGGTGGGGCTGCTGGCGGGCGCCGCGTGGATCGTGGTCGAGAAGGTGCTGCCGGAGTACGCCCCCACGTACAAGACGGAGTTCCTCGTCGATATCGCCGACGGCGCCGAGGGCGTAACGAGCGTCACCGACTCCCTGCAGTCCGTGCTGGAGAACTCCGGCGACAGCGAGGCCATGGCCCTGCGTACCTTCGGCGGCGATTGTGGCGCGAAGGACAACACCACCCGCCATGTCGACTTCGGTACCGGCAACCGGCAGCAGATCACGGAAGCGGCCGGTGCGCTGTCACGGACGGGGAAGCCCACCCTGGTGCGGGGCATCGTCGAGGCGGTGGAGGACTTCTCAAGACCATTCGGGCGGGAAGCCAAGCAGGTCAACCGGATCATCGTGATCACTCGGCACGGAGAGGACGCCTGCGACTCCGACACCGGGTTCGTGGAGCGGGAGATCCGCACCCGGCTCGCTGCCGCCGGGCTGGCGATCGACTTCAGGCTCATCGGGTATCAGGTGCCCGACGAGCAGCGGGAGCGGCTGCAGCGGCTCGCCACCGGAGCGAACGCCCCTGCGCCCAGCTTCGCAGAGACGCCGGAGGAGCTCAACGACACCTTGGAGTGGTTCACCAACGTGGAGCCGGTGCTGCGGAACTCCCAGGAGGTCATCAGCATCCTCAACCCGCCCGTGGAGCAGGTCAACAAGGGGGTGCAGGCGATCGCCGACGGACGTCTGGACACCGCCGAGACCACCCTGGCCGGCGCGCGGGAGTCCATGGTCGGCACCGACGTCGAGTTGGAGGACCTGGCGGGCCGCACCAAGACACCGGAAGCCCGTGATCTCCACACTGGAGCGGTCAGGCTGCGCACGTTGCAGGAGGATGTCGTCGCGGCGGCGGAGGACGCGCTGGACGCGGCCCGGGCCGGGAAGCCCCTGGGGCCGACTCTTGGTGTGTACGAGCAGGCGACCACGGAGTACAACGCCGAAGTGGCTGCGATGAACACCACACTGGCCAAGCTGCGGGCGAAGAGCCCCTGACGTATGGCTTCCCGGCGGGGCCGGGCCGCGCCGGGAGGTGCTGCGCGAGCACGGGGCAGAGGCGAGTGCACCCCGCGGGTGCTCCGGGGGTGCGTGCGGTTCGCGGCTCAGCCGAGATAGGGCTCGAAGTCCCAGTAGGGGCGCACCCGCTGGCGGGCGGAGAGGGTGTGGTGGTGCTGCGCTCCCAGGGTGCGGGTCAGGCGTTGCAGCGCATCCTCCTCCAGCTTGCCGGCCTCGTCCCGCTCCTGTAGCGCCCGCAGGTCCGCGGCGAGTGCGACCATGCAGGAGAGGGTCAGGGGGTGGTCCTCGCCCAGCACCCGCCGCGACCTCCGCAGGGTGTTCCGGCTCAGTTCGGCGGCGTCCTCCAGTCGTCCGGTGAAGTTCCGCCCGGCGGCGGTGTTGAGGGCGCACCCCAGCATCACGGGATGGTCGTCGCCCAGCCACGGGCGCAGCCCCACCATGGCCTGCTCGAACATGCTGAGCGCCCCGTCGCGGTCGCCTTCCGCCTGAAGCACCAGACCGGCGTTGGACTGCATTCCGGTGGGCACCGGATGGGCTTGGCCGAGCAGTTGGCGGTAGCCGTTCTCCGCCTCGCTGATCAGTTTCTTGGCCCGGGCCAGTTCGCCGTGTTCCCGAAGGAAGCTGCCGTAGTCGGCGATCAGGGCCAGTGTGTAGAAGTGGCTGCGGCCGTGCACCTGCTCCTGCAGTTCCAGCAGGGCGGCCATGGCCGATGCGATCTCCTCACCGGACGTTCCCGCCCGCCACTGGCACAGCAGCAGGTTGTGGCGGGCCCACAGAGTCTGCGGATGCTGCGGCCCCAGCACCTGGACGTGCAGACGCATCCCCAGTTCCTGCCGGGCCAGGGCGTCCCGGTAATGGCCCATGACCCGCAGGTCGCGGGCGCAGGTGTTGATGGAGCGCAGTGTGTCCGGGTGGCGTTCCCGCAGGGAGACCTCGCGTTTGCGGAGGGTGTCCAGGTCGACGTCGTATGCCTCCTGGTAGCGGCCCAGCAGTCTGAGGCCGGTGGCCAGGTTGTACTGGGCGAGCAGGGTCGTGCGCTCTTCGGCTCCGAAGAGGCGGTGGGCCGTGGCCACCACCTCCTCCTGCATACGCAGAGCCTTGTCGTACTGCCCGAGGAAGCGCGTGTCCGCGGCCAGGCAGCTGGTGGCCTCCAGCAGGGCGTGCTCGTTGGAGTGTTCGGCGGTGCGCAGCCGGTCCAGGCGTGCGTGGTCGAGTTCGTAGGCCTCGCGGAACCGGCTGCTGGCCCGCAGGACGTTGCCCTGGAGCGTGGTGAGGCTGAGCATGAGCGGGGCGTCGGGAGTCATGTACTGCGACCACCTGGCCCTGATCTGCTCTGCCAGCTGGGAGCCGGCCCGGTTCTCGCCGCTGGCGAAGCAGTAGCGCAGGCAGTTCAGCAGGGTGTTCTGGACCCGCTGGTTCTGGCTGTCGAGGGCGCCGGACGCGGACAGGTGCGGCAGCAGCTCCGCGTAGCGGGGCCACTGTTTGCTGTCGTTGGGGGCGCCGGGGTCGGCGTCGGCGAGCAACCGGTGCACCACTTTCCGGTATTCCTCGCGTTCCCGGCCGCTGGCCAGCTCGCTGACGATGGCGTGCACGACCCCGTGCATGCGTACGGTTTCGTGCTCGTGCGCGGCCTCCTCGTCGCGGCCGGTCTCGTCGAAGGCCGAGCCCCTCGTCTCCCTGGTCAGCACGGAGTAGTTCACCAGGGAGTCCAGGGCTCGCGTCCAGCTGGGCAGGTCGCTGGTGATCCAGCGCAGGTTCTCCGGCAGGTCGGAGGCGCGCAGCCCGCGCACGAGCCCCAGTGGAATGCGGCCGGGTGCGAAGGCGGTGCACAGCGTGAGGAGTTCGACGGTGTGCCGCTCGCTGCGCTTGAGCTTGTTGATGAGTATCGACCACGAGGTGAGGGAGGACTGCGGGTAGTCGTCGGGCATCACCAGTCCCTCGAAGCGGGCGAGGCCGCCGTCGCGCACCATGCGCAGGTACTCGGGGACCTCCATGCGTGACTCGCCCAGCCAGGCGGCGGCCTGCGCGAGCTGCAGGGGGACGTCGTGGAATTCGACGGCCACCTGATCGGCCTGCTCGGCGGTGATGTGCGGCGCGCGGCGCAGGAGATAGGCGGTGGATTCCGCCCTTCGGAAGCCGGAGATCTCCAGGGTGTCCGTCGCGGCCCGCCAGTTGTGGTTGCGGGATGTGATCAGAACGTGCCCGGCGCCGCCCTGGGGCAGGAAGGCGGCGGCGTCCTCCGGGCTCTCCCATCCGTCGAAAATGACCAGCCAGCGCCCGTACGGCACGCCTCTGCGCAGGGACTCGCGGACGACGCGGATGCGCTCTCCGGGCTCGGAACCGCTGGGCAGGCCGAGCGCGGTGGTCAGCCCCGCGAAGGTGTCGCGCTGGGTGTTGCGCTGGTCGGAGTTGACCCACCACACGACGTCGTAGTCGGGGAGGAAGCGGTAGGCGTATTCGACCGCGATCTGAGTCTTGCCGATGCCGGCCATCCCGACGAGGGCGCACACGGCCGCGCCGGGCTCGGCGTCCATCAGCCGCTGCTGCAGCGCATTGAGGATCTCGTCCCGCCCGGTGAACCGGGAGTTGCGGCGGGGAACGTTCCCCCATGCCGCCGGCTGGTTGCGGGGGTAGCGGGAGACCGAGGAGACGGCGGCCCGCCGGGCCGGCCTGGAGGACAGCGAGAGCCGGTAGAGCAGTCGTCGCTCGGCCTCCTTCTCGTCCAACTGCCATAGGTCGGCCGGTTCCAGGACGGCCGTCGCGGGCAGCAACGGGCGGTTGGTGAGGGTCACGGCGGCGAACCGGTCCGACTGCTGGGCGACGAAGCCGCGCAGGACCGTGTTCCATTCGCCCTCGCGGCGGAGGCCGAGTTGGAAGAACACATCGCTGAGCACAAGCAGGACCCGGCCGGAGGCGAGCTGCAGGTCGCTGAGGGCCTCCTGCAGCGGCTGCTCACGGGAGGGGTCCCAGCGGTACAGCGAGGCCCGGTGGCCGTGGTACTCCAGGCGGTGGGCGATCCATGTCGCCCAGGCGCGGTCGTGGCCGGAGAAGGCGACGACGAAGTGCTCGGACTCCTGGACCGGTGCCTCGCTCCCGTCCGGGCCCCGTTCAGCGACCATGGGTGCGCTCTCCCTTGTGATCAGGTCCCCGTCGCTCTGCAGCGACCCTTGGACGGCTACTTTACGTTATCGATCATGACAATGGGTGCAGATATGAGTCGTCCGACGAAACACCGCTCAAACTCTCCAGATAGCACTTCATGCCGGCCACGAACACCTTTCCTTCAGCCGTGAGTTGGCCTGATTCCATCAGGGTGCGCAGGGGCGCGGAGACCTGTTCGGCGTAGGCGGCGGACCGTGCGAGGGCCGCCTTCCGGCCCCCCGGGGTCGCGCCGCGTCGCCCGGCGAGCCGACGCCACAGGTCGGCGAGCGCCAGATGGGCGTAGGTGCCCTGCAGAACCGCGGGCAGCGGACGGGGATCCGCACGCCACGCCACCATGTGCTCCGCGTCTCCTCCCGGAAGCAGCAGCGGCACGGCATCGCTGATGACGGCGAGTTTGCTGTGCTGCACCTCGTGGACCAGGACCTCGGCCATCGTCCGAGACGAGGCCGGCAGCGTTGTCAGCACGGCCCAGGGCGCCGCGCGCAGTGTCCCGCTGGCCACGCCCGGTCCGTCCCCGGCGATCGGCACGACCGAGTCGACCAGCGAGGCCACTTCGGCCGCCCGCGGCGGATCGGCCGACGACAGCAGGGCCAGCGCCGCGCGCCAGCGGGCCAGCCAGGGGCGGGCGGCGGCGGCCGACCGGACCGGGCTGCGGGGCAGTGCGCGGCCATGGCTGGGGTGGCGACCGGACCAGTACGGGTCCAGATCGTCGAGGACGCCGGACCCGCCGGGCAGTGGGCGCAGCCGACGCCACCCCTGAAGAGGGGCGGCGAGGACGGCCGGGCGCGGCAGCCGGATCGCCGTCCTGCGCCCTTCGGCGGTCAGGCACACGCTGCCGGGCCCGGCGACGATGCGTACGTTCGCCGCCCGGGCGTCGAATGCGCCGATGCCGGGAAGGGCCAGTCTCCCCTCGTCGGTGGGCAGGGTGAGCCGGAAGCCGGTCCCGGCGCCCAGGGCGGCGGCAGCGGCCGCAGCGCCCAGTCCCGCCAGCGACTTGTCGAAGGGTGGCCCGTCAGGCACGTCGAGCGTGTGCAGAAGCCAGTTGCCGACGGCCGGATAGCCGAGTGTCGTTCGCGCGGCGGCCGGGTGGGCGGCTTCGGCTCTCTCCAGCAGCCGCCAGTGCAGCAGCAGCCGCCGCCGGCATGTCTCAGGCGCGTGCCGTTCCGCCCTGGTGAGCAGGGACTTGAGCAGCACGAGCCGTCTGCTGTGCAGAGCACCCCGTAGAAACACGGAGTCTGCGGGCCTCGGGCGGGTGCTTCCCAGCCGCGCGAGCACCGCCTCGGGGAGCTCAAACGCAGTAGTCTGGGCCGGCACAGTCGCCCTCTTGGCGCACTGAGATTGGCCGGATCGCATCCAGTGCCGAGCCCGCGCCGCACCTGCCCCCATTGTTTCCTTCCCCGCCCTTCGGACTGTCCCCCCACCAGATCTCGGTGAACTGCTCTGGCCGGCGCAGTGCGTGGTCCGCCGCGGCTGTGACGGCAGGGTCTTCCGTGGTCAGCAGAACATGCAAGTCAACGTGGTTGAGGTTGGGAAGCGGAGGTGTTGCGGAGCTGACTTGGCCCGATCCGGTGGACGTGCCGTGGGTCTGCTCTGGCACGTTCTTCTCCTCCCTGCGGCCCCGCCCCGGAGGCTCGGTCACGGTGGGTAGTTCTTCCCGTGTCGTCTGACGTGGAAACCCGCTTGAGCTGGGGCCCCTGGTCATTCGGCCTCCGCACCGCTGGGGCGTGTCAGCTCTGCGATACGGGCCCGGGTGGCCTCGACCTCCGGCCAGGGCACCGGGTCGGAAAGGCTTGCCAGCCGCTGCCATTCGCGTGCGGCTTCCTCGTAGGCCGCCAGCGCCGCGGCGTGGCTGCCCATCAGCTCCAGGGCGACACCCCGCCCGTGCAGGGCCCGGGCCGCGGCCACCGAGCCCGGCCCGGCCTCGCCCTGCGCCCTGGCCTCTTGCAGCGCCGCCGCATAGGCTGCGGCGGCCGCAGCCAGCCAGGTCTGCGTCGTCTCGCTGTTCGGGCTGTCCGGGGACCGCATCCGGGCCGCGCCCAGCTCCAGCCAGGCGTCGATGCGAACCGCGGGGTCCGCGGACCGGCGAGCGGCCTGTTCGAGCAGGTAGACGCCCTCGTAAAGATCGGGCGGCAGCTGGTCCTGGCGGTAGCGCAGCAGCAGGGTCCGGCCGAGCAGGAGTTGCAGCCGTCCGAAGAGCGGCTCGCGGCTGGGCACGGTGGCGGACGCCTCGCGCAGCACGCCCTCCGCGCGCGCGATCGCCTGGGCGGCGGCGCCCTCGTCCCGGGCCGGGGCCTCCTCCGGCTCCGCTTCCGGCCCGCGCCGCAGCAGCGACTCACTCCACTCCGCGAGGAGTTCGCCGCGCAGCAGACTGTCCCGGGGCGCGAGGTCGGCCGCCGCGGCATAGGCGGCGTCGGACTCGGCCCAGCGTCCGGCCTCGCCCAGGGCGCGGGCGCGGGCGGGCAGCACGCGGGCGTGCAGCCCCTCGTCGCCGTCGGCCAGACGGTCGGCCCGGTCCAGGGCGTCCAGCACCTCGGCCCCGCGGTCCCCGGCCAGCCGCAGCGCCTCGGCGAGGTCGACCAGCGCCCCGGCCCGCAGCACGTCCGGGACCTCGCCTGACGTCGACTGGTCACAGGCGGCGCGCAGTTCGGTCACGGCCTCGGCGGCGGCGTCGGCCGCGCTGTGGGGTTCTTGGGCCGCGCCCGCGCCGGCGAGCAGCACCCGGCCCAGGCGCAGATGGCGGGTGCGGCGATCCGCGGCGGCGAGCCCGGTGGGCGACAGGGCCCGTAGGACCTCTTCCGCGGCGGCCAGATGGGCGGACGGCTCCCCGGCCCGCCAGGCGGCGTAGTGCGCGGCGGCGAGCTCCAGCGCGCCGTGCGTGTGCCGCTCGGTGCCGGGCTCGGTCCGCGCCACCGCCTCGGTGAGCACGGCGACGGCCCGTTCCAGCGTGCGGTGCAGGGCTCCGGCGGTGTGCCGCACGGTCCGGGTGCCGCAGAGCGCGAGCAGCACCCGGCCCAGCACAAGGCGTGATCGGACCCCGTTGTCCTCAATCGCCGCCGGACTCTCCACGGCACGTTCACCCGGCGCGGTCTCGGCAGCGAGGGCCTCCTCAGCGTAGGTGCGGGCCTCCTCCAGCAGGACCGGGTCCCGCTGCTGTTGCCACATCCGCAGCAGGTCCTCCGCCTTGCCGACAGGGCCCGCCTCGCCCTCGACCGAGGGCGCGGGCTGGAACCAGCGCACCACCCGGGCGGGCACCTCGGCGAACAGGGCGCTCTCGGCGGCGGCCGGCTCGTCCCGCTCCGGCTCCTGCGCTGCGGGCTCCTGCTGCGAAGCGGCGGCCGTGTCGGCGAGGCGGGCGGCGGCGAGCGCGAAGAAGTTCCGCGTGCCCTTGCCGAAGTGCTGGGCCATGAACGCCGAGCAGCGCTTGAGCACCAGCGCGGCCGCGTCCTGGTCCAGCGAGTGGAGCAGGATCTCCTGCACCCCGTCTGCGAACTCGTACCAGGGGCCGAACGCCACCTCCGCCGGCAGATCAGCCTCGCTGCCGGGCCCCGGCACCTGCCACAGCAGCCCGCCGAGCAGAACTTCGGCCAGTTCCATGGGCCCGGTGTCGGGCAGCACCGCCCGCTGCACCACCTGCATGACGGGCAGCGTGGTGGGGGCCGCCGCCAGGTGGACGGCGAGCCTGCGGGCGCCTGGTGAGGCGCTGGCAGCGAAGGCCCGCACCAGCTCATCGGCTTTGCGGGCCGTCTGCTCCTGCCGGGGCGGGGGCGCCGGCGGATGGTCCGGGCGCACCCAGGCGGCCGCGCCGCGCACCGCGGCGGGCCCGGTTCGGGAAAGCAGCCCGGCCCATGTGCCCAGCGCCGGGGCAGTGGGCAGCAGCACCGGCACGGGCAACGCCCGCCGGTCCGGGGGCCGCCCCGGACCGTACGACTCGGGCCGGAAGCCGAGCGAGGTTCCCAGGGACCGGTCTCGGGTCAGCAGCCCGGTGGCGGCGGGCAGTCCGGTGCGGTGCCACAGGCGGGGCGGCAGCGGTTGCACGAGGGCGACCGGGGAGCAGGACAGCCACCGGTGGAGCAGGCGCTGGGCGCTGCCCTCCCGCCACAGCGGCCCCACGCAATCGCTGATCACCAAGGTCAGCCTCCGCCCGGTGGGGTCGCGGAACTGTCCCGCGGGGCGCAGCCGCAGCCGCCCGCCGTCGCGGGCCCGGGCTGCGGTGCCGATCTGCGGCGTCCCGTCCTCGCCGCGGTGCAGATAGTGCGCCTGAACGTCCCGGAAGACGCCCAGCTGCTCGCAGACCTGGCGTAACTCCTGGAACATCCGCTCCCAGACGACCATCGAGGGCGAGGAGTCCAGCAGCAGCTGGATGTCGATGTCCCACCGCTCGACGGGGCGGAAGACAGGCCGCAGCACCCCGGCGCGGGCGCTGCGGTCGGCGGTGGCCTCCTCGTCGAGGCGGCGCCGGGTGGGCGGGGCCAACGGCCGGTAGCGGCGCAGCGGTCGAAGGGCCCGCTGCAGCCCGAGCAGCCCGGGCAGGGCCGCTGCGGCCGGGGCCCGGACCGGGAAGGCATGGGCGCGCCCGCCTACGCCGGGTCCTTCGGCGAACAGCGAGACGGAGCCGTCAGCGGCCCGGTCGCCCGTCTGCCGCTGCGGCTGGGCGCTGCTGCCGTGCGGCTCCGGTGTCCTGGGGCGCTCGGCCGGGGGCCTGCCGGGGTCCGCTGCCGGGGGCGGTTCGGGCGGGTCGGCACCGGGCAGGTCGCCGGCCGTCCCGGGCCGCGTAGCCGAGCCTGTCCACTGGGCCAGCCACAGGGCGTCGGCGACCTCCTCGGCGGTCGGCTCCCAGCCCGCGGCGCGCAACCGTGCCATCAGCACGGCGAGCCGCTGATCGCGCGGAGGCGACATCATCGGCGATCACCTCGGCCGGTCCAGAGGCTGCATCAGCATCTCGGCCAGCCGGTCCCGGGTGACGCGCTCGGCGCTCGGCGCGTGCTGGGTGAGGAACAGCGCGTTCAGCAACTGGTCCGCGGCGATGACGACGCCGGGTTCGCGGCCGAGGAACTGTTCGATCAGATCCTCGCCCTCGGTGGCGGCGCAGTCGCCCAGATGGGCCTTGACCATGGCCACGAGCTGCTCCTCTCCGGGCGGCTCCAGCTCCAGCTGGATGCAGCGGCGCAGCAGCGCGGGCGGGAAGTCGCGCTCCCCGTTGGAGGTCAGGACCATGAAGGGAAAGGTCGTGCAGCGCACTCGGCCGGCGTGCACGGTGGTGCGGGTGCCGTCGTCGGTGAGGACCTCGACATCCGGCTCGCGGTCGGCGACCCGCTCCAGCTCGGGGATGGTGAACTCGCCTTCCTCCAGTACGTTCAGCAGGTCGTTTGGGAGGTCGAGGTCGCTCTTGTCGAGCTCGTCGACAAGGACTGCCCGCGGGGTGGACGAAGGCAGCAGAGCGGTGCCCAGCGGCCCGAGCCGGACGTACGCCCCGATGGAACGGGGCTCCTCCGCGCCGGCCGCTCCGGAGGCCCGTTCCAGCTGCACGTCCTGGAGCCGGCCGATCGCGTCGTAGCGGTAGAGGCCGTCCAGCAACGTGGAGCGGCTGACGATGGGCCAGCGCAGCACCCGGCCCAGCTGGAGCTCGAAGGCCACGGCGTGGGCGAGCGTGGACTTGCCCGCGCCCGGATTGCCGGTGACCAGCAGGGGGCGACGCAGATAGAGGGCGGCGTTGACGGCCTCGACCTCCTCGGGGCGCGGATGGTGATTCTCCACCAGCCGCCGACGCACGCCAAGACGCCGGGCCGCGTCCTGGTCCACACCGGATGTGCCGTCCGGCGCGCCCGGTTCCGAGCCCGATTCGGCCACGGTGAAGTCCCGCCACGGCGGAGGGGCGGGCAACCGCCCTATTCCGTCGTGTGGGAGCCCCGCGCCGCGGTAGATGCGCCAGTCAGTCACCAAGGGCCTCCTCACAGGCCAGGAAGGTCGACGGTACCGCTCGCGGCACCGGCCGGAAGCCCCGGAACGGCCCGAACGGCGGGAACACGACAGTCCGTTGCCATCGCACGAATCACCATGTCATCGGCGGGGCTGGACAGGGCTCGCGTATCGGTCCATCCTCCTCCGGCAACTGTTCGGGCGAGTCGTACAGCAGGACGATGGAGCGACCCCAGGTCATCCTGGGGTCCTGCAGGCCGGGGTCGTCGGTGCGGATGCGCAGGCTGCGCACGGGCCAGTCCAGCCCCGCGGCGCTGCGGACGGCGGCCACGAACTTCTCGGCCTGCTGGTGGAATTCGGCGCAATCCCGGTGCCCGGCGGCCAGGCTGCGCCAGATGGCGACCGGATACCCGGCGGCGAGCGCCGCGTCCATGGCCTCGGCCCCCTCCCCCGCGGCGACCGGACCGCAGAACACCGCCACGCTCTCCGGCGCGGCGCCGGAGAGCCGGTCGTAGGCGGCGTGCCAGGACTCACCGCGCCGGGTGTGCGCGCCCTCCCGGGCCACCTCGGCGCGCAGCGGCACCGCCGTGGGCGGGCCTTCGGCGACGCCCGCCCAGCGGCGCTGCCACTCCTGGGTGGGCGCCATGGTGGTGCGCAGCAGGTCGCGCACCACGACGAAGCGGCGCTGGCCCAGCGGCAGCCCGTTGGGGTCGGTGCCGCCCTCGGGGGTGCGGCGCGGGGCGAGCTGCCAGGTGTGGAACGGTTCGTCGAACAACTCGCGCGGCACCACGAACTCCACGGCAGCCGGCTCGTCCCCGACGTCGCACCGGCCCAGCGCCTCGGCGATCGGCTGCAGCAGGGCGTCCCGCAGCTTCCCGCGCACCGTCCCGGTGTCATCGCCGCTGAGCCCGGTCACCTCGCCCCGGCCGAAGTCCAGCTTGACCTCCCAAGGGTGACGGTCGCCGTAGCTGCGGGGGCGGATGACGACGCGGACTGCGGCACGGGGCCGCGGCCAGGAAACATCGGCGACGGGGCCGCTGCCGTCGAGGATCGTCTGCACCTCCTGCCGGACGCCGATGAGCGGCTCGACGGTCTCCCGCACCCAGTCGCCCAGCTCCCGCAGCGCGGCTGCGTCTCCGGCATGGCCCCGGGCCCGGACGGCGGCCACCACCTTGGCGGCATACAGGGCAACCGCCATCAGCTCCTGGGTCTCGTCCGGCTCGTAGAGCAGTCCCACGCCCTCCCTCCAGGTGCGCGGGGCGGCCTCGTCGAGGCCCTGGCAGCGCCCCAGCATCTTGCGGCGGCGCACGGCGTCCACCAGGGCGGCGACCTCGCCGGGGGTCGTGGGCGGGGTCAGCTCGGCGAGCCGGCCGAAGAGGTGGGCCCGCCGCCCCGGGTCGAACCCGCCGAAGCGGTTGGCCCGCAGCTCGAAGTGGGCGTCGATCCAGGAGGAATCACCGCCCAGCGCGCGGTGACGGTGCAGATGATGCCTGTCGTGGGCACTGATCACCTCGTGCAGCAGTTCGCCGCCGGGCAGCTCGTACAGGCCGTGCAGGGCGGTGACGGGGACGGCGATCCCGGCGGTGGGGTCGGCCTCGTCACGCGCCTTGCACACGCCGATGACGGCGCCGCGGGCGGTGTCCACGACCGGGCCGCCCGAGGTGCCCTCGACCGGGCGCTCGCCGCGTAACAGCATCAACGGCCCGTCCGCGCCGGTGACCTGCCCCGCGGCGGGCCGGTAGCTGCGCGTGCCGGTCTCCAGCGACCAGCCGTGGAGCGAAATCCGCGCTCCGGAGAACGGCCCGGGCCGGTCGCCGAGCCACACACACTCGGCATCAGCGGCCTCCGGGACCTGCACCAGGGCCAGATCAGGGGCGGGCCAGCGGTGGAACGCGGCCCCAGGCGGGTCGGGCACCGGCAGCGCGAGCCGCACGGTGCCGGCGCTGGTGCCGCCGGCCCAGGAAACATCGACGGCGTCTTCTCCGCTCCACACGGCGCCACCCCCCTTGCCCACCACGTGCGCACAGGTCAGCACCCAGGTCGGTGCGATGAAGAAGCCGCTGCCCCAGTACCCTGCGCTGCGCTCGTCATACCCGGCCGCGGGCCCGGAGATGCACACCACGGCCCTGCGCACGAGAGCGTCCAAGGGGCTCATACGGCGCAGGGGGTGTCGCCACGCTCGGAGCTGCCGCGCTCAGAGCTGCCGCGCTCGGACCAGGTGAGCGTGACCGTGATGGCGGCCTTGCCCTCACCGTCCGCCACCAGGCTGACCACCTGGCCCGACTTGGCGGCCAGTTCGAGGCCGAACTCGACCGTGACCTCGTGCGGGGCCGCGGCGGCCATACCCATGCGCAGTGAGCCGACGACGCCGCGAACGGTGTCCGCCAGGCCACCGGCCAGATCGGCGATCCGGCTGCCGACACCGGAGTCCTGGTAGGCGCCGCCGCCGGTGTCGAGCTGTTCCGGCTGGCTGACCCGGGCCCAGACGACCGTCCCGTCGTCGAGCCGCACCTGAGTGATCCCATCGCCCACGTGTACCCCCCGATCACCGCTGAGGTGCTGGAGCAGCAGGCTAGTCCTTCTGCCCGGGCGAGCGCGAGGGCGCCTGCGACGGCCGGACCGCCGGCCTGACCCCATGAGGGCTGCGCTCCCGCTCGCGACGGTTCCGTAGGAGGGTTCAGCCTGTAGGCGGCTGGCAGACGCAGGACAGCCCGGTCGCGGATGCCCGGGCCGTCGAGTCGGTTCTGCCTGTCGGCTGCTAGGCAGGGCAGGCGGGAAGGCGAGGCCGGTCAGCGTAAGCGGGGCCGGTCAGGGCGAGCGCGCCCGCGTGTGGGCGATGCGCCCCGCCGCCGCCGGGCCGGCGGCGGCCGCTCCGTGCGGCGGGGCGCATCCGGCTCAGCGGAAGATTCCGGTGTGGCCCAGCGAGTAGCGGCCGGGCTGCGGATAGACCGCCAGGCCGTGGGGGCCGCCGCCCACCGGGATGCGGGCGAGTTGCTTGCCGGTGCGGGTGTCGATGGCGTAGACCTCGTCGTCGTAGCGGCCGGACAGCCACAGCACCTTGCCGTCCGCGGAGACGCCGCCCATGTCGGGGCTGCCGCCGTCCGGCAGCCGCCACTTCTTCGTCAGCTTGTTCTTGGGGAAGTCGAAGACGGAGACGGAGCCCTCGCCGCGGTTGGAGATGTACATCTCCTTGGAGTCACGGCTGACGTAGAGGCCGTGGCAGCCCTTGCCCGTGGGCAGCAGCCTGGGCGTGGTGAACTTCTCGCCGTCCAGCACCCACATGCCGTGCGCCATCATGTCGGCGATGTAGAAGGTCTTGCCGTCCGGGGAGAGTTTCACATCCTGCGGCATCGCCCCCTCGAACGGCAGCTTCTGCTGGCCGACGACCTTCATCTTCTGGGTGTCGACCTTGAGGAGTTCGCCGGAGAACTCGCAGGAGACGATGAAGTACCGGCCGTCCGCTGAGAAGTCGGCGTGGTTGACGCCGTAGCAGGAGACCGGCTCGGTGTGCACGCGCTCCATGGTGTGTGGGTCGCGGAAGGCCAGCTCCCGGTCGAGGGAGGCCATCACGACGGCGTGCTTGCCGTTGGGCGTGAAGTACAGGTTGTACGGGTCGTGGACGTCGACCGGCTTGCCCGCGGCGCCGGTGGCCGGGTCGATCGGGGTGAGCGTGTTGCCCCGGTTGTTGTTCACCCAGAGCGTCTTGAGGTCCCAGGAGGGCACGACGTGCTGTGGATGGTTGCCCACCGGGATCGTCTCGATGACCTTGTACGTCTCCGGGTCGATGACGGAGACGGTGTTCGAGGTGGTGTTGGGGACGTACACCCGTGAGGGGAAGTCCTTGACCACGGGCGAGAGCTTGCCCGGCCGGTCGGCGGCGTAGATGTCCTTGGGGTCGAGCACCGGCGGCATGCCGGGCAGCCCGTCCGGTACGGCGGGCTTCTTCGGCTTCTCGGGCGGGGCGGCGTTTGTGCCGCGCGCCTCGTTGGTCTGCGAGGCGGCGCCGCAGCCGGCCAGCAGGACGAGCACGGCGCCGGCGGCGAGTGCGGCGGCCCGGCGGGCGAGCGCCTTCGCCGGGTGCGCGGGGAGGGCGGCTTGCTGGGAGGGGTGGTCGATCGCGGTCACGGAAGAGCACAGTAGGGGCGAAATGCCCGAAAGCTGATGTTTGACACAATTTCGGATGTTCGCGGGTCGCCGCCCAACCCGATGACCACCGGGCTGATCGACTAAGGATTCCCGCTGTTAAGTCGCCATTTGTTCATTGATTACGAGGTGGGTGGCCTACTTCACCTACGATTCACTATCCGAAACACCCGATTCATTGAGGTATACGCCAGTGTGTTCTTTTGGAGAGGAGGCCCCCGTCTGCCATAGTCGATGCCACGACCCCCATTGACCCGGGCCAGGTCGTCTCAGCGGCGGCGGATACACCCCCTTGATCCACGCACGCTCTCCATAGAAGCCCCCGCGGCGCCCCAACCCGGCGCGAGGGGGCTTCTGTGCGCCGGAGCCGCCTCAGCGCTCGGCGACGCGCAGTTCGAACCAGGTCGTCTTGCCCCGCGGCAGCAGATCGACGCCCCACCGGTCGGAGAGCTTGTCGACGAGAAACAGCCCGCGGCCGCTGACATCCAGCGGCTGCACCGGCATCAGACACGGCAGCCCGCGCGAGGGGTCCTGGACCTCGACCCTGACCCAGCAGGGGCGCGGCCGCCGCATCCGCAGACCGAAGATGCGTGCGCCGGTGTGCCGGACCGCGTTGCCGACGAGCTCCGAGACCAGGAGCACCACATTCTCGGAGCACTGCAGGGGAAGCATCCACTGACGCTGCGCCACGCTCTGCGCAAGCCGGCGCGCGGTCGCGGCGGACTCCGGGCGGGACGGCAGCCGGACCACCTCTTCGGCGGGGTTGCCGAACAACTCCACCGCCTTGAGCGCCCGTTCGTCCTCCACGGTCGGCGCCCATTTCGCGGCCGTCGCACCCATGCGCTGCCGCGGCTGCTCCACACCCTCGAGGCCCGCCATGCCCCCCATGATGGCCGCAACGGACGGCCCCCGTGGCCGTTCCGCTGGAATAGGGCCCCCGGAATTGCCCGTTCCAGGCGGAGCCCTTGGCATATGACTGTGGCCATATGCGGGTGCCTACACCCACTCCGAACTGCGCTGACGCCTCGCTTACGTTTGATCGCCGAATGCAGTCGGCGCGCTGCGCCTTAAGGACCCCTTAAGGCGCAGCTAAGGCATGCACAAGGTTGACGCCGCAGCGAAGGCGTTCGGTGGAACCCGGAGAAACTCGTTCAGACTCCAACAGGACTCAGCCGGACCCGGCCGGACTCAGCGGAACTCGGCCTTGCCCGGGCCTTCCTCGACGAAGCTGCGCATGCCGCGCTCGCGGTCCTCGGTGGCGAACAGGCCGGCGAACCAGTTCCGTTCGATGGCGAGGCCCGTCTCGATGTCCGCCTCCAGACCCGCGTCGACACACTCCTTGGCGGCACGCAGCGCCAGCGCCGGGCCCTTCGCCAGTGCGGCCGCCCAGGCGTGTGCCTGCTCATACACCTCGGCCGCCGGGACGACCCGGTCGACGAGGCCGATCGACAGCGCCTCCTCGGCCTTCACCATCCGGCCGGTGAAAATCAGGTCCTTGGCGCGCGAGGGGCCGACCAGCCGGGACAGCCGCTGGGTGCCGCCCGCGCCGGGGATCAGTCCGAGCAGGATCTCCGGCTGGCCGAGCTTGGCGTTCTCCCCGGCGATCCGGTAGTCGGCGCAGAGCGCCAGTTCGCAGCCGCCGCCGAGGGCGTATCCGGTGACGGCGGCGACGACGGGCTTGGGGATGCGGGCCACGGCGGTGAACGCCTCCTGCAGTCCGCGGGAGCGGAGCACCATGGCCGTGTGGTCCATGGCCTGCATCTCCTTGATGTCCGCGCCGGCCGCGAACACCTTCTCCCCGCCGTAGAGGACGACGGCGCGCACGTCCTCGCGGCGCGACGCCTCCTCGGCGAGCTCGCGCAGCCGGTCCTGTGTGGCGATGTCCAGCGCGTTCATCGGGGGGCGGTCCAGACGGACGGTGCCGACGCCCTCGGAGACCTCGAGATTCACAGTCATACGGGGCAGGTTAGCTGCCGTTAACGGCGGCGGGCCCGGTGCCTCCCCCGGACTGCGTCCGGGGTCCCGTCACGGCACCGGGCCCGCACCGCGAAGGCCCTACTCGACCCACTGAGACCAGGGCATGTTCCAGCCGTTGAGGCCGTTGGCCGGCTGGATCTGCTTGTCCTTGGAGTTCTTCACGATCACTACGTCGCCGATGATCGAGTTGTTGAAGAACCAGGCGGCGGGCATGTTCCCGTCGTAGCCGCCGCGGACGTCGCGCAGTCCGACACAGCCGTGGCTGACGTTCGCCGAGCCGAACGTTCCCGCGGAGGCCCAGTAGTTGCCGTGGATGAAGGTGCCGGAGGTCGACAGGCGCATGGCGTGCGGCACGTCCTTGATGTCGTACTCCCCGCCGAAGCCGACCGTCGCCCCGTTCATCCTGGTGACCTTGTACTTCTCACTGATGACCATCTGGCCGTTGTAGGTGGTCGTCGACGGCGCGCCCGCGGTGACCGGCACGGTTTTGATCGTCTTGCCGTCCCGTACGACGGTCATGGTGCGGGCGGCGGCGTCCACGGTGGAGACCTGGCTGCGGCCGATGGTGAACGAGAAGGACTTGGCCTGCGTGCCGTAGACGCCGGGGCGTCCCTCCACGCCGTCCAGATTGAGCTTGACCGTCACCTTGGTGCCGGTGGCCCAGTACTTCTCGGGGCGGAAGTCGAGCCGGTCGTTGCCGAACCAGTGGCCCTCGACGGGCACGGACGGCTGGGCGGTGACCTCGATGGCCTTCTCGACGGCCTCCGGGTCGGTGATGCCGCGGGTGAAGTTGATGGAGACCGGCATGCCGACGCCCACGGTCGAGCCGTCCTCGGGCGTGTAGTGGCCGATGAAGGTGTTCTTGGGGACGAGTGTGGTGAAGGTGGTGTCCTTCGCCGACTCACGGCCCTCCGCGTCCTTCGCGACGGCGTGGACCCGGTACTTGGTGGCCCCCGCGAGATGCATGGCGGGCTGCCAGCTCGCGCCGTCCTCGGATATCTTGCCGGCGACCTCGACGCCCTCGTCGTCCTGCACCTTGACGGTGGTCAGCTTGCCGCCGCTCGCGGTGACCTTCAGGGTCCCGCTGGTGTCGACGGCCTCCGCGCCGTCCTTGGGGGCGATGGTCACCACCGCGCGGGAGGCCGCGTTCTCGACCTTGCCGGCGTCCTTGCCGCCCTTCTCGCCGCTGCCCTTGCCGGAGGAGCCGCCTCCGCCTCCACAGGCCGTGGCCAGCACCAGCAGCGCACTCGCCGCGAGTGCGACCAGTCCGTGCCTCAGCCCCCTGGGGCGACGCCTGCTCGCCCGCTCCTCGCCCGCGCCCCCGGCCGACGCCCCCGATATCGGCTGCCCGTTCACTTCTGTGCTCTCCCCTCGCACGGCCTGGCCCCGCCACGACCCGCACCCCGCACGCCTGACGCGCGCACGGCGACAGATAATCACACCGGAGTCCGGGACAACTCCCCTCGAATGTCACCGTTCAGTCCCAACTTGTCCGCTGGGCTCAGATGAGAGGGGAGGTCACCGGGGAGCCGGTCACCGGGAGGGGCCGGCGAAGAGGTCGGCAAAGGGGCCGGCGAAGGGCCTCGGCCGGCAGCTCAGCGCAGGGCGGACCCCTCCTTCCATTCCTTCCAGCCCAGGTTCCAGCCGCCGAGACCGTTGTCGGGGGCGACCTGCCGGTCCTTGGAGTTGACCACCTCGACGACGTCCCCGACGAGCGTGCGGTCGAAGAACCAGCCGGCCGGGGCGTCCGGGCTGCCGCCCTGCTCATCGCGCAGACCCACACACCCGTGGCTGACGTTGGCCGCGCCGAAGGTGTCCGCGGGGGCCCAGTAGTTGCCGTGCAGGAACGTCCCCGACGTCGTCAGCCGCATGGCGTGCGGCACGTCCTTGATGTCGTACTCCCCGCCGAAGCCGACCGTCGCCCCGTTCATCCTGGTCACGTCGTACATCTCGGTGACCACCATCTTCCCGTTGTACGTGGTGGTCTTGGGCGCGCCGGCCGTGATCGGCACGGTTGCCACCGGCTTGCCGTCGCGCCGCACTTCCATCGTGTGCTCGCTCGCGTCGACACGGGAGGACTGGGAGCGCCCGACGGTGAACGAGATCTTCTTCTGCTGGATTCCGTACACGCCGGGCGTCGCCTCGACGTCACGCAGCCGCATGTCGACGGTGACCTTGGTGCCGGGCTTCCAGTACGCGCGCGGACGGAAGTCGAGCCGCTTGCCGCCGAACCAGTGCCCGACGACCTCGACCGGCGGCACGGCGGTGACGCGGATCGCCCGCTCCACGGCGGCCCGGTCCTCGACGGCCCGGTTGAAGGAGAAGGACACGATCATCCCGGTGCCGACCGTCGAGCGGTTCTCGGGTTTGAGGTAGCCGATGAAGCGCTTCTCGGGAACGTACGTGGTGAAGGTGGTGTGCCGGGCCGTGCGCCGGGCGCGGGCGTCGAGCGCCACGACGTCCACGCTGTACTTCGCGGCGAGTTCCAGCCTGACGCCGTCGTCCGGGGTCCAGCGCAGCCCGTCCTCGGAGACCGTGCCGGGGATGTCGACGGGGCGTCCGCCCTCGATCTGCCGCACCTCGACCCGCTCCAGCCGGCCGCTGGGCAGCCGCACCTCCACCTCGCCGTCCGTGCGTACGTCCTTGGCGCCGTCCTCGGGGGTGATGCGGATGGTCTCTTCGGGCGCCCGCTGTTTCCCGGTGATGACGTCGAGCGCGCCGGCGTCGCAGCCCGTCAGGAGGGCGAGGGTGAGGGCTCCGGCGAGAGCCGCTGCCGCCCGCCTTGTCCGGTTCAATACGAGTTTCACGTACGCCCCAACGACGGGCCCCCTCCGGGGGAAACGTCCATGCGGGCCGGCCAGCCGATGTTGGGACGCTTGCCGCGCGGGCAGAACAGGTGGGAGGACCGCACGTGGGACGCGACGGCCGGGACGCCGTCGGCGCTGCCGCCACGGGGGCCCGACGAGCCGCGGGAGGCCAGGTGTCGAGCGCAGCCGAAGAGCAGACGGAGAGTGCCCCGGCGGGCCCCGGCGAACCGGGTGAGCCGCCCGGGGCCGGGGACATGCCGCCGCACGCGCCGGGAGAGCCGTCAGAAGAGCCGCCCCATCAGCCGACCGGACAACCCTTCGGACAGCCGTCCGGGGAGCTCTACCGAGAGCCGCCGGGCGCGGAGCCCGTGCCACCGCGGAGGACCGCGCACGCCGAAGGGACCGCGCACACTGCGCAGAGCGCGCATGCCGAACGGAGCACGCATACCGGAGGGAGCGCGCATGCCGGACGGGCCGCGCCCGCCGTATGGCCCGGTGCGCCGATGCCGCTCGGGGCTCGGTACCGGGTGGGGCCGGACGGCGTCGCCGGGACCAACTTCGCCCTGTGGTCGGGCGGTGCGGAGGCCGTCGAGGTCTGTCTCTTCGACGACGGCGGCGGTGAGACCAGGCTGCCGCTGACCGAGCTGACCCACGAGGTCTGGCACGGCTTCGTGCCGGGCGTGGCCCCCGGGCAGCGCTACGGATTCAGGGTGCACGGCCGCTGGGACCCGTGGACCGGGGCCCGCTGGAATCCCGCGAAACTGCTCCTCGACCCCTACGCGCGCGCGGTGGACGGCGAGTTCTCGCTGCCCGTCGAGGTGTACGGGCATGTGCGCGACTGGCCGCAGCAGCATGTCGCCGACACCGTGCGCGACGAGCGGGACTCGGCTCCGTACGTCCCCAAGGGGGTCGTCGTCCACGATGACGACGACTGGTCCGACGACCGCAGGCCCAAGACTCCGTGGGCGGACTCCGTCATCTACGAACTGCACGTACGCGGCTTCACCCGGCGGTGTCCCGGCATCCCGGAACCGCTGCGCGGCACCTACGCGGGTCTGGCGCACCCGGCCGCGATCGGCCATCTCTCGGCCCTCGGGGTGACCGCGGTCGAGCTGCTGCCCGTGCACCAGTTCGCCCACGAGGACCATCTGCTGCGCCGCGGTCTGAAGAACCACTGGGGCTACAACTCCATCGGCTACTTCGCCCCGCACGCCGCGTACTCCGCGAGCGGCACCCGCGGGCAACAGGTCGGCGAGTTCAAACGGATGGTGCGGGCGCTGCACGCGGCCGGCATCGAGGTCATCCTCGACGTGGTCTACAACCACACCGCGGAGGCCGACCAGCGGGGCCCCACTCTGTCCCTGCGCGGCATCGACAACCGCGGCTACTACCGCCTCCCGTCCGACGCCCGCGCATACGCGGACTACACCGGCTGCGGCAACACCCTCCATGTGGTGCAGCCGCACGTCCTGCGGTTGATCACCGACTCCCTGCGTTACTGGGTCACCGAGATGGGCGTGGACGGCTTCCGCTTTGACCTCGCGGCGGCACTCGCCCGCTCCATGCACGACGTCGACATGCTGTCCCCGTTTCTCGCGGTGATCGCCCAGGACCCGGTTCTGCGGCGTGTGAAACTGATCGCGGAGCCATGGGACGTCGGCAGCGGCGGCTATCAGGTCGGGGCGTTCCCGCCGCTGTGGGCGGAGTGGAACGACCGCTACCGGGACGCGGTGCGGGACTTCTGGCGCGGCGCCCTCCCCGACGTACGCGACCTCGGCTACCGGCTGTCCGGGTCCAGCGACCTGTACGCCTGGGGCGGGCGGCGGCCGTACGCCTCCATCAACTTCGTCACCGCCCACGACGGCTTCACCCTGCGGGACCTCGTCAGCTACGCGCACAAGCACAACGAGGCCAACGGGGAAGGCAACCGCGACGGCACGGACGACAACCGCTCCTGGAACTGCGGCGTCGAGGGCGAGACCGAGGATCCCCGCGTCAACGCGCTGCGCCGCCGGCAGGTGCGCAATCTGCTGACCACCCTGCTGCTGTCGACGGGGGTGCCGATGCTCGTCGCGGGCGATGAGATGGGGCGCACGCAGGGGGGCAACAACAACGCGTACTGCCAGGACAACGACATCGGCTGGCTGGACTGGTCGCTGCTCGGCCGGCCGGGCCCGCGGAACCTGCTGGAGCTCACCCGCCGACTGCTCGCCCTGCGCCACGCCCACCCGGTGCTGCGCCGCCGCGCCTTCTTCACCGGCCGGCCGCAGGCTCCCGACGGACTGCGCGATCTGGCCTGGTTCACCCCGCACGGCGCGGAGATGACCGAGCGCGACTGGTACGCGCCGTCGTCGTCGCTCGCGCTGTATCTCTCCGGCCGCGACATCCCGGGCCGCGACGCACGCGGCGCCCAGGTGACGGACGACAGCTTCCTGACGATCCTGCACGCCGGGGAGCAGCCGCTCGACTTCCTGCTGCCGGGGCCTCCGTGGGCGCAGTCCTACGAGCTGGTCGTGGACACCTCGCGTGAGGACCAGGCACACGCGCCGGGCAGCGTGTACCCGGGCGGGGAGGCGATCGAGGCGCCGGGGCGGTCGGTGCTGCTGCTGCGGGTGCGGTCGTAGGAGACACGGCGCGGGGTGCGTGGAAAACCACATGAGGTATGTCAGTGGTGAACCGTACGCTCACACCTGATGCCGACTGACTCAGCGCCCTCCGATTCACTGCCCTCCGATTCACCGACCGCCGACTCGCTGCCCTCCGACTCACCGACCGGTGACACGCTGCCCTCCGACTCACCGACCGGTGACACGCCGACCGCCGATCGGCCGTCTGCGGAGTCCCCGAACGCCGACGCCCCGGCGGGTCAGTCCGCCGTGCGCACGCTGCTGCGGCTGTGGCCGTACGTCCGGCCCGTCCGCGCACGGTGGTTCACCGCTGCCGTGGTCGCCGTCATGGCCTCCTGTCTCAGTCTCGTCTTCCCACTCGTCCTGAAGTGGATCGTGGACGGACCGGTGGCCCACGGCGACCCGGGCGGGGTCTGGTTCGGAGCGCTGCTCCTGCTGGTGCTCGGCATCGCGGAGGCGGTTCTGTTCGGGCTGCGGCGATGGCTGGTGGCGCGGCCGCTGGCCGGGGTCGAGGCGGCGCTGCGCACCGATCTGTACCGGCATCTTCAGCGGCTGCCGATCGCCTTCCACGACCGCTGGGCCTCCGGCCAGTTACTCTCGCGCGGCACGACGGACCTGATGCAGATCCGGATGTTCCTGGCCTTCCCGCTGACGTTCCTGCTCGTCAACGGCGTGACAATCCTTGTCGGCGTGGTGCTGCTGCTGGCTCAGGACTGGGCCCTGGGGCTGGTGCTGCTGGCCCCGGTCATCCCGTTGATGATCATCTGTTCGCTGTTCGAGTCACGGTACGCGCTGGCCGCGCGGCGCGCCCAGGACCAGGTCGGCGATCTGACGACGGTCGTCGAGGAGAGCGTGCTGGGCATCCGGATCGTCAAGGGCTTCGGACGGCACCGCAGCCAGGCGCATGCCTTCCGCGCGCTGGCGGGGCGGCTGCGCGGCACGGAACTGCTCAAGGCTCGGCTGTTGGCGGGCATCTGGGCACTGATCACGGTCATTCCCGAACTGGCCATCGGCGCCGCGCTGGTGCTGGGCACGGTGCAGGTCGCCGACGGCGGGCTGTCGGCGGGCACGCTGGTGGCCTTCCTCTCCACGGCGCTGGCGCTGCGCTGGCCGGTGGAGTCCATCGGCTTCCTGATCGCCATGAGCCAGGAGGCGGCGACGGCGACGGAGCGGTACTTCGAAGTCCTGGACGCGGAGCCGGAGTCGCACGGGACGTCCGCGCCGGCGGCGGGGCGCGCCCGGGAGGGCGGCGGGCTGGTGTTCGAGCGGGTGCGGTTCCGCTACCCGGACGCCGGCCCCGAGTCCGCGCCGGTGCTGGACGGCGTCGATCTGCGGATCCGTCCCGGCGAGACGATGGCGCTGGTCGGCGGGACCGGTTCCGGTAAGACGACGCTGACCGCCCTCGTACCGCGGCTGCACGAGGTGACCGCCGGGCGCGTTCTGCTGGACGGCGAGGACATCGCCGCGATGCCGCGCGAACGGCTGCGGGAGCTGGTGTCGGTGGCGTTCGAGGAGCCGACGCTGTTCTCGGCGAGCGTCGCCGAGAACGTGCTGATGGGCGGGGCGGACGCCGGGGCGGAGGCGCTGGACCGCGCGCTGGAGGTGGCGCACGCCGGCTTCGCTCACACCTTGCCGGACGGTGTCGACACACAGGTCGGCGAGCAGGGTCTGAGCCTCTCCGGCGGCCAGCGGCAACGGCTGGCGCTGGCGCGGGCGGTGGTCGGGCGGCCCCGGTTCCTCGTCCTCGACGACCCGCTGTCCGCGCTGGACGTCCACACCGAGGCCCTGGTGGAGGCGGCGCTGCGCCGGGTGCTTCAGGACACGACGGCACTGGTGGTGGCGCACCGCCCGTCGACCGTGATGCTCGCCGACCGGGTGGCGCTGCTCTCGGGCGGGCGCATCGCGGCGGTGGGAACGCATCAGGAGCTGCTGCGTACGAACGGGGAGTACGCATGGCTGATGTCGGGTCTGGAGACGGGCCCCGGGTCGGAACGGGGCCGGGGACCGGCGCCGAAGGGGGCGCAGTTGGCACCGGAGTCGGTACCGGGGGCGGAGCGCCAACCGGTCTCGTGGCCACAGCCGGGGTCCGTGACGGGACCGGAGCCGGGGTCAGGTCAGGAAGCAGGCACGGATACAGGAGCGGGCGCAGCCACGGGAGCGGGCACGAGCCCGGGCGCAGCCACAGGCGCTGGCACAGGTGTAGGCGCAGGCGCAGCCCCAGGCACAGGCACAGGCGCAGCCCCAGGCACAGGCACAGGCGCAGGCGCAGCCACAGGCACGAGCGCAGGCACAGACACGAGCACAGGCGCAGCCACAGGCACAGGCACAGGCACAGACACGAGCGCAGGCACGGGCACGGAGAAGGGCGGCAGCCGATGACCAGCAGTACGACGAGCCGGCACTCCGTCCCCGACGAAGAGCCCACGGCGAGCGCCGGGCAGCAGCCGGACGGACCGGAGACGCCGTCGCCTCCGGCCGTCGGCGGATCCGCCGCCGCGCCCGCGTCCGGCGGCACAGCCGGCGACGGAGCCGACGACCGCGGCGACCCGTTCGACCGGGACGCGCTGCCCTCGCCCAGGGGTGCGACCGGAGCCCTGCTGCGGTCCCTGCTCGCGCCGCGCCGCGGGCTCGTCGCCGTGGCCGCGCTGCTCCTGCTGCTCCAGCAGGCTGCCGCCCAGGCGGGGCCGCTGCTCGTCGCGTACGCCATCGACCGCGGCGTGCCCGCGTACCGGGCCGACCACTACGGCCCGCTCATCGCGGTCGCCGTCGGCTACGCGGTGTGTGCGGCCGGGGCGGGCGTGTTCCAGTACGCGTTCATCCGGGCGTCCGCGCGCGTCAACCAGGACGCGCTGCTCGATCTGCGGGGCCGCATCTTCCGCCACTCCCAGGCCCTGTCCGTGGACTTCCACGAGCGCTACACTTCGGGCCGGCTGATCTCCCGTTCCACCACGGACGTGGAGTCGCTGCGCGAACTGCTCAGCGAGGGTCTGCAGGAGCTCGTCGGCGTGGTCCTCGCCACCCTGTACATCACGGTGCTGCTGCTCTGGCTCGACGTGGGGATCGGCGGGCTCGCCCTGGCGTCGTTCGTACCGCTGTATCTGCTGATCCGCCTCTACCGACGCCGCGCGGCACGAGTGTTCAGCGAGCGCTCGACCGCGATCGCCGCCGTCATCGTGAAGTTCGCGGAGACCATGAACGGCATCCGTCCGGTGCGCGCCTTCCGGCGCGAGCAGGCCAACGACTCGCACTTCGGGCGGCTCAACCAACGCCATGAGCGGAGCAACGGCGACGCGATCCTGGAGATGGCCCGCTTTGTGGTCGGCTCCCGGCTCATCGCCAACGTGTCGGTGGCGGGGATGGTGCTGTGGGGCGCGTACCGGGTCGCCGACGGGACGCTGGCGCTGGGCGTGCTGGCCGCCGCCGTGCTGTATCTGCGGCGGCTGTACGACCCGATCGACCGGCTCGGGATGTTCCTGAACTCCTATGAGTCGGCGGCCGCCTCGCTGGAGAAGATCGCGGGCCTGCTGGCCCAGAGGCCGACGGTTCCGGAGCCTGCCGCGCCGCGTGAGCTGCCGCCGCGCGGGGGCGGCGAGCCGGGGCGGGCGGTGGTCTTCGAGGGGGTGCGGTTCGCCTACCGTACGGGCGGCGAGGTGCTGCCCCGCTTCGATCTGACGATCCCGGCCGGGCAGACGGTCGCCGTCGTCGGCTCGACGGGTGCGGGCAAGTCGACGCTGGCGAAGCTGCTGGCCCGGTTCTACGACCCGACCGAGGGCCGGGTGCTGCTCGACGGGGTCGATCTGCGCGGGTTGGCGGTTCCGGAGCTGCGGCGCGGGGTGGTGATGGTCACCCAGGAGGCGTTCCTGTTCTCCGGGACGGTGGCCGACAACATCGCGATCGGCCGGCCGGACGCCACCCGCGCGGACATCGAGCAGGCGGCGAAGGCCATCGGCGCGCACGACTTCATCATGAGCCTGCCGGACGGCTACGACACGGACGTGCGCAAGCGTGGCGGCCGCATCTCCGCGGGCCAGCGGCAGTTGGTGGCCTTCGCCAGGGCGCTGCTCGCCGATCCGGCGGTGCTGATCCTGGACGAGGCGACCAGTTCGCTGGACATCCCCGGGGAGCGTGCGGTGCAGCGCGCGATGGACACGGTGCTGCACGGCCGTACGGCGGTGGTGATCGCCCATCGGCTGTCGACGGTGGAGATCGCCGACCGGGTGCTGGTGATGGAGGACGGCCGGGTGGTGGAGGACGGCGCACCGGCCGACCTGGTCACGGACGAGGGCAGGTTCGCAGGGCTGCACCGGGCGTGGCGGGAGAGCGTGGTGGGCTGACGATCCGGAGCAGATCATTCCATAGGATATCTTTCTGGACACCGTCTTTTGACGTCCTTTCAGCGGAGCCCCGTGAGGGTTCCGCCGCCCATCTGGCACCTTCTGGCAAGCCAATCGCGCTAAGGAAGCACTGACTCTGATGCGAATACGTCCACGCCCCGCACGGACCGCGGCCCTGGCCGCCGCGGCCGTCACGGCGGGCATGCTGGCCGGAGGGCCGGCGCAGGCAGTCGTCGGCACACCCGCCACGGATAGCGCGTACGCGTTCACCGCACGGCTCGAGATCGGCGAAGGCGATGCGCAACGCGCCTGCTCCGGGGCCCTGGTCGAGCCGGGCTGGATCCTCACCTCCGCGTCCTGCTTCGCGGAGAACCCGCTGCGGAGCACCGAGATCACACCGGGCAAGCCCGCGTTGAAGACCATCGCCACCGTCGGCCTGACCGCGTCGTCGGGCGACGGCGGCCATGTCAGCGAGATCGTGGACCTGGTGCCCCGCGCCGGCCGCGATCTGGTGCTGGCGCGGCTGGCCGAGCCGGCGGCCGGCATCGCCCCGGTCGCCGTCGCGGCCACCTCCGCCGGCGCGGGCGACACGCTGACGGCGGCCGGGTTCGGGAGGACCAGGACCGAGTGGGCGCCTGATCGGCTGCACACCGCCTCCTTCGCGGTGGACGCCGTCGAGCAAGGCACGCTCGGCATCTCCGGCAAGACCGCCGCCGACGCGATCTGCAAGGGCGACACGGGCGGTCCCGTGCTGCGGCAGGCGAACGGCAGGACCGAACTCGTGGGCGTCAGCAGCCGCTCCTGGCAGGGGGGCTGCTTCGGCACACCCGAGTCCGAGACCCGTACCGGCGCGGTGGCCGCCCGCGCCGACGGCATAGCGCTGGGTTCCCGTCTCACCGCCGGGCAGCGGCTGCTGCCGGGTGACTCCCTCTCCTCCACGGCGGCCCGGCTGACCATGAGGGCCGACGGCAACCTGGTCGTCACCTCACGCGCGGGCAAGACGCTGTGGTCGGCGGGGACCGCGGGCAACGCGGGCGCGACCGCGCTGTTCGGCGAGGACGGCAACCTCGTCGTGCGCGACGCGGCCGGCGCCGACACCCTGTGGGAGTCCGGGACCGGCGCGGCCGGCGGTTCCGTCGTCCTGCGGGACCGCGGCGACCTGGTCGTGCTGAACGGCCAGGGCGTGTCCCAGTGGTCCAGCGGCACCGCCGTGCGCCACGACCACAACGGCGACGGCCGCAGCGACCTCGGCGCCTGGTACGACTTCTCCGCGGGCAGCGACGCCACGTACACCTTCTTCGGCAACGAGGACGGCGCGATCAGCGCGCCGAAGAAGTCGTTCACGGCCGCCGTCGGGGCCTGGGAAGCGAAGTACATGAAGTTTGTCACGGGCGACTTCAACGGGGACGGTCGCGGCGACATGGCCGCTGCCTACGGTTACAGCGACACCAGCGTCAAGGTGTGGGTGGCGCTCGCCAAGCCGGACGGCGGTTTCGGCACCCCGTACACCGCCTGGAGCGCGCCCGCCGGCAGCTTCCACATCAGCTATATGACCCCGCAGGCGGGTGACTTCAACGGAGACGGCGTCGACGACCTGGCCGTCTGGTACGCGTACGCCGACGGCACCAGCAAGCTGTGGACGTTCACCGCTGACGGCAAGGGGAAGTTCAACGCCCCGGTCGGTTCCTGGTCCGCGCCCAAGGGCACCTGGCTGCGCAGCCGCGCCAAGTTCACCACGGGTGACTTCAACGGCGACGGCCGCGACGACCTCGCCGTGTTCTACGGGCAGGGCGACAACTCCGTGAAGACGTATGTCTTCACGGGCAGGCCGGACGGCGGCTTCGCCGACCCGGCCGTGTGGTGGCACAGCCCCTCGCTGGACTGGAACCGCACCACCCCGCACGCCGGGGACTTCAACGGCGACGGCCGCGACGACGCCCTGGTCTGGTACGACTACCCCGACGGCAGCGACAGGACCTCGACCATGCTGTCGGAGAAGTCAGGCGGCAGGGACCGCTTCGGCTCCGCCAGGATCACGCTCGCCAGCAAGCCGGGGAACCTGGACGCCGGGCGTATGCAGCAGGTCGTCGGCGACTACGACGGCGACGGCCGCGACGACCTCGCCATCCTCAACCACCAGTCGGACGGCGCGGTGAAGATGTGGACCTGGACGGCCCGGCCGAACGCGATGTTCAACGGCGCCATCGCGGGCTGGACGGCCCCGGCCAAGAGCTGGGTGTATGCGTCCACGGAGCTGTTCAGGCCCTACAACTGACCTGGAGCGCCTGAGAGCGGGGCTCGCCGTGCACCACGGCGGGCCCCGCCGTCATATCGCCGTAAGCCGCGGCCGCCCCGGGGAAACGTCCGGTTAACGAACACGACCATGCAGCCAACGGACGAGTTTCGGCCAAGTATTTGACGCGGTCCTGACAGAATGGGTCCACGGCTGTCACCCTTCCCCCACGACCAAGACACAACTGAAGACTTGTCACGGCACGTCCACGCACCAGCGTTCTGCCCGGCCCGCCCACCCAACGGGCCGGTCCCCCCATCGCAGAAGGAGTTCGCGTGAGACCCACGCCCCGCCGGCGCGCCACCGCGACCGGAGCTCTCATCGCTGCCGCCGCCCTCCTCGCGGTCGGCTTCCAGACCAGCAGCTCTGCCGCGGAGACTGCTGACGCCGCACCCCGCGCCCAGGCTGCGAAAGGCGCCGACCCCGGCGCCCTGCCCGCCGATCTGACCCCGTCCCAGCGCGCCGAGCTGATACGCGAGGCCAACGCCACCAGGGCCGCCACGGCCAAGGAACTCGGCCTGTCCGCCAAGGAGAAGCTCCTCGTCCGCGATGTCGTCCAGGACCGCGACGGCACCACGCACACGCGCTACGAGCGCACCTATGACGGACTGCCGGTCCTCGGCGGCGATCTGGTGGTCGCCGAGACCACCGCAGGAGCGACGGAGTCGGTCGCCCGCGCCTCACAGGCGGCCCTCCGCTCCATCGACACCGGCGCCGCCCGCGTCTCGCCCTCGGCGGCCGAGAAGCAGGCCGTGGCCGCAGCCAAGGCCGAGGGCTCCACGGCGGCCAAGGCCGAACGCGCCCCGCGCAAGGTGGTCTGGATGGGCGGCCAGGGCGAGCCGACGCTCGCGTACGAGACCGTCGTCGGCGGCCTGCAGCATGACGGCACCCCGAACGAGCTGCACGTCGTCACCGACGCCGCCACGGGCGAGAAGCTCTTCGAGTGGCAGGCCGTCCACAACGGCACCGGCAACACCCAGTACAGCGGCCAGGTCACGCTGGGCACGGCCCCGTCGTACACGCTGACCGACACCGGTCGCGGCGACCACAAGACGTACAACCTCAACCGCGGCACCTCAGGCCGCGGCACGCTCTTCTCCGGGCCGGACGACGTCTGGGGCGACGGCACCCCGCAGAACATGGAGACCGCGGGCGCGGACGCGCACTTCGGCGCGGGCGTCACCTGGGACTACTACAAGAACGTGTACGGCCGCAGCGGCATCCGCGGCGACGGCGTCGGCGCGTACTCACGCGTCCACTACGGCAACAACTACGTCAACGCCTTCTGGCAGGACAGCTGCTTCTGCATGACGTACGGCGACGGCTCCGGCAACGCCAAGCCGCTCACCTCCATCGACGTCGCCGCGCACGAGATGACCCACGGCGTCACCTCCAACACCGCGGGCCTGATCTACAGCGGCGAGTCCGGCGGCCTCAACGAGGCGACCAGCGACATCTTCGCCGCGGCCGTGGAGTTCTACGCGAACAACTCCCAGGACAAGGGCGACTACCTGGTCGGCGAGAAGATCGACATCCGGGGCAACGGCACCCCGCTGCGCTATATGGACAAGCCCAGCAGGGACGGCGCGTCCAAGGACTACTGGTACTCGGGCATCGGCAACGTGGACGTCCACTACTCGTCCGGACCCGCGAACCACTGGTTCTATCTGCTCTCCGAGGGCAGCGGCCCCAAGACCGTCAACGGCGTCGACTACGACTCGCCGACCTCCGACGGGCTGCCCGTCACCGGCATCGGCCGCGACAAGGCCGCGCTGATCTGGTACAAGGCGCTGACCACGAAGTTCAACTCCCGTACGAACTACCACGGCGCCCGCGAGGGCACACTCGCCGTGGCGAACGAGATCTACGGGGCGGACAGCGCCGAGGCCAAGGCCGTGGCCCACGCCTGGGCGGGCGTCAACGTCGGCGACCGGCCCGGAGACCCCGGCGAGCCCGGCGGCGACGTGTACGAGAACACCTCCGACGTCTCCATCCCGGACTACGGCGCGGCCGTCACCTCCTCGATCACCGTCTCGGACCGCAGCGGCAACGCCCCCTCGGCACTGAAGGTCGGCGTGGACATCGTGCACACCTGGCGCGGCGACCTGGTCATCGACCTGGTGGCTCCGGACGGCAGCACCTACCGCCTGAAGAACGCCAGCGGCGGCGACTCCGCGGACGACGTCAAGGAGACATACACGGTCAACGCCTCCAGCGAGACGGCCAACGGCACCTGGAAACTGCGGGTGCAGGATCTGGCGCGCTGGGACACGGGCTACATCAACAGCTTCAAGCTCACCTTCTGACCGGCTGAGCACGCGGGGCGCTGTCCAGGGGCCACCAGCCCGGGGCAGCGCCCCTTCGCGGTCGGTCAGCTCACCAGCCGGAAGCGGAGGCCGAGCAGGGTCCAGGTGCTCAGGGAGAGATCGTCCCTGAGATAGCCGACCAGGCCGCCGTAGTCCCGCTCGGCCTGGTCGAGCGCCGCATCAAGGTAGCTGGAACGCACCTCCTGGACCGGGATCAGCAGATCCGGGTTCTCCATGAGACCGCGGTCGCGCACCGCATCGCGGGTGCGCCGGTCCGCATCCGCGCGGAAGGCATTGGAGAGCAGGAAGTCCTGCCGGGCCGACGCGTCCGGCAGACCCAGGGCGCGGAGCAGTACATAACTGGTCCAGCCCGTGCGGTCCTTGCCCGACGTGCAGTGGTACAGCAGCGGCCCGGGCACCTCGCCCGACAGATCGCGCAGGGTCTCGGCGAACCGCGCGCGGTTGTCCTGATCAGTGACTAACGCCCGGTAGATCGCGCGCATCAGCTCCCCACCGCGCCCGCCGCCGAGCACCTCCTCCTGCCGCACCGGGTCCGGGGAGCCGATCACCGACAGCAACTGGGCGAAGAGCCCCAGATCGCTGACGGGCCTGGCCACCGGGGTCAGACCGGGGGGCAGCCGGTCGGGGCCGTTGTAGCCGACCTCGAACGGCACCCGGAAGTCCACCACCCGCGCCAGGTCCAGCCCGGCCACGGTGCGGACGTCGGCCTCGGTCAACTTGCCGAGCTCGTCGGCGCGGCACACCCTGCCGTACCGCACCCGCTCACCGTCGTACGTCCGATAGCCGACCAGATCGCGGACATTGACCGCGCCCTCCAGCGGAGCAGCCGCCGCCCTCCTGGGCGGCCCGCAGGCCCGGATCAGCAATATCGAGGCCGGCCGATACGCCGTGAGCGCAGATCGCGTGCGCGCCCTGGCCCGCAACTACACATGCACCGACGAGCAGTACATCGAGGCTCTGGCCGCGATGACGGGCAACCGTGCCCGCGGATGGTGGGACGACTACCGCGAGCGGCTCTCCCCCGGCCTCATCGACCTCGCCGAACTCGAGCACCACGCCATGGCCCTGCATGTCGCACGTGGTCATCCACATGCCCGGCCTGCTCCAGACAACCGACCACGCTCGCGCCATAATGACGGAGAGTGTCCCGCCTTGCGCCCATACGAGATCGAGCACCGAGTCTCGTACCGCATCAAGCGCCAGGCGATCCTCTTCGAGGGAACCCCCACGCCGTACGCACAATCATCCACGAAGCCGCGCTACGGATGGGGTTCGGAACCGCGAGGTCGCGCGCGGCCAGCTCGCCCACCTCCTGGGGACGAGCGAGCGGGACAACGTCACTGTTCGGACCATCCCCTTCGGCGAGGCTTCCTTCCCTGCCTCCGGCCAGCCCATCACCTGCGCTTCAGGCCCGGTGCCACAGGCTCGACACCGTGGTCCTCGACACCGACCACGGCTGCGAGTTTCTGGACGCGGAGACCCAGTTGGATCGCTACCGCTCAGCTCTCGACCGTAAGCAGTCCCGCGCGCTCTCCCCTGCGAAGTCGCACAACCTCATCCACCAGATCGCCCAAGAAATCTGACTGGAAACTCCCATGGCCGAACTCTCCTGGAGAACCTCCTCCTACAGCGCGTAAGCCGCAAACTGCGTCCGCATCGCCCTCGCTCCCAACGGAACGATCCTCCTCGGTGACACCAAGGCTCCTGAACTAATGACCCCGACCGCACAGCAAGCGTTCGGAGCGCTCATAGCCTCGCTCACTTCGCATCCCTCAACCATGTGAGCACCGAACGCTTCAACGGCAAGCGCGGCGGCCGACGGCGAGTCTCACCCACTACTCAAACCAGTCACGCTCAGGCCACTCAGGCATCCAGTCGGTGGCCACGTCGCCCTCGAGGCTCCGTCGCGCGGGGTTCACCGAAGGGCCCGGCACCCAGGAGCCTCTGAAGGTCATCCATCACGGACACGTCAGCCACCCTCTATGGACCGTGAAGACTTTCGCGAGCCTGCGTTAATCGAATTCCGTTCCGGCGATCAGATCAACCTCACCCGTCCATGGGTCAAGGCCCGCATCCCACAGCCTCTGCTCTTCACGGATGTGCAGAAACCTAGGATTGAAATTCCCCCACAGCGAGGTATCGCTGATCGGGCACTTGGGAAAGTCCGCACGGAATATCCTGAGCAGGAATTCCACCATCCCGCAGTCGTACAGGGCCCACCCCCCGCCGTGACGAGCCCACACGGCAACTGGCCAATCTTCCGGCGAAGCAGCCGACGTCAGCCAACACAGAGCATCTGCTCCCGCAGTCTGCCCCCATACCAACATGTCGTCGAGGCTATGCCTACCCCCCAAGTTCGGATCTTGCCAGTCCTGCATCTCGGGAGAGGTTCGCGTATCGCGAGGCAATCGATCAACGGTCAACGATTCCGGAGCGTCTGGGGGTGGGATCGCAACGGCAATGCTGTCACTAATAGTCCCAGCCCCATATACAGTAACGAACTTTCGATAATCTCCCGGAAATAGGAGACCGACCTCTTCAGCGGCAGCAGACCAATCAACTTCGTCTCCTGCATTCTCGTGGGGCGACATGAGGTCCCGCAGCTCCTGAAATGCACCCCAATTCACGCCACCATCACCTCCTTTGCCTTTCACGGGGTAGCCCCAACCGGCACTGGGGCACCATTTCTACTAACCAGCCCTATATTTCGATAGTCCGCAAACTTCGCACTATACATAAAGTTTGGAATCACTTCATCAAGGATGATCCCCGGTTCGCCGTTGGGAGACACTCCGCGAGCCGACATTTCGTAGGCGACCGGAACGGTGCGACCTCCTGCATATACCGGGATGACCTTGTAGTGAACAACCTCCTGCGCATCAATCGCACGCTTGACCTTAGCCTCAACCGTATACATGTTCTGCGGAAGACCAGGGTCCATCGCTGAAACCCGATTGGCATTGGCACTCCGTGCACATGTGGAAATATTCTCCGGCTGGAGGCCATCTCCACTCAGCTGGGCGGCGAGAAGATGGCAGGCATTGACCCACTGCGAAGGTGGGCGATTGCCAAGGTAGCCAGCATATCGCCGCGCCCACTGGTATCCAGGCGGGGCAATCTTTTGCGGATCTGTCGACGTTCCCTGATGACTCGCAAGATACGCACTGTCCAAGCAGGCTTCAACCCCAGTAGCACGATTTCCATGAGCAGCATCCACGCTGCCGTGGTCGACCCACCCAGTCCCACCTCTTCGACAGTCACCTTGCCGGGAGGTGCCACTTCCATTCCCATTTGCCGGCGACGCACCTAGCGCCTCCATCGCTTCGGGAGCGAAGCTTGTAATGATCTCTGCGAGTTCCTGCATCTCCGCAGCGCCGATGACCATCTGTAGCGCCGCTGTAGGTGGCAGGCCTGCAGTCCTCGGATTCCAATCAGGCTTGGGAATCGTACGCGTCGGCGCGGGAACGGGATTCTTGCCGCGGTTCGGGTTCTGCGGTGGAGTCGGCCTTCTAGGCCGGGTCGGCCTCTGGGGCGAGGTCGAGGTTCCCTTGCGGGTGTACGAGCTGGATCCCCTGGAGCCCGAGCCGCTCCCGCGGCCGCCCGCGTATCCGTTTCCGCCCCCGGGGCCTCTGTTGACAGTCGAGCGACCCGAGCCCTTGGGCTTGCAGTTGTAGGTGCAGCGGGTGGACTTGGGCTGCTGCGTGGTGCGGTTGGGGCGGGTGCGGCCGGCACCGCAGCGGCTGCTGTTGCAGAGGTCAGAACGGGGATCGCGGTAGGCGGACTTGGTGCGGGAGCCCTTGCTCTTCGTCGTCCTCGTCGTCTTCCCTCCAAGGCCCCGAGTGCCTCCGCCGCCGCCTCTGAAGCCGCCACTCCGCAACAGGACACTGCTGCCGCCGCAGGCGCAGGGACGGAAGTGGCCCGTGGGGTCCGTGCCGATCAGCGGCTCCGCGTTGGCGTACGTGTATCGGTTCGCCTGCGCTGACGGGCTCGGATCGAGCAGCCATGTGTCGCGCGACGTAAAGCCGCCGATTCCCGGCTGGTACCAGCGGGCCGCCATGTTGACCTCGCCCGTGCTGGAGTCGGTCCAGCCGGACTGGTAGCCGACCGCCGGGTTGGCCCCGTCCTTCGCCATGACAGTGCCGAAGGGGTCGTAGGCGCGGGAGGCCGAGACCTGCGTGCCGTCAGGGGTTAGGCTCGCGACCAGGTCGGTATGCATATCGGTGACCGCGAGGCTCGCGCCTTCAGATCCGGAGGAGGCTGCTGCGCTGGCCAGCAATGAGCCGCCCGGCCAGCGGCTGTAGACCGTGTCGGCGTCCGTGACCAGGTTGTTGGAGCCGCCGTCGTAGGTGAAAGCCGTCCCGTTGTGTGTCAGGACACGGTCGAGGGAGTCGTAGGTGAAACTGCTCGTCCCGTTGTCGACGGTCCGCTCGAAGGCATCGGAGTTGATCCTCCGGGTGTCCCCGTCGCCTTCCGTGATCACCTTCTCGGTGCCACGCGCGCTGTAGATGAAGCTGTCCTCGCCCCAGGTCTCCAGGCGGTTGCGCGAGTCGTACGATCCGTTGACCTCTCCCTTCCGGATGACATTGCTGGCCTTGTCCCACTCGTAGGGCACGGTGGTGCCACCACTGGTCCACGAGGTGAGGCGGCCTACCAGGTCGTAGCCGTATCGGTGTTCCGCCGCACCGGCCGTTCCCGTCGTGGTCTTCTTCACCAGCAGGTCGGCAAGGTCGTACTCGTATGCCGTGCCCGCGACGTCGGTGCCGCCCGCGCCGGTCTGCTGGACCTTGTCCGAGGCCAGCCGACCCAGGCTGTCGTAACCAAAGGTCCGCTCCGCGTTGACGGTGTACTGCCCTTCGCCACTGGGGCGGGCGTACTGCTGCAGGGTGGGACGGCCGGCGGCGTCGTAGTCCAGCCGGATCTGCGTGCCCGTCACAGGGTCGTTGACCTGGTCGAGCTGTCCTCCGGCGTCGTAGCCGAAGGACGCGGACCCTGCGGCGTTCTTACGCGAGGTCATGTTTCCGTCGGCGTCGTACGTGTACTGCGATTCGCCGGAAGGGCCCTGTGCGCTCAGCAGCAGGCCGCGGTCGTTGTAGGTGTAGGAGTTACGCGAGATGACGTCCGTGCCGACGCCGGTCAGCCGACCGTCCAAGTCGTACGTCAGGCTCCTCGGCCGTGTCGCCACAAGGGTTCCGGAACCCGTCTCCCGGGTCAGCCGACCAAGACCGTCGAAGGTCCGCTCACGTTTGACGTTGCCGGGCAGCAGTTCGGTGACCGGCTGGCCCGCGGCGTCGTACACCGTGGTCCAGGTGCGGACGTCCTCTCTCCAGTGCTGCTTCGTGGCCGGTTCGACGGTCGACTCCGGCAGCCCCCAGGAGTTGAAGGTGTAGTACGTGGTCTTGCCCCGGCCGTCGGTCATCCGCGTGCGGTTGCCCATGGCGTCGTAGCCGAAGGTCATGGTGATGGCATCGCTGTCCGACAGCTTCTCCACTCGCTTGGTCAGCCGGCCGAGAGCGTCGTACGTCAGATCGGTGCGACCGCCGGTCGGCAGCGTCTCGGAAAGCTGATTGCCCTCAGCGTCGAACGTGGCCCTAATGGTGCGCACGGCCGTACCGCCGGTGCCGAAGTGTGCGATCTCCGTCGCGTTGTCCAGCGCGTCGTACGTCGCCTTGACCTTGCGCTGTGTGGGGTCGACGGTCTCGGTCTCACGGCCCAGTCCGTCGTACACGAACGTAGTGACACCGCCCGCTGTATCGGTGATGGTCAGCTCTTCCCCGGCGGCGTTGTAGGTGGCAGAGGAAGTGCGGCCCGCCGGTGTGGTCACTGCGATCTGGTTGTCCGCGTCATCCCAGGTGTAGCGGCTGACCAGATCCTGCGGCGACGGGAAGCGCTCGACGGTCGTGGCGGTGAGCTGTCGCCCCAGTTCGTCGTAGGTCGCTTCGGTCCGGGCGCCGGTCGGCGTCGTCGCCGAGAGCTGCAGTCCGGTCGGCGTCCATGTGTAGGCGGAGACCCCCGCGCCGTTAAAGTCGGTCACCGTGCCGTCGAGCAGGCTCGGGCTGGTCTGCTTCAGCCCTTCCGTCTCAGCAAGCGGGTCCGTCTTGGAGGTCAGGTTGCCGAGCTGGTCATAGGAGTACCGGGTGGTACGGCCCAGCGGATCGGCGGTCGCGGTGACCCGTCCCAGCGCGTCATAGGTCGTGCGGGCGACTGCGGAGATCTTCGCGCCGCCCGGCGGGGTGTAGTCGGGCAGCGTCACCGCCACGGTCCGTCCGAGCCGGTCGTTCTCCAGCCGTGTCACCGCACCGTTCGCATCCTTGATCGCGACAATCTCGCCGAACGTGTTGTAGCCGGTGAGCGTCCTGGGGGTGAAGGTCTGGGTCTCGCTCCCCTTCTCATCGACCTGTATCCGCGGGGCGATCTGCTCGACGAGCCGACCCAGTGCGTCGTAGCGGTTGACCGTCGTGTGTGCGGCAGCATCTGCTCCCGCGACCGTGCCGCGCGGGCTGATGGTGGTCAGCAGCAGGCCGCGGTCGTCGTAGGTGTGGGTTGTGGTGTGCGTGCTCGTCCCGTCGGTGATGGTCTGTTTCTTGAGATTGCCTGCCGGGTCGAACTCCGAGTCGCTGATCAACTGCCGGTCGCTGTCGATCGACTGAGTCTGCCGAGTGATGCGGTCGTCGCGGTCATAGGCGTAGGTCGTGATGCGGTCGAGCCCATCGGGGTCGAGCACCGTCCGCGTCGTACGGCCCAGTGCGTCGACGGCATGGGTGACAGTGGTCCGGCCCCCGCCCGTCACCTGCTTGACCAGATTGCCCGCGGGGTCGTAGGCATTCGACTCCAAAACGATGTCATGGGCTGTGCCATCGACCTGTGTGACATGACGGGCAGTGGTCGTGGCAGGGAGTCCATCATCGAAGTAGGTGAAGGCGGTGGTCGCCCCCATCGCATCGGTGGTGGACGCCAGCCTGCCCGCCGGATCATAGGCGTTGGCGATCAGTACCAGGTCCCGGTTTTCCCCCGAGGGGTCCCCGGACCAGTCCTTCAAGACTGTCTGGTAGTGCTGTCCCCTTGGCGTGTAGGCGTGCGTAAAGACATTGCCTGCCGCGTCAGTCTCCTTCGCCAGGCGACCGAGCTTGTCGTACGCGGCGCTCGCCGTCTTGCCATCGGCGTCGGTCACGCTGTCGTTCAGGCCGACGGCGTTGTAGTGGTAGGCATTCATGCGATCCGCATCGCCGCCAGAGGTGTCCTCCGTTGTCTCCGTCAGCAGGTTTCCATCGGCGTCAAAGGATCGCGCGATCTTCGCGGTGTGCGCCTGCCCTGTGATCTCGTTGCGGATCTCCGCGCCCGCCTCAGCGGTGATCCGGGACATGCTGTCGTAGGCATAGGTGGTGGTCACTCCGGCGGGGAACGCGTCCGACACCTGGGTTTCGCTGGTCGTCCTGCCAAGACCGTCATAGGTGAATCTGGTGACGAGGCCGCTGGGGGACGTGATCTCTGCCAGGTCTCCGTTGGCGAAGTAGGCATACCGGGTCGCCGCGGTTTCCGGCGTCTTCTCCGAGGACACCAGTCCTGCGGGCATCATGCCGCCGCCGACCGCGGGCTCGGCGCCAGTCGTGTATGTGGTGACGGCGGTGCTTCCGTCAGGACGCACGGTGCTCGTCGGCAGCCCCTCGCCGTTGTACGTGTAGGCCACGCGATAGGCATCGTCCCGGTAGTCACGCGAACGCTGGTCGCGGTAGGTCAGCAGCCTGTCACTGCGCGGATCCAGAGGGTCCTTGTCGTTGACGAAGTACGAACTGAACGACGTCCAGCAGGAGTCGGCGTCACGGCATGTGGTCGTCGCGACGACGTTGCCTCGCTCGTCGTGGCCCGTGATGACGGAGTGGCCATTGGGATCGGTGACGGTGTGCAGGAATCCACCGGTGTCGTAGGCGTACGAGGTCACCGCGCCGGTCTCGTCAGTCCGCGACACCATGCGCTGGCCGCGCACCGCGTCGTAACTGGTACTGCTTACGTGCCCGAGCGGGTTGGTGACCTGCACCGTGGTCACCAGACCGGAGTCGGCGGAGTCGGTCTGGGCGCGATAGTGGGCGGCCACCTTCTCATCGGTGAGCGCCTTGCGGTACAGGGCGACCTCGTCCACATGGCCGCGGAAGTGGTACGTGTCCTCAGGCAGACCCATCCAGCCGGAGCTGCCGTAGCCGCCGCCGATGTAGGCGTAGGGGTGCGATTGCTCGGAAATCGTGCCGCTCAGCGAGCCGACCTTCACACCGTCCAGGTAGAGGGACTGCGTCGTGTTCGTCCCGGACAGCACCACGTGGTGCCAACGGCCGTCGGTCACGGGCTGAGCAGATGTGATCGGCGTCGCTCCGGAGACGCCGGAGAGGTAGAACTCGCCGCGTAGCTTCCCGGAGCCGTCGATGTTCAGCACGGGACGCCAGGATGTCGGCTTCTCACCGATCGGTGCGTTCTGGAAGCTCATCAGCACACCGGAGTGGTCTCTGGTGCGGAACCACATCTCGACGGAGATGTCGGTGGTGCCGGAGAGGACGGAACCGGGCAGCTGGATATGGCCGCCTCTGCCGAGCCGCACGGATCTGTCATCCCCCGGTCCGAAGATTCCGGTTTCCCGGGGCTTGGAGTAGGAGAGAAGGTCGCTGCCATCGGCGTGAAAGTTCGCGTCGGCGTCCCGGCCACCGACCTCGCTGCTCAGTGTGGAACTGCTGTCGTCGAGCCTCCAGTACGCGGTTGGCGCATCGCCGACAACCGCACCCTGATACTGATCGCCGGTGCCCGAGACCAACGCGCGGCGCGCCTGGTAGTGCAGCTGTGCGGTCGTCGTCCTATGGGCTGCGTCCAGCGGCGATATCACCCATCCTGCCCCCGAGCGGAGGAACCGGGTCAGCGACTTCTTGTAGAACGCAGCCTCGTCGATCTGTCCCTTGAAATTCCGGTAGCCGCCGACCGGCTGGCCGTCCCAGTCCGGCGAGGCGTAGCCACCGCCGATGTACACGTGCGGCTGACGACCGGTACCGACACCGGTGCGGGTGAAGCCCTGCAGTGCCCCGTCCAAGGTGAGGGCCTGGGCCGCCTCATTGCCCGCCAGGATGACGTGGTGCCACTCCCCGTCGGTGACAGGTTGCTGGGACATGAGGCTGGTGGCCTCATGTGTGAACCGACCGCGCAGCTTTCCTTCAGAGTCGATGAGCAGCATGGGCTGCCACGCAGTAGGCGTCTCGCCGAATTCCGCGTTCTGCATCGTGGCGAGCACGCCCGGCTCCGTGGTCTTGAACCACATTTCCACGGACATCTCGTCGCCCTCGCCAACCGCCTCGGCGGGCACCTTGAGCACGCTCTTTCCGGTGAACGTCGCCGATGTGTCGTCGCCGTCCGCGAAGATGCCGGCGCTCCCGAGGCGCACGCCGTCGTAGTTCCCACTCAGCTCTTCACGGAGGGGGCTGAATGCCTGGGAGCCGCTGCGCTCGCCGAGCCGCCAGTAGCCGGTGGGCCCGGTCTGCAGAATCCGCTGCTCGTATGAGCCGGAGGCCGATGAGTACGACGGGGCGGAGATGTTCCATACGCCGTCGTTCTCGTCCGTCGTGCTGAGGACGCGGCCGCTGGCCTCGTCGTATGAAACCTGCGCGTGGACTCGCCCGGAGGGCAGGGTCGCCTTGGTCATCCGGCCGGTCGCGGCGCGGCCGGCGTAGTGCGCGGCGACGGCGTCGGCATCCAGGGGGTGGTGGTAGACGGCCACTTCGTCGATCAGGCCCGAGAAGTGGCGGACGCCGAGCGGCTTGCCGTCCCAGCCCGGACTGGACCAGCCGGCGCCGATATAGGTGTTCACCTTGATGTGGTGGTCGATCGGTCCGGTCAGGGTGCCGATCGGTGACCCGTCCAAGTACATGGTCTGCGTGGTGCCTGCTCCGGCGAGGACGAGGTGATGCCATTCGCCGTCCGTGACCGGGGCGCTCGATGTGATGGGAGTGATGGACCGGCCGGTGATCTCGAACTGCCCGCGGAGACGGCCGTCGTCGCCGATGGCGATCGGGCTCCAGTAGACCGGCCTGCCGTCTTCCAGGGGACCTCCCTGGAATCCCATGAGCACACCGGGCTCAGTCGTCTTGAACCAGAGCTCGACGGAGAGGAAGGTCGAGGTTCTCAGGGTGTCGTCAGGGAGTTCCGCGTACGAGTCGGTCCCGTTGAAACCGGCGGCCTTGTCCGAGGTGCCCGCGAGGGCGCCGGGCCGGCCGAGCTGGACGTCCTGGTAGGAAGCTTCGTTCAGACCAGTGCGGGACGGGGAGTGGCTGACGCCCACTGAGCCGTGTTCCTCGCCCATCCGCCAGTACGAGACCGGGCTCTCGTCCAGCACCATGGACCGGTAGAGCGACCCGTTCTCATATGTGTACGTGGTGCACGCGGTGTCGGACGACGGCGGGCACACCTGCGTCAGCCAGTCGCCCACATAGCTGTAGCGCCAGGTCAGGCCCGGTGCATTCGGCCCCACCGCGGACGTGGTGACGGATGTGATGTGTCCGCCTGACCAGGTGAACGTTAGCGACCGGCCCGACAGCCCGTCGGTCACCCTCTGAAGCTGCCGCTGCCCGTCTGCACTGTAGAACAGCCGTTGCGTCCGGCCGGCACTGTCGATGACGGCTTCGAGTCGGCCGTCGTCCCCGAATTCGTATGTCGTGCCGGACCGCTGCCGGAGCGTCCAGCGGTCCGGTCCACTGGATGGATGAGTCAGCGTCATCGTGCCGCCGGACGGAGCAGCGTACGAGCCGTCGGGGTTGCGGCCGAAGCGCATCCTGGAGCCGTCTCCCAGGGTGATCAGGAGGGTCTTGCCTCCGGCAGAGGCATCGAGACGCTGGTCGTAGGCCGAGGTCCAGCCGAGGCCGAACGCGTTGTCGCGCCTGGGGTCGAGAGAGTTGTAGGTACGCGTGACGGAGAGCTCAGGGCCAACGGTGGGTATCGCGGCATCGGTGGCGGCAGTGGCGTAGTTGCCCGCCCGAGCGGAGAACTCGCGGTCGCCGTCGCCGCCGAGGTGGCCGGTCACAGGCGGCTGCGGCACCTCGGTGGTGAACTGTGTGGGTCCGGGGCGCACGGATGTGCTCTTGCCGTCGTAGACATAGGCGTACCAGGCGTAGGTCTTGCCCCAGGACAGCCAGCCGTCTGGCACTGCCCACTGCTGAGCCGGGCTCCTGTTGCCCGTACGGCAGTTCTTGCGCATGTCGTTGCCGCTGACCTCGCACACCTCGAAGGTGTATTGGAGCGCGCCTCCGGGGTAGTGATCGACGTCCTGACCCTGGGCCCAGAGTGTGGGGGTGAGCGAGTCCACGACCACGCCGCTACCCGGTGACGCCTTGGTCAGCTTCGGCGGCACATTCACCGCGGAGAATTTAATGGCGGCACCTGGAACACCCGCGCTGGTGAATCGGCTGACGCCGTAGTCGTCCATCGTCCATTCGAGGATGTACGTGGCAGGGGCCAGCGGAGCGATCTTCGCGCTGAGGGTCACGCTCTCGCCTGGAGAGACGTCGCTCGGCATCAAAGTCCAGCGGATCTTCGCGGAGTCCTTGATCTCTTTGCCGCTTGCGTCGTAGAGGTTGTAGCGCAGCTTGTAGTTGCCGCCCTTGGGCCAGGTCTGCTGCCCGCGGTTGGTCACCGTGACGGTCTGTTCGCCTTCCGTCGTCGCGGTCATCGGCGTGGTGAAGGCACCTAGTTTGTAGGTGGCTCCGTACTTGGTCCACGTCACATCGAGGCTGGGCTTGCCGTTCGGATAGTCGTCGGAGCCGAACTGCTTCCACCCGTACGAGTCCGTCGTCGACGCCTTGACGGCCAGGCCGTAGTTCTTCTTGCGGCCGTGCGTCCAGTCGTCCACCAGGGCTCGTCCTGCCGATCCCAGGCCCAGATTCTCCCACTTCGGTGCACAGGCCCAGGAGCTGGACCCGCTGGGACGCCAGCCGTGGGCGAAGCTCTTCGAAGTCAGCGACGGGCCGGTCGCGGGGCCCGGGTACTTGGTGGCGGTGCTCTCGGACCAGTTGGATGTCACGGCGTGCACGGTCACCGGACGGGCATTGCACGAGTAGGACCATGTGTTGTACAGGGCGAGACTGGCGTTGAGGACCCAGGCGTTCTTCAGTGTGCTCTCGACTCCGTTGAAACGGAGGAACGAGGCCGCCTTGTGAGATCCTCGGTCATAGGTACCGACCTTGAGAATGGTGTCGGTCGAGAAGTTCACGTTGTACGGATGCTGCACGTACGTGCCCGACGTCGAGTCGAACGACTTCACCGAGGGGTCGACGCGCACAGGGAACACGCGGTCCGGGGAGGCGAGCCACTGTTCGTCGAGCTTGACGACGAGGACTTGACGGCTGCCCTCGTGAGCAAGGCTGTATGTCACGCCCGAGGAGATTTCGCCCTGATTGGCGTTCTCGGCGAGGTTGGAGTCCTCCATCCAACCGGGCGGGGTCCACGCACGGTGCTTGCCGTCGGCGTCCGTGAAGAGCACGCCTCCCTGGTCGCCGATGCTCGCGGTCAGCCCTGTCAGCTCCAGAGGGAAGCGCCACTCTCTGGGGGCGTCCTTGCTCTTGAGAACGATGGTTTCCTTGACCGACTCGTTGCCGGCGACGAATTCAAGGTCGGCGTCCTCGCGGATTCCGGCGTAGGTCATCACGCTGCCGTCCGCCTGACCAGGCGAGGGGTGCGCCCCGGTGACGGAGTACCCGAGCGCTGCTCCGTCGCCGAGTCCGAGCCTGACGATGGGGTCGGCATCCGCGGTGTCGGCGAAGCTGATCGCGGTCTGTGTGGAGCGCGTCTCCCATGTCTCGCCGGGACCGGTCATCGTCCGCGGGCCCTCGGGCTCGGCTCTGATTAGGACCGTGTCTATCGGCTGCCAGCTCCCCTTGCCATCAAGGAAGTTCACCGCTTCGGTGTAGAAGCGGGTGGTGTAGGTGCCGTCGGAGTTCCGGAAGGTCTGTTCGCGCTCCTTACGCGCGTCCTTCAGCTCCTCGCTGCTTCCAGGTTCAAAACCCCGAGGCTCAGGCGTGGCGGGTGCCTGGGTCTGCTCGACGTGCTGAACGTCAGGCAGCTTTGTGGCACTGCCGTCGAGGTCCGGGGAGGGGGCGGGCTGCTCGGCCGCCAACTGTCCCGGCGCGGTCAGTGCACCCTTGCGCCCACCCTCAGCGGCTGCTCGCGTCGCCTCGCCGGACGCCTTGTGCCCGCGCCCTTCGGCAGAACCCCAGCGCTGAGCGGGGGCATCCATCCGCCCAACGACCGAACCGCCGGAACCTCGCGAGGCTGCCAGGACGGTCTGCTCAGAACCGGTCAATACAGCCATCACAAACGCGACGGCGACAACAAGCGGACGTGCTGCGCGCACAGGCTTCCCCCCACCAAGCCAACAAGAGAACTGATGTTCACGACTTGGACGGGAGATCCACAAGATACTCACAGGGTTCCTGCACTCGAAGTGAGAAAGATCACTTCACACTGGGCGGCAAATCAACCTATCTGGAGCGCTGTTGGTTGAGGCCGTCTGTCACCTTGTTTTGCGCAGCTCGGCCGGACTCCCAGGGGACGAGTGATCAGCGGAGCTTGTCGACCGCGGTGGTCGTGGTCTGCTCGAAGGCGGAGACCGGTGCGTCCTTCAAGGCGCCCAGGCAGCCCCAGTCGACGAAGGTCACCGTGTTGCCGTCGCGGCCGACGCCGTGGAGGTTGACGCTCATTCCGGCTTCCGGTGGGGCGAAGTACGTGCCGTAGGCGTGGGCGCCGTCTTCGACCGGGAGGCGGCCGTAGTCGTCCCAGGCGGCCGTGGAACCGGGGTTGGCGCGCAGCCAGTCGGCGACGACCTTGTCAACCGCGGCGGCCAGGCGCTCGGCGGCGCGGGCGCTCGGCATCACCACGGTGACCTGGAGGGCCTCTGCGTCGAGGTCTGTGCGGAAGGTGCGGTGCCAGGTCGCGCCGTCGGCGGGGAGGACGTCCTCCAGGCAGAGCACCGGGAACTCCGGCATGCCCCTGGTGACCTTGCCCGCGTACCAGGGCGTGCCCTCGACGGGCGGCAGGTCCTTCGCGGCGAGGAAGCCGGGGACAGCGGACGCCGCGCGCTTCGCGGGCTGCTGCGGCTGCGGCTGCGGCTGCGCCCGGACCTCCCCGTCGACGGTCACCGCGAGGGCGCCGGCGAGGGTTGCGCTCACGGTGGCGACGAGGGCCGTACGGGCGGTGGTGCGGGCGTTGCCGCGTGCGGTGGTCATGGGTGCGTTTCCCCGTTTCTGATGGGTCGGATGACTCCGTGTCGTTCGGTGGTCCCAGCGTGGGCGGCGGGCCGGACGCGCCGCAATGACCACCGTCAGATACGGAACGCCTGGAATGGCTGCGCGTACTCTGGCCTGCGGAAACGCCAACTGCCTGTGACGCCATCACCCGGGTTACGGTGCGTCCGGTCGAGGACGCCGGGCCCGTCGTCGTACAGGAGCTGCACGTACGGGTCACTGAGCGCCGCGTGCCGCTGCCGTGGACGGCGTATGCGATGGCCGACGGCTGCGGCGGGGCGCTCACCCCGGCCGTGTACGAGGTCGACCTCGACGCGGACCGGCCGGCCGCCCGGCCGGTCGACGGGGTCGATGTGTCCGGCGCCGCCGGTGAGGTGAAGGAACTGCCCGCCCCGCGGCTGCCTATCAGGTGGCGGCTGGCGATCCGCTGGTGCTGCGGGTCGAGACGAGGACCGCCCGCTGTGACTGCGACTGGTACCTGGAACTGGCCTGGACGAGCGGGGGGAAGGGCATGATGCGCGTCGACGACGACGGCCGGCCCTTCCGCACCAGTGCCGTGTCCCCCCCACCCCCCCCACGCCGGATACCGGTACGCCGGCGAACAGGGCTGGACACGCTCATGAGCCGCCGATGAGCCGCCCGTAGGCCGGTCACCGCATCAGCACTCCCGCCCCTTCCCCCACCGCCTCCGTCGGCAGGGCCACCAGTCCGAGATCGGCGCTCGACGCGAGGAGCCGGTGGGCCGGGAGGATGCGGACGGTGTAGCCGAAGGGTCCGGTGCGGTCCAGGGCCAGTGGCCCCTCGTACACCCAGCGGCCCTCCAGATCGGGCCCGCCCGCCGGCTTCAGCGGGAAGGTGTCGGCGTCGCCGATCGTGTCGTCGGAGTCGACGCGGCCGGCCACCGCCTGCACCTCGACGTCGTCCGGCCGCAGTGTGCCCAGCGTGACGCGCACCCGCAGCGACAGGGTGGCGCCCAGCTCCGCCGTCCCGGCCGCGGCGGACTGGTCGAGGGCCTCGACATGGTCGATCCCCACCCGCGGCCAGGCCTCGCGGACGGTCGCCTTCCACGCCGCCAGTTCCCGCGCGGCGTCCGCGTCCAGCGCCCGGTGGGCCTGTGCGGCGGGCGCATACAGCCGCTCGACGTACTCGCGCACCATGCGCCCCGCGAGCACTTTGGGGCCCAGGCAGGTCAGCGTCCTGCGGACCATCTCGATCCAGCGGCCGGGCAGCCCGTCGGCGCCCTGGTCGTAGAAGCGCGGCGCGATCCGCTCCTCCACCAGCTTGTAGAGCGCGGCCGCCTCCAGGTCGTCGCGCCGCTCCTCGTCCGTGGCGGAGCCGTCGGCGGTGGGGATGGCCCAGCCGAAGTCCGGTTCGAACCACTCGTCCCACCAGCCGTCCAGCACCGACAGGTTGAGGCAGCCGTTCAGCGCCGCCTTCATGCCGCTGGTGCCGCAGGCCTCCAGCGGCCGCAGCGGGTTGTTGAGCCAGACGTCGCAGCCGGGGTACAGCTTCTGCGCCATGCCCATGCCGTAGTCGGGCAGGAAGACGATCCGGTGGCGTACGGCCGGGTCGTCGGCGAACCGCACCAGCTCCTGCACCAGCCTCTTGCCGCTGTCGTCGGCCGGGTGGGCCTTGCCGGCTACGACGATCTGCACCGGGCGCGTGGGATGCAGCAGCAGCTCGGCGAGTCGCTCGCGGTCGCGCAGCATCAGCGTGAGCCGTTTGTACGAGGGCACCCGGCGGGCGAATCCGACGGTGAGGACGTCCGGGTCGAGCACCGAGTCGATCCAGCCGAGCTCCGCGGCCCCGGCGCCGCGCTGGCGCCAGGAGGCGTGCAGCCGCCGCCGCACCTCGTGCACCAGTTGTTCGCGCAGTTCGCGGCGGAGTTCCCAGATGTCGGCGTCCGGAATGTCGGCGGCGGCGTCCCAGCGCTCGGCGGCCCCGACCGCCAGCTTGTCCTCGGCGCGGCCCAGGCCGATCTGGCGGGCGCCGAGGCGCAGCACCTCCGGGGCGATCCAGGTGGGGGCGTGCACGCCGTTGGTGATGGAGGTGATCGGGACCTCCTGCGGGTCGAAGCCCGGCCAGAGGCCCGCGAACATGGCGCGGCTGACGGAGCCGTGGAGGGTGGAGACGCCGTTGGCGCGCTGTGCCAGGCGCAGTCCCATCACGGCCATGTTGAAGAGTCTGGCGTCGCCGCCCGGGTAGGTCTCCCGCCCCAGCGCCAGGATTCTGTCGACCGGCACCCCGTCCAGCTCCGCGCCGTCGCCGAAGTGGCGGGCGACCAGCTCGCGGTCGAAGCGGTCGATGCCGGCGGGGACGGGTGTGTGCGTGGTGAAGACCGTTCCCGCCCGTACGGCTTCGAGCGCGGCGGCGAAGTCCAGGCCCGCGCCGCCCTCCTTGGGGGCGAGCCCCAGCTCCCTGATCCGCTCCAGGCCGAGGAAGCCGGCGTGGCCCTCGTTGGTGTGAAACACCTCCGGCGCGGGGTGGCCGGTGAGCCGGCAGTACGCCCGTACGGCGCGGACGCCGCCGATGCCCAGCAGCATCTCCTGGAGCAGCCGGTGCTCGCTGCCGCCGCCGTAGAGCCGGTCGGTGACATTGCGCTCGCCCGGGCCGTTCTCCTCCACGTCCGAGTCGAGCATCAGCAGCGGGACACGGCCGACCTGGGCGATCCAGATCTGGGCGTGCAGCGCGTGGCCGCCGGGCAGGGTGAGCGCGATGCGGCAGGGCGCGCCGTCCTCCTCGCGCAGCAGGCGGAGCGGCAGTTCGTTGGGGTCGAGCACCGGATAGTGCTCCTGCTGCCAGCCGTCGCGGGACAGGGACTGGCGGAAGTAGCCGTGGCGGTAGAGCAGTCCGACGCCGATGAGGGGGACGCCGAGGTCGCTGGCGGCCTTGAGGTGGTCTCCGGCGAGGATGCCGAGGCCGCCGGAGTACTGGGGCAGCGCCGCGGTGACGCCGAACTCCGGTGAGAAATAGGCGACGGCGGACGGGAACTCCCCGCTGTCGCCGCCGGAGCCGCTGCCGGCCGCGCCTTGGGGCGCGCTGTGCTGCTGGTACCACCTGCGGCCGTGCAGATAGTCGTCCAGATCGCCGGCCACGACGGCCAGCCGGCGCAGGAATCGCCGGTCGCCGGCCAATTCGGCCAGACGAGTGGCGGGCACGGCGCCCAGCAGCCGTACGGGGTCCTGGCCGGACGCCTTCCAGCCCCCGGGATCGACGGCCTGGAAGAGATCTCGGGTCTCGGTGTGCCAGGACCAGCGCAGATTGCGGGCCAGCTCGCTGAGCGGGCGCAGCGGTTCGGGCAGGACGGGGCGGACGGTGAATCGACGGATTGCCTTCACGGGTTCCACCTTCGCAGGGGAGGTACGCATCCGAGTGGACGCACGGCGGTGTGCGTCTCGCCGTCACCCGACGGTAATGGCACCTGACCCCGGCAACCACGGCGCGCGGCCGTACGCCCGGCGCATCATGGGGAGCGCGGGACGGAGCGCAAGGGGGAGCGCGCGCCCCACGCGTGGTCAGGGCAGCGAACGCGGTGTGAGGCGGTAGGGCGATCCCTGGTTGACGGTCTGCGGGTCGAAGGCCCCGGTCGCCGCGTAGCGGGCGGCGATCCGGGCCAGCTCGTCGGGCGGGATCACATCGTGGACGTCGGCGAAACCGCCGGGTGCGCGCTCGTGGGCGAGGTTGATGACGACCTCGGGCCCCAGCCGCCGGTTCGCCCGTTGCAGTTCGGCCGTCGCGGGCCTGCGGTCGGCCTCGTACAGGGCGAGGGCGACGGCCGGGTCGGGGTTGAGGGCCATGGCGTACCCCAGGGCGCGGCCGTCGACGATGGACTGGGTCGCGCCGTTGGAGCCGATCGGGTACATGGCGTGCGCCGCGTCGCCGATCAGGGTGGTGCGGCCCAGGGTCCAGCGCTCCAGCGGCTCGCGGTCGACCATCGGATACTCGTACGCCGCGTCGGCCGCCTTGAGGACCTCGGGGACGCTGACGCCGCCGAACTCCCATCCCTCGTAGTAGGGCAGGATCTGCGCTACGGGGACGGGCCGGTTCCAGTCCCCGTACGCGTAGGCTCTGTCGTCACCGCGTTCTCCGCGCGTAGCGTGTGCTGCGCGCGCCTCGGGCACGTCGTCGGCCGGGATGGCGAGGGCCCAGTTGACCAGCGTGTCGCCCGTCATCGGGTCCGGCTCGGTCATCGGGTAGACCACGGCCTTCTGCCGGTCGTCGCCCGCGATGAACATGAACTCGCCCGCGGCGGCGGCGGGCATGCGGGAGACCCCGCGCCAGACGAGCATGCCGTTCCACGGCGGGGCTCCCTCGCGCGGATTGAGCGCGGCGCGCACCGCCGAGCGGATGCCGTCGGCGCCGATCAGGACGTCCGGCTCCAGGCAGGTCCGGGCGCGCTGCTCCCCGTCCCGGTGCTCCAGCTGGACGCGCGCCCCGCCGTCCGGGAGCGTGTCGACGCCGGTGACGCGGACACCCGGAACCAGTGCGGCGCGGCCGAGCCGCCGGACCACGGCGTCGGCGAGCACGGTCTGCAGTTCGGCGCGGGCCACGGACAGCTGCGGCCAGTGGTACCCGGCGTCCAGACCGCGTGCCTCACGCGAGATGAGGGCGCCGCTGCGGTGGTAGTAGCGCAGCTCCCGGGTGCGTACGGCGCGCTCTTCGAGGGGGTCGAGCAGGCCGAGCGCGTCGAGTTCGCGCACCGCGTTGGGCATGATGTTCAGCCCCGCGCCGACGGGCAGGTTCTCCCGGACGGCCTCGACGACGGTGATCCGCTCGAATCCGGCGGCGTGCAGGGACAGCGCCGCGGTGAGCCCGGCGATGCCGCCGCCGGCGATGAGGATCTGGGGCATGGGGGTCGGACCTCCTGGGACGGTCATGCGAGCGGCACGGCCGGGCGGCCGCGCCGGGGAGCGGCTCGGTCACGCGGCGCGGGGGCTGGGGACCGGCGCGGACCGGCGCACCAGGGTCTCGTTGTCCCGGGTCAGGTCGAGCACCGAGCGCAGCAGCTCGATGGGCGCTCCGCCGCTGCCCGCGTCGTACAGCCGCACTTCGTCGGCGTACGCCTTGCGGGCGATGGTGATGTGGCGGGCGCGGAAGGTCTTGAGGATGCGCAGCACGCGGGCCAGGGAGACGGCCGAGGCCGCCAGCCGCGGCGGCAGCCGGTTGGCGGACTCCCAGCTGAGGGCGGCGGAGAGCTTGGAGACGGCGGAGACGCCGCCCTTGTGCGCTTGGTAGTGGGCGCGCCAGGAGGGGAGGCTGTACCTCACCGAGTCGTCGAGGAAGGCGTCGTACTCGGCCTTGCCGCGGTCGCACTGCCAGAGCGTCAGATCGACCAGCCAGAGCGGCACCTGGGCGGCGGCGGGGCCCAGGTAGTCACTGCCCGCGACGTCGATCTCCTCGAAGTAGGAGCGCATCTCCCGGGCGAAGAAGACCGGTGAGACCTGGGCGATGGTGAAGTCGATGGCTTCGACCATGGACTTCACCTGCTGCGCGATGCGGTCGAGGGTGTGGGCGAAGCCGGCTTCGTACGGCTCGCGGCGGGCCAGCTCCGCGCAGCTGCCGAGCGCCGCGACGAGGCTGGGGAAGACCATGCGGACGGCGTCCTGGAGATTGCCTTCCATGGGGTCCCCGGTGTACATCCGCTGTCGGCGGCCGAGCGGGTTCCACGCGGTGTAGTGGTGGACGGTGTCGCGCGGCACCATGTCGGTGCGCCTCCCCAGTTCTTCGAGGACGGGCAGCACTTCGGGCACGGCGGCGACCGGCTGCACGCCGTGCCGTTTGAGCGAGCCGAGGAGGATGCCGAGGTCCCGCATGGCGGCGAGCGCGTCGACGACCCCGAGGGAGGCTGCCCGTTCGGGCGTCGGCGTCAGGGCGCGCAGGGCGACGGTGAGCGCGGGCACGTCGGCGTCGGCGTTCATGGCGGGGACGGCGGCGAGGACAGGGTCGGCGGCGAGCGGATCGGCGGCGCGTATCTCTGCGATGCGGTAGCGCGGTTCGTCGCGCAGATCGAGACCGGGCGCGGCCAGGTCGTACAGCGTCACGGTGGGTGCCCCCTCGGGCGGGTCGGTTCGGGTCGGTCGGCAGGCGGGATGCGCGCCGTCGTGTCACTCCACGGCGCCGCCGACCCGGTCGGTGTCCGGCGCGGGGGCCGTGTGCGGCGACCCCGGCGCGGACGAGGACGCGGGGGCCGTGTGCGGCGACCCCGGCGCGGACGAGGGCGCGGGGGCCGTGTGCGGCGACCCCGGCGCAGACGAGGGCGCGGGGGCGGCGTGCTGCGACCCCGGCGCGGACGTGGATGCGGGGGCGGGCGGCGGCGCAGGGAGCCGCAGCCGCAGTGACAGGAGGACTGCGAGGGCCGCGAAGCCCGCGCCGACGAGGAGCGCGGCGCGGAAGCCCGCGGTCCGGGCGGCGTCGGCCGCCTCCGGTCCGAGGCCCGCGGTGGCGACGGCGACGAGGACGGCGAGTCCGAGCACCGAGCCGAACTGCTGGCTGGTGTTGATCAGCCCGGAGGCGAGTCCGGTCTCCTCGGGCGCGGCTTCGGCGGTCGCCGCGACATTGGTGGTGACCATGACCAGAGGCAGGGCCGCGCCCAGGACGAGGCTCGGGGCGAGTACGGCGGTGGCGAACGTCCCGTCGGCGGACAGCGACAGGGCCAGCCAGACCATGCCGCCGAGCAGCAGCGCGAACCCCGCCGCCATGGTCGTACGCAGCCCGAGGCGGCCGATGAGCCGGCCGGTCTGCGGCGCGAGGGCCACGACCACGAGGGAGAGCGGCAGCAGGCCCAGTCCGCCGGTCAGCGGAGAGTGTTCGAGGACGCTCTGCAGATACAGGCTGACGAGGAAGAACATCGGGAACAGCGCCATCTGCGCCAGTGCGCTCAGCACGTTGGCGCGGCGCAGGGCGGGCCGGCGCAGCACGCCGGGCGGCACGAGGGGGTGCGCGGTGCGGCGCTCCCAGAGGGCGAAGGCGGCGAGGAGCCCGAGGCCGGCCGTGCCCGCGGCGAGGGTGCGGACGCCGGTCCAGCCGGCCTCGCCCGCGCCGACCAGGGCGTAGGCGACCAGCCCCAGGCCCGAGGTGACGCCGAGCGCCCCCGCCAGATCGAAGCCGGGTCGTGCGTCGCGCGTCCCGGCGTCGAGAACGCGCAGTGCGAGCAGCCCGAGCGCCGCGGCGACGAGCACGTTGAGCCAGAAGGTGGAGCGCCAGCCGAGGATGTCGGTGAGCACTCCGCCCAGTACGGTGCCGAGGACCCCGCCCAGTCCGCCCATGGCGGCGAAGACGCCGAGCGCCCGGTGCCGGGCGGGGCCGTCCGGGAACAGCCCGAGCAGCACCGCGAAGGCGGCGGCCGCGGCGAGGGCCGCCCCCACGCCCTGCGCCGCGCGCGCCGCGATGAGCTGGTCGGAGGAGCCGGCGACGGCGCCGGCCGCGGAGGCGGCGGCGAGCAGGCCCAGCCCGGCGAGATACACCCGGCGCCGTCCGAACAGATCGGCGGTGCGTCCCCCGAGGAGCAGCAGCCCCCCGAAGGTGATGAGATAGCCGTTGGCGACCCACGACAGCCCGGCCGAACCGGACCCGAGGTCCCGGCCGATGGACGGCAGCGCGACATTGACAAGGGCCGTATCCATGATCATTAACAGCTGGGTGGCGGCCAGCAGGGCGAGCGCGACGGCGGGCCGCCGGAGTGCGTCGGGCCCGCGCGGACGTGTACCGTGCCGCCGCCCGGGCGGGGTGGCCCCGTCCTCGGCCGCCGCGGTGGCCGGGGCGTCCTCGGCCGCCGCCGTGGCCGGCCTGCCCGTCCCGGAGGCCCCCGCACGAGTGCCCGTCCGGATGGGGGACCGCGCCGGGTCGCCCGACCGGGACCGGGCCGCGGCTTTCTGGCGGCCCGTCACCGGGCCGCGTCCTCGCCGGCCGCGCGGCCCGTCAGACCGTAGCCGTCGAGGCAGGAGCGGGCCAGCTCCTCGCACGCGGCGGTGTCCCCTTCCCACGCCTGCTGCATCAGATAGACGTGCGGCGCGCCGTGGTAGAAGCGCTCGTACTGTTCGTGACGGCCTGCGAACTCCGAACCCAGCGCGTCCCACGCCAGTTTGAGCAGCTTGACGCGGTCCTCCGCCGGGTGGCCGGGCGAGCGGATGTACTTGCGCACCAGCGGGCCTAGCTCCGGGTGGAGCAGGTCCTCGCCGGAGGCGGGGAGTTGGATGAGTCCCCCGCCCGCCAGCATCCTGATCTCCTGGACGGCCTGCGGGTACAGCTCTCCGGCCATGATGCGCTGGGCGAAGGAGATCTCCTTGCCCGGCATCACCCCGCCGGCGCCGACGGCCGCGCCGTCCCCGCCGTCCACCTGTTCGTATGACGCCTCGGCGGCCAGCACGAAGGCCTTGGCCTGTGCGACCTTCCCCATCAGCCGTCCGACAGCCTGCGTCACCTGCGGCAGCCGGTGGGTGTTGTTCGCCTTCGTCAGCAGGATCGCGATCCCGGTGAGGAACTCCAGCTTGGTCCAGAAGCGGGTGGCCGCCTGATGGACGAAGTTGACGTACGCGGGCGTCCGCCACCACATCCGGAAGGTGGTGTCGACGTTCCGGTACGTCAGCATCCGCTCCCACGGCACGAAGACGTCGTCGCACACGAGCAACGCGTCGTTCTCGTCGAAGCGCGACGACAGCGGGTTGTCGTAGACGCTGCGCGCCTGCGCCTCGTACGAGGTGCGCGACAGCAGCTTCAGCCCCGGGGTGTCGAGGGGCAGCGAGAAGCACAGCGCGTGTTCGACGTCCTGCGGCGCCAGGGGCTCTATCGTGCCGACGACGACCTCGTTGCCGAAGACCGAGGCCGTGCCGATCATCTTCGCGCCGCGGACGACGACCCCGCCGTCCTTCTCGGCGACCGCCCGCACCACCAGGTCGTCCTCCTCCTGCTCGGAGGCCGGCCTGGTCCGGTCGATCTGCGGATTGGCCAGGGTGAAGGTCGCGTACAGGTCGCCCTCGGCAAGCCGCCGCCAGTACGCCAGGGCGTTGTCCGCGCCGTCGAAGGAGTCGGTCGTGAACACCGCGGGCGCGGCCGCGAAGCCCGCCGCGCCGCCCGCCATGTAGTCGGGCGTGCGCCCCAGGAAGCCGAAGCTCGCCTCCGCCCACACCTTGTACGCCTCGCGCCGGGCGACGAGATCCTCGTACGAGCGGGGCACGGCGAAGGCCCGGTGCTCCCCGTCCGAGGTGAGCCGCGCCCGGTGCCCGGAGGAGTGCGCCAGGTCGTACAGGCGGGCGATGGACGCCGCGGTGTTGCGGAACGCGGCATGGCGGGTGACGTCCTTGACGCGTTCGCCGTCGAGCCACACCTCGCGCCCGTCACGCAGCGATTCGAGGTACTCCTGACCAGACCTGGTCAACGTGCCTCCCTCTCTCAGTTCTCCATGGCCCCCCGAGGCCGCCGCGGCCCCGGTGACACTGGCTCCCGGCTGATGCCGAGCCTGTCTTCCGGCCATCACACGAGGCAATGAACGACCGTCCACCGGTGATTAAGAACCGGCCAGTCCGCTGCTCGGTCATGCCGCGCTGAGGCTCTGCGAGCGGTACTCGCCGGGCGTCATCCCGAACCACTTGCGGAACGCGAGATGGAAGCCCACGGCGCTCTGGTAGCCCACCCGCTCCGGCACGGCCGACTGCGGCAGACAGGTCTCGCCGAGCAGCCGGGCCGCCTCCTGCATCCGCCGCCCGGTCAGGTGCCGGGCCGGCGCTTCCCCCACCAGCTCGCGGAACGCTGCGGTGAACGCCGACCGCGACATCCCGACCTCGCGGGCCAGCGACTCGATCGTCCAGGGCTCGGCGAAACGGGTGGCGATGATGACCATCGCCTTGCTGATGCCGGGGTTGGCGAGCACGGGCAGCGAGGAGGGGTTTTCGGCCAGTTCACGCAGCAGCGGGCGGAGCGCAAGCACCAGCGCCATCTCGAAGGTGCGCAGGGTGATCAGCCGGTCGCCCGGTCCGGTGGGCCGGTCGGTGGCGGCCAGCAGCCGCAGGGTGTCTCGCAGCAGTGGCTCCTTGTCGACCTGGGAGCGGTCCAGCACCAGCGCCCAGGGGAGAGCCTTGTACAACCCGGTGGCGGCGCTGGCGTCGTAGTGCAGTCCTGCGCACAGGATGCGGCTCTCCGGCCCCGTCCCCTCGATCCTGATCTCTCCGGAGGTGCCCGGCTGCCGCTCGGGCAGGACGGCGGCGAGCGCGACGCCGCCGTGCCGCTCGGGCAGGTCGGAGAGCCGGTGGGCGGTGCCGGTGGGGAAGAGGGCGAGGTCGCCCGTCTGCAGTTCGATCGGGGTCTGGTCCTCGCCGGTGATCCAGCAGCCGCCCTCGGTGATGTAGTGGAGGACGGCGCAGCTCTGCTCGGCGTCGCCCTCGATGGCCCAGGGCGCGCGCACATGCCAGCGACTGTCGAACACCCCTGTGAGCCGCAGCGGTTTCAGCAGTTCGCTGAGGAGGTCGTCGCCGAGGTCGGTCTCGTCTTTGCTGTCCGTGGAGTCCATTGGACGATCCTTCAACCTCCGCCCCGGTTTGTTAATTGCTCGGCCGAAGCCGCCGACGCGAGCCTGGAAGAGCCGTTCACGGCAGCAGCCACACCCTATCGAAGGGCTCTTCAGACAAATGTCCGATCACATTCCGATGCGGGTCGCGGTCGTGGGCGCGACCGGCTTCCAGGGCGGCGCGACGGCCCGTCTGCTGGCCGAGCGGGGCCACCGGGTCCGTACGATCAGCCGCCGGCCGGAGGCGGACCGCCCGGAGATCCCGGGCGTGACCGTCGCGCCGGGCGATCTGGGGCGCTACGACGACGTCCGCGCCCTCTTCGAGAAGGCCACGCACGCCGCCGTGGTGCTGCCGCTGGTGTACGAGGCCGAGAAGGTCATGACGTACGCCCAGCACATCGCGAAGGCGGCCCGGGAGACCGGGCTGCGCCGGGTGGTCTACAACGCCAACACCCGCATCCCGGACCGTACGACCAATGTCGCGGCCTTCGAGACCCGCCGGCTCGCCGAGACCGTGTTCCGCGAGAGCCTCGCCCAGAGCGAGGTGGAGCTCGTCGTCGTGCGACCGCCGGTCTACCTGGACAACCTCTTCAGCCCGTGGAACGGCCCTGCCCTCGTCGACGAGGGCGTGCTCGCCTATCCGCTGCCGGCGGACGCGCCGGTCTCCTGGATGTCGCACCGCGATCTGGCGGAGGCGGTGTACGCGGCGCTCACGGTCGACGGCGTGGCGGGCCGTGCCTTCGACATCGGCGGCAGCCGGACGCTGACGGGCGAGGAGCTGGCGGCCGCCTTCGGCGAAGGGCTGGCCCGCGAGGTGCGCTATGTGCCGCTGGATCCGACGGTCTTCGAGCAGAGCCTTGCCCAGGTGATCGGCGCTCCGGCGGCGTGCGGGGTCGCGGGGCTCTACCACTACATGGCCAGCGGGGTGGAGCCGGACCTGATGGCGGGCGACGACGGGGCGACGGCCGCCGCCCTGTCGGTGAAGCCGCTGCCGGCGGCGGCATGGGTGGCCGCCCAGCCGTGGCATATGTGGGCCGGCGGACAGGCGTGATGGGTGTGATGGGCGGCGCATGCCAGACAGGCGGAACGCGAGAAGCAAGAGGAACGAGGGGAACGGCAGGCATGACGCACGACACCGGCAGCAGCACCGACGACATCACCGGAACCGGCGCCGTCACCAGGACCGGCACCGGCGCCGTCACCAGAACCGGCGTGATCAACAGCACCGGCGCTCGGACCGCCGTGGGTCCGGAGCCCAGCTGGGGCGCGGTGTGCGCAGGAGGTCAGGAGCCCAGCTGGGGCGCCGTGCCCTGAGTGGGCGGCCCGCCGGACGGCGCCTCGTCGACGGGCAGGCACCACAGCCCCTGCTGCCGGTAGCCGGGCGGGCAGACGGGCCGGTACAGGGGCGCCTCGGTACGCGCGTCGCGGGGCAGGGGCGGCGGCGACGGCGGTTCCCTGTTGACGGTCTGCCAGCGCAGACCGAACAACAGCAGGGTGAGCAGCGCCATGAGGAAAGCGGCTGCCGGGAACAGTTTCCGCGGGGGCTCCGTCGCCGGCTCGGCGGGCGGGGGCTCCGGCGGAACCCGCAGCGCGGACCCCCGGCCCGCGCTGCTCAGCTCGTCGTCCATGCCCACCCGGCACAGCAGCAGGCAGGAGCGCAGCCGGGCGGCGCGCTGCGGGTCGGCCGGCGCGCCCGGCGCGAGCTCCAGGGCCTCGGCCGCCTGTTCGTCCTCGGCCACCGCCCGTCCGGGACCGTCCCAGCGGAAGGTCCAGCGGGCGCGGCCCGCGGCGACGAGGGCCTGTGCCACGAGGACTTCCACCGCGAGGGCCGCGCGACGGGCGTCGGCCTCGCGCTGTGCCGCCCGCCGGGCCTCGCGCGCTCGCGGACCGGCGGCTGCCCGGTGCTCCGGCGCCGTGCGCCACCAGGGCTCCCCGACCCACCGGCCGCCGTCGTAGCAGTCCTCGATGTCCCCGTCGGCCTCGCTGCTCTCGCCGCCGTCGCCGCCGCTGCCGCCGTGCGCGCGCCGGATGACGCCGTCGACTTCCTGGCCGCCCCAGAGCTCCCGCCACCCTTCACCCCACCCCGCGTCCCGCAGTGCGTCGACGAGTTCGGGGCCCCGCCCGCCGGTGAGCAGTTCGAGCACTCCGCCCGTCGTGGGGCGCGCCATGGCGATCAGGCCCACCGCCCTGTGCAGTTCCTCCACGGCGCGGACGGCCCGGACCTCGGCCGCTTCGGCCAGCCAGTCGGCCCACGGTCGCGTCCGGCGTCGGCGGCCCGGCGGCCGGGTCGGCAGCAGCACGGCGAGCACCGGCTCCGGAAGGGTTCCGTCCGGGTTGACCAGCCGGTACGCGGGGCGCAGATCGCGCTCCGCCTCGACCGCGCAGGGCAGCGACCGCAGCGCCTCCAGCCGCCGCTCCAACGGCGGATGGGAGTCGAAGGGATGGCGGGCCGGGGTCGGGGCCGTACCCGGCCGGGCCGCCACCCGGTTCCGGTACCCCGGATCGTCGAGCATCGCCGCGAAGGCGCGCAGCGGATCGTCCGGCATTCTCCCGGCCGCGGCCATCGGGTCCAGCAGCCCGGTGCGGAAGTCCTCCCACGCCCGTCCCAGCGCGGCCGCGGACGTCAGGGCGGCGGCCGCCGCCTCCGGCCCCGCGACATACGCCGCGGCGGCGTCCGCGTCCAGCTCCTGTCGGCGGCGGACGGCGAAGGAGAGCACGTTGTACAGCCAGGCGTACACACGCAGCGTCAGATGCTGGAATCCGGTGTAGGCGGTGGTGATCGGGTTGCCGACCTCCGGCTTGGCGAAGGTCCGGCAGGCGGCGTCCAGGCCTTCGGCGCCCTGGTAGACGCGGGCCGCGAACCGGGTGTGCCCCTGGGCGTAGTGCCCCAGTTCATGGCAGAGCACGGCGCGCAGTTCGTCGGCGCGCAGGCCCGCCAGCAAGGGCAGGCCCAGATACAGACGCCGTTCCCGGATGCCGCGTGCGCCGGTGCGCACATCCTCGACCACCGCCGCGTTGGCCTCGGCGGTCAGCCGGATCTCGGTGGGCACGGCGACGCCCGTGCGCTCCGCCAGTTCGACCACCTCGTCCCACAGGCCGGGGGCGGCGTCCTCGTCCACGGCGACCGTGCGGGGCCTTGGCCCCGTGCTGCCCGCTCTGGCGAAGATCTGGGGGATCACCGCCACGGCGGCCGCGGCAAATCCGATCTGGAGCAGTGCGACGGGCAGGCTGCCGTCGTCCTCCGGTGCGAACACGATCCGGGCCATGACGACGCCGAAGAAGCCATAGCCCCCGACCAGCGCGACGGCCAGCACATAGAAGCCCGCCACCAGTGCGAGCGCCACCGCGGTGTGCAGCAGCCGGGATAACCGGCTCACCCTCCTCATGCCCCGTCGGCCTCTCGCAAGCCGTCGGCCTCTCGCGCGCCGTGCACTTCCCCTGTGCCGTGTGCTTCTCGCGCGCCGTGCACTTCCCCCGCGCCGTGTGCTTCTCGCGCGGCGGCGGCGCGGCGCACGGCGGCGAGCATGGCGGCCGGACGCTCCGACTGGGCTGCCGCGGCGCGCAGCCACAGCTCGGTGCGCCGCAGCAGCGCCGTGACCGGGTCGGCCGGTTCCACCGGGCGCGCCGCGGCGGCGAAGGTGTGCGCGGGCACCAGCGCGTCGCCGTCCTCGTGCCGCGCCCGCCGCGCTCCGCCGGCGGTCCGCTGCCCCCGCAGGCCCAGGGCCTTGGCCAGCTTGTCGCGGGCCCGGGACACATGGGCGGCGACGCCGCCTCTGGTGATGCCCAGTTCCTCGGCGATCGCCTCCTGGGTCATGCCTTCGAGGCAGTTGAGCACCAGAACCGTCCGCTGCTTCGCCGGCAGCGCGGCCACCGCGGAGAGCACCGCACGCGCCTCGACGGTCTGTTCGACGGCGGCGGCAGCGGGCGGCCGCAGGGTGTCCGGCTCCGCGGGCCTGGTGCGCGCCCGGTCGCGGGCGGCGGCCCACAGCCGCTGCCGGACCACCCGGTACACCCATGCGTCGGGGGCGTCGTAGTGCCGCAGCCGGTCCCAGCGCACGAAGGCGGCGGTGTACGCCTCCTGCACGGCGTCCTCCGCGTCCTGGCCGCAGCCTCCGCACAGCAGCAGCGCCCTGGCCGTCATGCCGGGGAAGGTCCGCGCGAAGAACGCGTCGAACGTCAGCCCGGATGCCGTCACCTCGTCCGCTTCGATCTGCCCGGTCAACGCTCTCCCCCCTCGTGCGCCGGCGCCGGAAGCAGCGTCAGGCTGGCCCTGCCCGGGCCGCGGTGGTCCAGAACCAGCGCGGAGGCCGCGGCTCCCGTCCCGGAGACGGCGGCCACGATACGCCGCCGCTCCCTCGACATCAGCCAGAACAGCAGGATTCTCGGGAGACCCGTCACCACTCCGACCGCCGCCACCGCCACCATCGATTCCTGCATCGGGACTCCCCTGCTCGTTCACCGGACCGTGCGGGCGGCGCACCGCGTGCGCCCGCCCTCGCCCGGTAACAGCCGTACGGCGGCGAAGTGTTTACCGCGTGACCGAAAACCGCGGCGATGTCGTGGTCCGACCTTTTGCAGGGCCCCTGGCGCGCTCGCCGGTGTGGTGCAAATGTCTCTCGGAGCACCGGCAGCACAGGCCGACAGCACCGGACAGGCAGTCACCCGACCACCGGATTGCCCACCCACCGGGCGTGGGAAGGCTCATCCGGTACATACGCAGGCGAGCGCGTCCCTCTGAGTATTTCTTCCGCCCAGCCGAGTGAACGCGGACAGGAGCGGCCATGCCCGCAGCCCGCCAGTCGACGACCGAGCAGCTACAAAGAACCAGCACTCCAAAATCGAGTAAAACGACGCAAACGGCCCAGTCCGTTCTGCCCGCACTGCCCTCAGGTGATGTCGTGAACCCCATGATCGGCCGCATCCCCGTCCTGGACGTCCGCCCTCTCGTCGACTGCGGAAGAAGGCCCGCCAAAGCGGTGACGGGCGAGACCTTCCAGGTCACCGCCACCGTTTTCCGCGAAGGCCATGACGCCGTCGCCGCCAATGTCGTGCTGCGCGACCCCAGCGGGCGGCCCGGTCCCTTCACCCCGATGCGGGAGCTCGCGCCCGGCACCGACCGCTACGGTGCGGAGGTCGCCGCCGATGCCGAGGGCCTGTGGACGTACTCCGTGGAGGCGTGGAGCGACCCGGTCGCCACCTGGCGGCAGCACGCCCAGATCAAGATCCCCGCCGGGATCGACACCGCGCTGGTGCTGGCGGAAGGCGCGGAGCTGTATGAGCGGGCCGCCGCGGGTGTGCCCAAGAAGGACGGCCGGGAGGCCGTGCTCGCCGCCGTGGACGCGCTGCGCGACGAGGCCCGGCCGGCCGCCGCCCGGCTCGCCGCCGCGCTGGCTCCCGACGCCCGCGCCGCCCTCGACCGCCACCCGCTGCGCGAACTGGTCACCTCCTCTTCGGCGTTGCCTCTGCTCGTCGAGCGCAAGCGGGCGCTGTACGGCTCCTGGTACGAGATGTTCCCCCGCTCCGAGGGCGCGGTCGTCGCCGACGACGGCCGCCCGCCGGTCTCCGGCACGCTGCGCACCGCCGCGGAGCGGTTGCCCGCGATCGCGGCGATGGGCTTCGACGTCGTCTATCTGCCCCCGGTCCACCCCATCGGCTCCACACACCGCAAGGGCGCCAACAACTCCCTCTCGGCCGGGCCGCACGATGTGGGCGTGCCCTGGGCGATCGGCTCCGCCGAAGGCGGCCATGACGCACTCCACCCGGACCTCGGCACCCTTGAGGACTTCGACCGCTTCGTGCTGGCGGCCCGCTCGCTGCGCATGGAGGTCGCCCTCGACTTCGCGCTCCAGTGCTCCCCCGACCACCCCTGGGTGGAGAAGCATCCCGAGTGGTTCCACCGCAGGGCCGACGGCTCCATCGCCTACGCCGAGAACCCGCCGAAGAAGTACCAGGACATCTATCCGATCGCCTTCGACGCGGACATGCCGGGTCTCGTCAAGGAGACGCTGCGCGTACTGCGCTTCTGGATGGGCCACGGAGTGCGGATCTTCCGGGTGGACAATCCGCACACCAAGCCGGTGGTCTTCTGGGAGAAGGTCATCGGGGAGATCAACCGCACCGATCCGGACGTGGTCTTCCTGGCGGAGGCGTTCACCCGCCCGGCGATGATGCACACGCTGGCCGCGGTCGGCTTCCAGCAGTCGTACACCTACTTCACCTGGCGCAACACCAAGGCGGAGCTGACCGAGTATCTGACCGAGCTGTCCGGCGACTCGGCCGCCTGCATGCGTCCCAACTTCTTTGTGAACACCCCGGACATCCTGCACGCCTACCTCCAGCGGGGCGGCCGGCCCGCCTTCGAGGTGCGGGCGGTGCTCGCGGCGACGATGTCGCCGTCCTGGGGCGTGTACGCCGGATACGAGCTGTGCGAGAACACCCCGCTCAGGCAGGGCAGCGAGGAGTACCTCGACTCGGAGAAGTACCAACTGCGCCCCAGGGACTGGGAGTCGGCCGAGCGGGAGGGGCGCAGCATCGCCCCGCTGATCACCCGGCTGAACCGGGTCCGCCGCCGCCATCCGGCCCTGCAGCAGCTGCGCGACCTCACCTTCCACGACGTCGACAACGACCAGGTGATCGCGTACTCGAAGCACTCGGGACGCCCGGGAGACCCGGGCTCCGACGTCGTCCTGGTGGTCGCCAACCTGGACCCGCACCACACCCAGGAGGCCACGGTCTCGTTGGACATGCCGCGCCTCGGCCTCGACTGGCACGAGAGCGCGCCGGTGCGCGACGAGCTCACCGGCGAGACCTATCACTGGGGCAGAACCAACTATGTGCGCCTCGAGCCGGGCATCACGCCAGCGCACATCCTCGTTCTGCGACCGTCCCCGCCGATCGGAGGGTCACCCACATCATGATCGTCAATGAGCCCGTCCACGACACGTTCGAGGACACGCCGGCCAAGGACCGCGATCCCGACTGGTTCAAGCGGGCCGTCTTCTACGAGGTCCTCGTCCGCTCCTTCCAGGACAGCAACGGCGACGGCATCGGCGACCTCAAAGGCATCACCGCCAAACTGGACTATCTGCAGTGGCTGGGCGTGGACTGCCTGTGGCTGCCGCCCTTCTTCAAGTCCCCGCTGCGGGACGGCGGTTACGACGTGGCGGACTACACCTCCGTACTGCCGGACTTCGGCGACCTGGCCGACTTCGTGGAGTTCGTGGACGCGGCCCACCAGCGCGGCATGCGCGTGATCATCGACTTCGTCATGAACCACACCAGCGACCAGCACCCGTGGTTCCAGGAGTCCCGCACCAACCCGGACGGGCCCTACGGCGACTACTACCTCTGGGCGGACGACGACAAGCAGTACGAGGACGCCCGGATCATCTTCGTCGACACCGAGACGTCGAACTGGACCTTCGACCCGGTGCGCAAGCAGTACTACTGGCACCGCTTCTTCTCCCACCAGCCCGATCTCAACTACGAGAACCCGGCGGTGCAGGAGGAGATCATCTCCGCGCTGCGCTTCTGGCTGGACCTGGGCATCGACGGCTTCCGGCTGGACGCGGTGCCGTATCTGTACCAGCAGGAGGGCACCAACTGCGAGAACCTCCCCGCCACCCACTCCTTCCTCAAGCGGGTCCGCAAGGAGATCGACGCGCACTACCCGGACACGGTGCTGCTCGCCGAGGCCAACCAGTGGCCCGAGGACGTCGTCGACTACTTCGGCGACTACGCGGCGGGCGGCGACGAATGCCATATGGCGTTCCACTTTCCGGTGATGCCGCGCATCTTCATGGCCGTACGGCGCGAATCCCGCTACCCGGTCTCCGAAATCCTCGCCAAGACCCCGGCGATCCCCAAGAACTGCCAGTGGGGCATCTTCCTGCGGAACCACGACGAGCTCACCCTCGAAATGGTCACCGACGAAGAGCGCGACTACATGTACGCGGAGTACGCCAAGGACCCGCGGATGCGGGCCAACATCGGCATCCGCCGGCGGCTCGCGCCCCTGCTGGACAACGACCGCAACCAGATCGAGCTGTTCACGGCGCTGCTGCTGTCGCTGCCCGGCTCCCCGATCCTCTACTACGGGGACGAGATCGGAATGGGCGACAACATCTGGCTGGGCGACCGGGACGCGGTGCGCACACCGATGCAGTGGACCCCGGACAGAAACGCCGGCTTCTCCTCCTGCGACCCCGGACGGCTGTATCTGCCGACCATCATGGACCCGGTCTACGGCTACCAGGTCACCAATGTGGAGGCGGCGATGGCCTCGCCGTCCTCGCTGCTGCACTGGACCCGCCGGATGATCGAGATCCGCAAGCAGAACCCGGCCTTCGGGCTCGGCTCGTACAGCGAGCTGCCCTCGTCGAACCCGTCCGTCCTGGCCTTCCTCCGGGAGTTCAAGGACGACCTGGTGATGTGCGTGAACAACTTCTCGCGGTTCGCCCAGCCGACGGAGCTGGATCTGCGCCGGTTCAGCGGCTACCACCCGGTCGAGCTGATCGGGGGCGTGCGCTTCCCCGCGGTCGGCCAGTGGCCGTATCTGCTGACGCTGGCGGGCCACGGCTTCTACTGGTTCCGGCTGCGGAAGGACGCGGCGACGGCTCCGTCCTGAAAGAGCGATCGACCTAAAGGAGCGATCGACCTCGAGCGGCGATCGGCCCTGAGGAGCGATCGGCACACCCGTCACGATATGCCCAGACGCATCCGCCGATGGAAGGGATGTCCCCGCCGGGGCGGTTTCCGCCGCCCCGGCGGGGGCACTCTCCCCCTCACCCCCGCGCGCCGCCGGACAGCCACTGCTGCAATCCGGGACACTCTGCGCATGCAGCACTTCTAGGGTGTATCCCGGGGAAAGGACGCGATGCCATGTCGGAGGCTGCATCCTCCCAGACCCCGGTCGCCCACGTCGCCCTCATCGCATCACTCGCCCCGCTGCTGCACCGATGGCTTCCGCGGCAGCGGTGGTTCGCGGGCAAGGGCCGCCCGGTCACCGGCTTCTCGCTGGTCTCGGCCACCGAGCTGCTCCCCGCGGACGGGCCGGGCGCGGGGCTGCTCCATCTGCTGCTGAGGGTCAGACAGCAGGAGCGGTCGCCCTCGGGGGCGGGCCGCCGCCCGTTGCCCGACGACTGCTACCAGCTCTTCCTCGGGGTGCGGCAGACCCTGCCGCCGCATCTCGCACCCTCGCTGATCGGCCATCTGGCCAGCGGACCGCTCGCCGGGCGGACCGTGTACGAAGGCCTGTACGATCCCCGGCTCGCGGAACTCCTGCTGGAACGGTTGCGCGCCCCCGGCGCACTCGGCCCGCTGCGCTTCGACCGGTTCGACGGCTCACCCGCCGTCCCCGGCGGGCTCGCCCCGCGCCCGCTGGACGCCGAGCAGTCCAACTCCTCCCTGGTCTACGGCGACGCCTACATCCTCAAGCTGTTCCGCCGCATCCACCCCGGACCCAACCCGGATCTGGAGCTGCCGCTCGCACTCGCCCGCGCGGGGTGCGGCCGGGCCCCCGTCCCCGTCGCCTGGTACGAGGCCCGCGCCCCCGAGCCGTACACCCTGGGCGTGCTCCAGCCGTTCCTGAGGGGCTCGCAGGACGCCTGGGTGCTGGCGCTCAAGGCGCTGGCCGAGGGGGAGGCGTTCACCGCGGAGGCCCGGGCGCTGGGCCGGGTCACCGCCGAGGTGCACCGGGCGCTGGCGGAGGAGCTGCCGACGGTGACCCTGCACCGGCCGCAGATCGAGCAGCTCGCCGACGGGATGTACGCACGGCTGGACGCGGCGGCCGAGGCCGTGCCCGCACTGACGCCGTACGCGCCACGGCTGCGCACCGCGTTCAAGGCGGTCGCGGAGCTCGGCCGGCGGGGCCGGGTCTGGTGCGCCCAGCGCGTACACGGCGATCTGCATCTCGGTCAGATACTGCGCGGCGCACAGGAGACGGCGCCCGGAGAGGGGCCGTTGACTCCCGGGCCGGTGACCCCGGGACCGTCCGGCAGCGGCACGGCCGGCGGGCCGGCCGACGACGGGCACTGGTCGGTCATCGACTTCGAGGGCGAGCCCGCACGGCCGCTCACCGAGCGCCGCCGGCCGCAGCCCGCGGTGCGCGACGTCGCCGGGATGCTCCGTTCGTTCGACTACGCCGCACGCACCCACCGCCCCTGGAACCCGGACTGGGCCGAGCGCTGCCGCAGCGCCTACTGCGAGGGCTACGCCGAGGTCGGCGGCGCGGACCCGCGGCAGGAGACGGAGCTGCTGCGCGCGTACGAGACGGACAAGGCGGTGTACGAGGCGGTGTACGAGGCCAGACACCGCCCCGACTGGCTGCCGGTCCCCATGGCCGCGATCGACCGTCTGGCCGCCGCCCTCACCCCCTGACTCCTCTCCCCTCCCCTCATCCCTTCCAGGAGGCTGCCCCCGTGACCCGTCGCCCCTCGTCCCCCGGTCCCGCGGACGCACCCAAGGCACAGCGCAGAAAGCCGCCCGCCGGAGCGTCGAAGCAGCGCGGCAGCCATGGCGTGCGTCCCGCCCGGCCGCTCCCGGAGGAGGACCGGCAACGGCTGCTGCACGGCGCCCACCACGATCCGCACGCCCTGCTCGGCGCCCACACCGTGCGCGGCGGGGTGGAACTGCGGGTGCTGCGCCCCTACGCACGCTCGGTGACCGTCCTCGCCAAGGGGCTGCGCGCCGAGCTGCACGAGGACGGCGACGGCCTGTTCTCCGGGGTGCTGCCGCTGCGCAAGGTCCCCGAATACCGACTGGTCGTCGCATACGACGGCGAGGAGGGCATCGGCTCGCACGAGGTCGAGGTCCACGACCCGTACCGCTTTCTGCCGGCCCTGGGCGAGCTGGACCTGCACCTGATCGGCGAGGGCCGCCACGAGGAGCTGTGGAAGGCGCTGGGCGCCCAGCCGATGGCGCACCAGGGCGTGACCGGCACCCGCTTCACGGTCTGGGCGCCCAACGCCCGCGGGGTGCGGATCGCCGGGGACTTCAACTACTGGGACGGCACCGGCCTCCCCATGCGCTCCCTGGGCTCCAGCGGGGTGTGGGAGCTGTTCCTGCCGGGAGTGGGCGAGGGAACGCTGTACAAGTTCGACATCACCCGCCCGGACGGCTCGCACACCCTGCGCGCCGACCCGATGGCCCGGCGCACGGAAGCCCCGCCCGCCACCGCGTCGGTCGTGACCGAATCCCACCATGTGTGGCATGACGAGAACTGGATGGCGCACCGCGGCGACCGCCCGGTGCACGAGTCGCCGTTCTCGGTCTACGAGGTCCACCTGCCGTCCTGGCGGCCCGGTCTGACCTACCGCCAGCTGGCCGAACAGCTCCCGGCGTACGTCAAGGACCTCGGATTCACCCATGTGGAGTTCATGCCGGTCGCCGAACACCCCTTCGGCGGCTCCTGGGGCTACCAGGTCACGGGCTTCTACGCGCCCACCGCCCGGCTGGGCACGCCCGACGACTTCAGGCACCTCGTCGACTCTCTGCACCGGGCCGGCGTCGGGGTGCTGATGGACTGGGTGCCCGCGCACTTCCCGCGCGACGACTGGGCGCTCGCGGAGTTCGACGGCCGCCCGCTGTACGAGCACCAGGACCCGGCCCGGGCGTCGCACCCCGACTGGGGCACTCTGGAGTTCGACTACGGACGCAAGGAGGTGCGCAACTTCCTGGTGGCGAACGCCGCGTACTGGTGCGAGGAGTTCCATATCGACGGGCTGCGGGTGGACGCCGTCGCCTCGATGCTGTACCTCGACTACTCACGCGAGAACGGCGAGTGGTCGCCGAACGAACACGGCGGCCGGGAGAACCTGGACGCGGTGGCCTTCCTCCAGGAGATGAACGCCACCGTCTACCGCCGCTGCCCGGGTGTCGTCACCATCGCCGAGGAGTCCACGGCCTGGGACGGCGTGACGCGCGCGACCCACCATGCGGGGCCGGGCGGCTTCGGCGGCCTCGGCTTCGGCCTGAAGTGGAACATGGGCTGGATGCACGACTCGCTCGGCTATATCGAGCACGAGCCGGTGCACCGGAAGTTCCACCACAACGAGATGACCTTCTCGATGGTGTACGCGTACAGCGAGAACTACGTCCTGCCGATCTCGCACGACGAGGTGGTGCACGGCAAGCGCGCCCTGGTCGACAAGATGCCCGGCGACTGGTGGCAGCGGCGCGCCAACCACCGCGCGTACCTCGGCTTCATGTGGGCGCACCCCGGCAAACAACTCCTCTTCATGGGCCAGGAGTTCGCCCAGGGCGCGGAGTGGTCCGAAGGCCACGGACCCGACTGGTGGCTGCTCGACCCCTCGTACGCCGCGGAGCCGGACCACCGGGGCGTGCGGGACCTGGTCCGCGACCTCAACACGCTCTACGCGCGCACGCCCGCGCTGTGGCAGCGCGACACCACACCCGAGGGCTTCTCCTGGGTCGACGGCGGCGCGGCCGAGGACAACGTCTTCGCGTTCCTGCGCTTCGACGCCCACGGCTCACCGCTGCTCGCGGTGAGCAACTTCTCGCCCGTGGTCCGCCATGAGTACCGCCTGGGCGTGCCGCCCGAGCCGACGGCCTGGACGGAGGTCCTCAACACGGACGCCGAGCGCTACGGCGGCGGCGACGTGACCAACCCGGACCCCCTGAAGCCGGACGACGCCCCCTGCCACGGCCGCCGCCACAGCATCCAGCTCACCCTCCCCCCGCTCGCCACGGTCTGGCTCCGCCCCGCCTGACAGCCCCCCGAAGGGCCCGGGGCCCCCGGGCCCTCACACCGGCCCAGGCGAGGCCCCGGAGGCGCCGGGGGCCTGGGGGGCTGGGGGGCTGGGGGAATCAGCGTTCCGCACATTGCGGTCGGCGTACCGCCCCTTCTGCCCCCCGCCGAGGGGATGGTTCGCCGAGATCTGCCGTTTTCCCGCGGCAGCGAGCGGCGACTACGCCCCCAGCTACCCCTGGGGCAGCCGGGGCACCAATCGCGCGCGGCTCGTGTCACTTGCCGCAACAACGCCAAACGCAACGGCCCTACGGTCCGGTGACCGTAAGACCGTTGCCGTTACCCGAACTCTTCAGCAGGGGTACCGTTCCCAGTGGACGCTAGGAATGGAGACCAGCATGCCCCGCTGGAGTGACTACACCACAGGCGCACGCATCAAGATCCTTCGTGGCAAAGACATCCGGCAGTCCGACCTCGCCGAGATGACCGGGCTGTCTCTGCCCACAATTCAGCAAGCGGAGCAGGACAAGCGGCTCACCCTTCAGACTCTCCTCTTGATCGCCGACGCCCTTCGGGTGGACACCTCCGTCATCCTTGGCCAGCAGGGACCGCGCCGGGCGATGGAGCACGACGACCGGACAGTCATGCGCGCCTTGTCCCAGACCGTTCATGACGTAGCCGCAGGCATCCTGCCCGATACCGTGACCGCGCCAAGCCTCGAGAACCTGGTCGCCAGCAACAAGAGGCTGTGGAAGCTCTACTGGAACGGGAAATACGTCGAGGCAGGTTCACTTGCAGCGCCGCTGCTCACCGAGGCCGCCGCCCGTCTGCACGAACAGCCGGCCGGCGAGCAGGCAGAGGCATGGGGGCTGCTGGCAGACGGCTATCGACTCGCCAGCTACGTGGCCAACCTCATGGGGTCCCGAGACCTCGCGTACGCCGCGATCGGGCACGCCCAGCACGCTGCCGTGAAGGCCGCCGACAGCCTGCGCACCGCTCTCGTCATGTCCGGCAGGTCCTGGGTATATCTCAGGGACGCCCGTCTGCCGGAAGCTCTCCGGCTCGCAGAGAAGGCGGCTACGGACATCGAACCACGCTTCTCCAAGGCCACCACCGGTGACCTGGTCGCCTACGGATCGCACATCAACTTCGCCGCAGTGGTCGCGTCCAGGATGAAGGACAAGGAGAGGGTGAAGGACTATCTGTCCCAGTCCCACGCAACGGGCGCTCGCATGGGCAAGGAGGCTCGGGAACACGGCACGGTTTTCGGGCCGGTGACCGCGACGACGCAGGCGGTCGGCATCAACGTTGCGCTCGGCCAGTCGGGCAAAGCCCTCGCGCTGATGAAGGACATCAACCCGGACCACGAGGCCGCACTGTCCGGCGCAGCCCGCCACCGGTACGCCATGGACAAGGCCATGGCCCAAGCTGACGCGAAGATGTGGGACACCTCGCTGGACACCCTTGAAACGGCGCTGCTCGACGCGCCGGAGTGGGCGCGCCACCAGGCGCTGCCGTCGATCATCGTGCAGAGGGTCGGCAAGGCGTCCACATCCCGTTTGCGGCGGGTATCGAAGCTGATCGGTGTGGCCGCCCCCGGTGCGGAGGGATTCCAGCCCGCCACGACCAGCACGGCCCTGTGAGTCGTACATCCCATACGAGCAAGACAAGTTGACCGTGCATCAGCCATACGCCCCGTACGACTGACGAACTGATCAATCGTCAGAGTCGTATGGGGCGTTTCTTCATGCTCAGCCGAGTCGGCGGGATCGTACCCGTATGACCCGCACCCATCAGCAGCGCATCAGACGAGCTGAGCTCTCAGACGCCGCTCACGGCATCCACCCAGATGCTCCCACCGGGGTGTCACGAATCCGAGTGGTCCTCTACGGCCGATCCGCGGGCAGTCTGCGCGCCTACGCGGCGGCTCGGGACTGGACCGTCGTCAGCCATTTCGACGCCGAATTCGCTCTGGGCGCCGTCCTGGCCGACCAGCCCCTGTGGCCGAGCATCGCTGCGCTCTTCGAGACGCACCGAGCCGAGGGCATCGTCACCGACCTCGCTGCCAGCGAGGCCGACATCGACGACTGGATCAAGCAGCGAGGCGCGTTCGTGGCGCGCCTCAGCCCTGCGGGTCACCACGAGACCCCGGCGACCGCCTGACACGGTCCCGGGGCATGGCCGACTAGCAAGGAGTCGACATGCACTGCCTATCACACGCGCTCGCGTGGCTGAGAGCCGTTCTGCTCAGGCCCGCCGCGCCCGGACGGCACGCCCGGCCCGTCCACGGCCAGTACACCCATCAGCCGCACCGCCTGCCCCAGCCACCGCAGCGCAGGCCGGGCGGTACGCGGGTCTACACGCGGCAGCGCAACGTCTCGCGCCCGCGCGCCGTGTCCCATGTCCTCGCGCACGACGTGTACCTGGACTCCGGCGAGCTGGTGCGCCCGTACGTGCTGTCCCCGCACGAACGCGTAGCGGCGCTGCCCAACCCCAGCGAGGTGATCGCATGACCGCATCCATGCCGGTCCCCGTCCATCTGCCGGACCCCAAGCCGCTCCCCGCGGCCGAGCCCGCGCCGGGATGCGGTGTATGCGCTGCCCTGGTCAAGCAGCGCGCCGAAGCCCTCGCCGCCGGTGACCAGTCGAAGGCCCTCGACCTCAGCATCGAGATCCGCAACCACCCCCACAACCCCGGGAGCGACGCGTGAGCCCCCCAGCGAGCCCGGCACGGCTCAACACCGGGCAGATGCTGGCGGACGCCGAACAGCTGCTGGACTCCACCGCAGACGGTCCGACGCATGACGGGCTCCACGAGCTGACGCTGCGGCTGCGCGGGCACATCATGCAGCTCATCCCTGCGGTGACTGACCGGTTCTCTTCCTGGCCGCGCAACGACGACACGCTGGCACAGGCGATGGCGGGTACCGGACGGGCCCAACGGCAGCTGGCAGTGGACCCCCCGGACGGGAGCCTCACCCAGGCCGTGGCCTACGCACAGCGTCTCGCCCGCACGGTGGTGGAGCTCACCCAGCACCTGGCCCGCCTCGATTGTGCGACATCCCGCGAGTTCCCCTGAGCCCCGCTGAGTATCCGGCCCCGTGGCCAGGGGGTTCTTCCACCTTCAGGTGCTCTGCGGCGTTGTGACGTAACTTCGGGATTCTTGAAGCGTTCTCACCGTGTCCGACCGATCCACGATCGGCATGAAGGTGAGGAGCCTCGGGTTGTCTCTGGCGGTGGTACGAGACCTGCGCGAGGTCCGAGCGCCGGTCTCGGCGGAGGAACTGGAGCAGTTCGAGACCGACGTGCTGGCCGGGTTCGTCCTTGCGCGGGCTTCGGCCGGGCTGACTGACGGCACGATCCGCGGGGACATCGGGCATCTGGAGCAGATTCGGGCCTGGTTCGGCCGGCCACTGTGGGAGATGGAGCCGTCCGACGCCGACTCGTACTTCGGGAAGGTGCTGCGGGGCTCGCCCAGCGGCACCCGGCTGGCCCGCTCGCAGGCGTTGAACACGTACTTCCTCTTCTTGGAGCTGCGGCACAAGGTCGAGATCCACCGCATGACCGGGCGCGTGGTCGAGTGCCCGATCGACGAGATGAACCAGCCACGCGGCTCCAAGGACGCCCAGCTGCGGATCCCGCCGACCGAGCCGGAGGCACGGCATCTGTTCACCGGCTGGGCGGGTGAGCTGGCCACCTGCCGGAAGTTCGCCCCGACCGCGCGGAACTACACGGCCTCCAAGCTGATGTCCGAGGTCGGGCTGCGGGTGAGCGAGGCACGCAAGCTCGACCTGGCGGACATCAAGTGGAACCTGGGCCGGTTCGGCAAGCTCCATGTCCGCCACGGCAAGGGCGCCCGCGGCTCCGGGCCCCGCGAGCGCATGGTCCCGCTGATCAACGGCGCGGACCGCACCCTGCGGTGGTTCATCGAGGACGTGTGGGGCCAGTTCGGCGACGACCACACCCGTCCCGGTGCCCCGCTGTTCCCCTCCGAGCGCAAGAACGCCGACGGCACCGCCCGCCGGGTGGGCGACGACGCCCTGCGAGACGGGCTCTCGGCCGCGGTTGAGAGGCATCTGCCGGGCTGGAAGGACCTGCTGACACCGCATGTCCTGCGGCATTTCTGCGCGTCTCAGCTCTATGAGAACGGCCTCGACCTCATCTCAATCCAGGAGGTTTTGGGGCATTCCTGGATCGCCACGACGATGCGATACGTCCATGTCCACCGCACCCGGGTCGAGGACGCCTGGATCGCCGGGACCGAGCGGGCCGCGAAGCGACTGGAAGGGCTGATCCGATGAGGTGGAACCTGCGGCTGACGGCCGCGAACAAGGGTATCTGGAAGGCGTCCGAGCTCCAACGGAGCCTGGCTGAGCACGGGTTGGTGATCTCGGCGGGGAAGATGTCCGGGCTGTGGTCGGGCCAGCCCGTCTCCCTCAAGCTCGACGACCTGGACGTCATCTGCGTAGTGCTCGGCTGCGAGATCGGCGACCTGCTGATCCCCGAGCCGGACAGGGTCCGCCGGCCCGGCGAGGAGACCGGCCAGCAGGCTGCCGTCGCGTCCGGCCCGGCTCCGACGGTGGTGCCACGCCGGCGGGACGGCCGGTCGCTGCCGCCGATGTGACCCAGCCAGGTCGAGAGGACGACTCGCTGGTGCTGGAGCCTGACAGCTGCTCGAACTGCCTGGCCTGGGGTCTGCTGTTCATGCGGTGGTGCGGGGGCTGCAATTCTTTCGCCCGTCCCGGTCCGCACAGTCCATGCTCGGGCTGCCGCCGGAACGGCCCCCTTCGGAAGGGGTACTGCCGTCTGTGCTGGTGCCAGGCCCGTACGCAAGCAGCGACAACCGGCGCGAGGGCGGAGTCGCTGCTGCCAACGCTGCGGCATCACCAGCTGTTCTTCGCGCACATGGCTCCGCTGTGGGAACGCGTCGCGCGGCCGCGGCTGCCGAAGTACGAGCGGCGAGGCCGCCCCCGCAAACCCGATCCCCCTCCGGCGTCGCCGCCCGGCGGCTGGCTCCAGCCTGCCCTGTTCGAGGTCTGCCGCGACTTCACCCGCATCGACCCCGAACAGCACACGGGCCCCGACAACCCCTGGCTGGCCTGGGCACGGCATACCGCCCACCGCCTCGGCGAGGCCCGCGGCTGGCCCCGAAAGATCCGCCTCGCCGTCGACCGAGCTCTGATCATCCTGATGTCCCGGCATGTCGGTGGTGACGTCGTGCGCTATTCCGAGCTCCACCCGGCCCTGCAACCCCGTCGGCTGAACATGGAGCTGACCATCGAGGTCCTCGACCACATCGGCGTCTTCCTCGACGACCGGACACCGTCGTTCGAGCAGTGGCTGGAGCGCAAGCTCGACGGCATCGCCCCCGGGATCCGCCGCGATGTCGAGCACTGGGTCCGACTCCTGCACGACGGCGGTCCCCGGTCCCAGCCCCGCGACGAGAACACAGCCTGGAACTACCTCAACCGGGTCCGCCCCGTCCTGCTGGAGTGGTCCACTCGCTACGACCATCTGCGCGAGGTGACCCGCGACGACGTCCTCGCCCAGCTCGATGCCCTCCACGGCGGTCAGCGGCAGCACACCCTCGTCGTGCTGCGGTCGCTGTTCCGCCAGGCGAAGAAGAACGGCACGATCTTCAAGAACCCGACCAGCCGCATCCGTGTCGGCCAGCGCGAGTACGGCATCCTCCAGCCCTTGGAGCCCGAGCACATCAACATCTCGGTCGCCGCGGTCACCAAGCCGGCGGACCGCCTGGTCCTCGCCCTCGCCGCGGTGCACGCTGCACGGTCAGGCGCAATCCGCCGCCTCCAGCTCGACGACCTCGACATCGGCAACCGAAAGCTCACGATCGGCGGCCGCGTCCGGCCACTGGACGACCTCACACTGCACGTCGCCCTGGAGTGGCTGGAGTTCCGGCGCCGCCGCTGGCCCGACACCGCCAACCCACACCTCCTGATCAACAAAATCACCGCTCTGAGCACCGGCCCGGTCAGCGAGGTCACCCTCTCCAAACCCCTTCGCGGCCAGGCCGCCACCCTGGAACAGCTCCGCATCGACAGGCAACTCGAAGAGGCCCTCGTCCACGGACCAGACCCCCTCCACCTCGCCGAGGTCTTCGGCCTGGACGAGAAGACCGCGATCCGCTACGCGAACTCCGCCCGCGTTCTTCTCGTCCAGGCCGCTGAACAGCAGCTTCGGTGAAACCCGCTCGACCGGGACGCACCGTGAAGGGAATCATGAGCGAGTGACGTCGACCGAAGCAGCAGCAATCGCTCTACAGGACCATGCCGCCCTCTGGAGCGTGGGAGAAATCCGTGCGAGCGACGTCGTCAATGCAGCCTGTGATGCGCTCGTCGCCGGACTCGACACCCCCGGCCTTCGGGTCCTCGCCGCCTGCACACGTGCCGAGGCGGACTACGACATCCACGAGTTGCTTCCCGAAGCACTCAACGAACTCGGCCTCACCTTTTATCCGCTCGCCAGCGATGTCGGCCAAGAGGCCGCCGCCCGAGCGCTCGCACGCCGCATGCTCGCTGGCGAGCTGACACCTCGGGAGTTCACATTCCGTATTCACGAGCGATACGGACATGAGCTGCCCCTGACTGAGCGGCTCGCCGAACTCGATGACGAGTACGACGTCCTCGAATACGGCGACAGAACTGTAGACCAGGTCGATGGCGAGGTCACGGCCGAAGCCCGCCGCCTCGCAGCCCACCCCCACGTTCCAGCCGAACCCACGGACACGCCCAGCTGATGCACACGGGCCGACACGCGAGTTCCCGCTGAACAGGCTTCAGTTTCCTTGAACCCACGGGGATCCAGGGGTGCCGTTAACGAACAGCGAACCAGGTGACAAGTAACCCGCCAGTAGCTGCCAGATCGAAGGCTGGCCCCTCGCTGGGATGCAGCGAGGGGCCGAGTTGCGTGGTGCTGGTGTTCAGGCCGCGGCCGGCTCCGGGACGGGGTCCGGCTCCTGGGGGACGGGGTGGGCGAGCTGGAGGCGGCTGCCAAGTTCAGCCGTACCTCGCCGTAGGGCTGGATGTGCATCCAGAACAGCGGGGTCAGGGCCCGCTTGTCCTCGTCGGTCAGCGCGTCGGCCCATTCGGGGTCGGCGAGCATGTCCTGGATCATCAGGGTGTTCACGAAGACGAGCGCGGTTTGCAGGAGATGGAGCGCAAGAACGGAGGGTTCTTGCTGGTCGCGGCGGTTGCTGGACAGTTCGCCGCTCTTGCCGAAGAAGATGATGTCGTTGGCGCCGTTCCAGCCCTCGACGACGTTCAGCCCTTCCTGGATCTCGCGCTGGAGGTCGCGGTCGCGCAGGTAGCGGGCGACGAAGATGGTCTTCTGGGCTTTGCCGACTTCCAGCATGGCCTGGTAGACGGGGTGGGAAGCAGTGCCTGTTCAGCCCCTTCCGTCACCCCCGCACCCGGTATCCGGGCTGGACGGTAGAGGCGGCGGTGTACAGCGGGCGTGGGTATCGGCGAAGTGCCCCGCCGGGGTGAGCGGACCTGGTAAATGCACGGCCAGGCGTCCCTGGGCGGGGCCGTCTCTCTCCCCACCCGGGGCGCCTGGAGCGTACGGGCCGTATCAGGGCCTGGGCAGCGGCAGGCCCGCGTGGTCAGCCGCTGCTCGCTCGAACGTGGGTTTCCTGCGGGGTGGTGGTCTTCGGGTAGTGCGGGCGGAGGGCGGCCGCACTGATGCGGTCGAGCATCCGGTCCGGCAGTACCCGCGACAGTCGGGTGAGTACGGCCGCGTCGCGACCGACGGTGTAGCGCGTGCGGGGCTTCCTGGCGGTCACGGCCTTGGCGATCACCCGGGCGGCATCGTCGGCGGTCTTTCCGCTCGCGGTGCCCGCGGCGGTCAGCGCGATGACCGCCTGGACCAGCGGCCCGTAGCGATCCCGCTGTTCCGGTGACATGGCCTCGGCCAGCCGGCTCGTGGTGGCGATGCCCCGGTCGCCCATCTCGGTGCGGACCCCGCCGGGCTCGACGACCACCACCCGCACGCCCAGCGGCGTCACTTCCCGGCGCAGCGCGTCGCTGACCGCCTCCAGGGCGAACTTCGTGCCCGCGTAGGGGCCGAAGGTGGCCATGGCGACCTTCCCGCCGACCGAGCTGATGTTGACCACCCGGCCACAGTGGCGCAGCAGGGCGGGCAGCAGTGCCTGGGTGACGGCGACGTGGCCGAACAGGTTGACCTCGTACAGCCGGCGCCACTCGTCCAGCGGCAGGGCCTCGACCGGGGCGTTGACGGAGATGGCGGCGTTGTTCACCAACGCCCGCAACGCACCTGTCTGCGAGCCGGCGCGGGCGGCCAGCTCGGCGATGTGGTCGGGCCGGGTGATGTCGAGGATGACCGGCTCGATGCCCGGGGCGCGGAGCGCGTCGGCATCCTGGTCGCGGCGGACGCCGGCGAGGACGTGGAATCCCCGGCGGGCCAGCTCGCGGGCGGACGCCGCGCCGATCCCGGTCGAGGCTCCGGTCACGACGACGCAGCCGCGGTTTTCCAGCGAAGTTTCAGATGACGTTGTCACCTTAACAAGAGTGGACCACTCAGATGACAGTGTCAACTGTATAGTGATCGGCATGGTCAGCCGAGTGGAATCCGCCGCCGCAACGCGACGCGCCCTGCTGGACGCGGCCGCCGACCTGCTGGACAGCGGCGGGCCGGGCGCGGTGACGTTGCGCGAGGTCGGGGCGCGCGCGGGGGTCACCCGCGGGGCGCCGTACCGGCACTTCCCCGACAAGGACAGCCTGCTGACCGCCGTAGCAGCCGAAGCCCTGGACCGGCTCGCGGATCAGGCACAGGACGTGCGCACCGATCCGCAGGCGCCCCCGGCCGACAAGCTGCGCCGCGCCCTTTCCGCGCTGATGACGATCGGCCGCCGTCAGCCGCACCTGTACCGGCTGATGTTCGCCTCCCCGGCCGGCGACCCGGCCGCGATCCACGCGGCGACGCAGGCGGGCGACCGCGCCCAGGACGAGTTCTTCGCCATCGTCGGCGATCTGGTCGGCGCCCAGCACACCAGTCGATACGCAGCGCTGCTGTTGACCAGTGTGCACGGGATCACGGATATGGAGGTCAGCGGGCACCTGTCCGCGGACAAGTGGCACATCACGGCCGAGGAACTCGTCTCGACCCTGGTCTCCATGATCGACCGACAGACCCGCAGCGGGTAGCCGTGCGGGAGCGGCAACGCACCACCCTCCCGCCACCGCGACCCGCATGCACCGCCACTGAGGCGACCTTCCGGCCGGGCGCTGACGGAAGGGCCCCGGGCCGCCATTTTCGATCTTGCTCATGCACCGGTCGATAGATGAGCTAGATCAAAAATCGGTCCGGAGGAAGCCGGTCCGGCCGGGATCATGCTCGTAAAACGACGCTCTCAGCCCTGTTCTCGCCCCGACTACATCCTTCGATGCAGCGGAGGTTCGTCCCCCGTCAGGACGAACTGCGGCACGGCCACGCAGACGATGAAGCGCATGACGACAACGAGTGCGGGCGTGCCTGTGACCACCGTCGGTGGGAAGCGAGTGCCGCTGCTGGACGTGCTGCGGGGGGTGGCGATCCTGGGCACGCTGATGACGAACGTGTGGGTCTTCACCGGTCCCGGTGCCGAAGGGGGCGTCCTGGAGGCCGGCGTGTGGGGAGGCTTCTCCTCCGGGTCGTTCGGCGAGGTCGCCGAGAGTGTGTTGCGGCTGGCCGCGGACGGCAAGTTCTTCTCGCTGCTGACGATCCTCTTCGGCGCCGGGATCGCCATCCAGTACGGGGCGGCCGAGCGGCGCGGGCAGCCGTGGCCGGGGCGGTACCGGTGGCGGGCGCTGTTCCTGTTCGCCGAGGGCACGGTCCACTTCGTGCTGGTCTTCGCATTCGACGTGCTCATGGGGTACGCGGTGACCGCGCTCTACGTAGCCTGGCTGCTGACGCGCCCGGAGCGGACCAGGCGCCGGGTCATGGGGTGGGCGATCGGGCTTCACCTGACCGTGATGGGCCTGCTCACGGTGGCACTTGCCCTGGACGACGCGACAGACGGGGACGGCCGGATACCGCCGCGGGTCGCAGACCTGTACGCGCACGGCAGTTGGGGAGACCAGATCGGGTTCCGCCTGGAGAACGCCGTCGCCCTGCGTATCGAGCCGGTGCTGTCGTTCGGTCTGATGGTGTTTCTGTTCCTGCTGGGCGTTCGGCTGCTGAGGTCGGGCGCGTTCAACGCGGGCGAGACCGGGCGGCGCATCCGGGCGCGCATGCTGGCATGGGGTCTTGGCCTGGGTGTACCGCTCAACGTGGCGTGCGCCCTCGGCGGCACGGACTGGTTCCTGATGGGCCGGTACGTGGCCGCTCCGCTGGTCGCGATCGGATACGCGGGGCTGATCGGCACCTTGGTCGATCGGGTCCGGCGGCCCAGCCCGCTGATGGGCGCGCTCACCTCGCTGGGGCGGATGTCCTTGACCGGGTATGTCCTTCAGAACGTGCTGTGCGCCCTCGTCGCGTATGGCATCGGGCTGGGTCTTGCCACCCGGCTGGGTGGCATGTGGCACCCGTGGTGGGTGATGGGCCTGTGGGCGGCGGTGTCCGCGGTCCTGCTGCTGGGCTCGTTCCTGTGGCTGCGCCGCTTCTCGGCGGGGCCGCTGGAGTCGGTGCAGCGGTGGGTGCTGCGGCGCTGACACAGGTCGGGGTGGTGTTCCTGCCGCCCGCAGCTCGTCGCTCGGGCGGCGCAGCAGCGTGGTCCTGCCGGTGGAGCCTCAGGCCGAGGAGTCCTCGAAGCAGCGGGAGACGACCGTGACGTTGATCAGCGAGGTGCCCTTGGGCTTCTGGTTCTCGCGGTTCAGCAGCTGCAGCTCCACGGAGAAGTCGCCGTCGGGCGAGTTCGCTCGCAGAGTGGGGGACTTCGCCCGGCTCTTGTCCGGGCCGTCCGAGGTGATCTTCCAGCCGCTCTCGGGGAGTGACGTACGCATAGCCGCGAACGCCGTCTCCAGATCCGCGAACGGGACGTCGTACACGCTCCAGGGATGGTTCGTCTGGTGCACCCTGCCCTCGGGCTCATAGCCCGAGCACCCCATCGTCTTCGCCCGGGCCTGCGTGGTCCTCGCCCTCAGTCCGATCATCTCGAAGATGCGGCTGGAGACCCTCTCGGTCGCCGCCGTCATCTCGGCGCCGTCGGCGGCCTCGGCGGTCTTCTTGTCCATGGCCGAGCATCCTGTGAGTAGTGCGCAGGCCAGCAGAGCGGGCAGGACTTGCGCGAGTCGCTCAGCCAAGCTCGGCTTCCTCGGGCTCGTCCCACTTGGCGCCGAGTGCCACCGACGTCCCCCCGAAGTTTTGATCAGATACCGGACGTCATCCTAAACACCGGACGGGGGACGGGGACTGAGCAGGCGTACTCAGACCCCGTTCCGTTCCACCCGCGGCCACGGGCTACGGCGCGCGGACCTCCGCCACCGCCTCCCAGACATCCGGGTGCGGGTCGTCGGCGAGGGCGTCCAGCAGTTCCGCGACTCCGGGGGTGGACCAGCGGGCGACGGCCCACACCAGCTCCTCCCGAACCCTCGGGTCGGGGTGGGACGCGAGGCGGGCCAGTTCGGCGAGCGGGCCCCGGCGGCGCATGCCGAACCAGTGCAGCGCGTCCAGCAGAACGGCCGGGTCCCCGGGGTCGCCGGCCGCTGCGAGGCGGGCCAGCAGAACCCTGGCGGGCGGCGGCGGACCGTCCAGCGGATGTACGACGGCAGCACCGGGAAGCAGTACACGCCGCGCGCACCGCCCGGGCCGTGGCCGGCCGCGCGGATCCCGGAGCGCCGGATGCGCGGCGCGTTCGCCGCCGACGTCAAGTGGACGAACATCGCCATGGCCGCATGCTAGGACGGAGCAGAGCGCCCCCTCGCCCCGTTCCCGCGGTGTGCAGGCGAGTGCGACTCCCTCGGATCGTCTACCCCTTCGCGTCCACCCGGACCAGCCCCAGCCGCTGTGTGGCCCTGGTCAGCGCCACATAAAGGTCGTTCTCGCCGTGCGGGACGGCCGTGCGGATGCCGTCCGGGTCGACGACCACCACCGTGTCAAACTCCAGGCCCTTCGCCTGGCGGGGGTCGATCAGGACGACCGGGCGGGTGAGGTCGACGGGGCCCTCGAAGGGGACGTCGGGCAGCGCGGCGGACAGGGCCTCGCGCAGGCCCGGGTGCAGGGCCGGCGGGGCGATCACGGCGAGGCGGCCTTCGGGCGGGGCGTCGGCGGCGCGTTCGGCGACGGCGTGGGGCAGCTCGTCCGGGGAGACCGCCGTCTCCCAGGGCCGTACGCCCGTCGACCGCACCGAGCGCGGCGGCTCGAATCCGGGGTCCGCGGCGCGCCTCAGCTCCGCCGCGAGGTCCATGATCTCGGTGGGGGTCCGGTAGTTGACGCCGAGCGTGGCCAGCTCCCAGCGGTCCTCTACGTATGGGCCGAGGATGTGCTGCCACGAGCTGCTGCCGGCCGCGTCGCCGGTCTGCGCCGGGTCGCCGACGAGGGTCATGGAGCGGGTCGGGGCACGCCGCATCAGCAGCCGCCAGGCCATCGCGGACAGCTCCTGCGCCTCGTCCACGATGATGTGCCCGAACGCCCAGGTGCGGTCGGCCGCTGCGCGCTCCGCGGCGCTGCGGGTGTCGGCCTCCTCCTGGCGGTCGGCCATCCGCTCCGCGTCGATGACGTCGTGTGCGGCGAGGACCTCGGACGCGTCCTTGTCGAGCTCCTCCTTGTCCTCGAACTCGTAGGTGCGGGAGGCGTAGGACACGTCCAGCACGCCCTGGGCGTAGGCGATCCGCCGCTGTCGCTCGGCCTCCGCTGCGGCGCGGGCGGCGGAGTCGTCCGCGCCGAGGAGTTCGGCGGCCTCGTCGAGCAGCGGCACATCGGCGGGCGTCCAGGGACCGGAGGCACGCCTGATCGTTTCCGCGTCCGCGTCGGGCAGATGCGTCGGTTCGGCGAGATAGTCCGCGAGGAAGTCCTGCGGGCTGAGCAGGGGCCACAGCTCGTCGATCGCGGCGTGTACCTCGCTGCTGGCGGCGATGCCCTTCGCGAGCTGGGCGATGTCGTCGGGGCCGAGGAAGTTGGGCCCGCCGTAGGGGTCCTCGCCGATGCGGTCGGCGAGTTGCTCGGTCAGCGCGTCGATGATCTGGAAGGCGAAGTACGGGCGGGCGAGGTTGTGCGGCAGCCTTGTCTCGCGGGCCTTGTGCCGGGCCTCGAGCGCCATGTCCCAGTCGAGGACGAGATCGCCGTCGTCGTGGGGGACGACCAGCGGTGCGCCGCGCTCGGGCACCTGCTGACGGTCTCGTACAGCCGCGGCCAGCGCTTCGGCCATCTCCGCGCGTCCCTTGACCTCCGCGGCCGACTGGGTGTCGCCGCCCTCTGCGCGTACCCCGGGGAAGAGTTCGCCCACCGTCGCCAGCAGCACGCCCGTCTCGCCGAGCGAGGGCAGCACTTCGCCGATGTAGCCGAGGAAGGCCGGGTTGGGCCCGACGATCAGCACGGCGCGCTTGGCGAGCTGCTCGCGGTGCGCGTACAGCAGATACGCGGCCCGGTGCAGCGCCACCGCGGTCTTCCCGGTGCCGGGCCCGCCCTCGACGACCAGCACGCCGTGGTGCGGGGCGCGGATGATGCGGTCCTGTTCGGCCTGGATGGTCTGCACGATGTCGGCCATGCGCCCGGTGCGGGCGGAGTTCAGCGCGGCGAGCAGCACTTCGTCGGCGTCGCGGGACTCGTATCCGGTGCGTGTGTCGTCGTCGAGGTCGAGGATCTCGTCATGGAGTCCGGTGACGGTCCGCCCCTCGGTGGTGATGTGCCGGCGGCGGCGCAGTCCCAGCGGCTCATAGCCGGTGGCGAGATAGAAGGGCCGCGCCACGGGTGCACGCCAGTCGATCAGCAGGGGTGTCCGTTCGCTGTCGTCGGCGCGGATGCCGATGCGCCCGATGTGGTGGGTGCGTCCGTCACGGTGATCGATGCGTCCGAAGCAGAGACCGGTGTCCGCGACGTTCAGCGAGGCGAATCTCGCGGAGTGCTCCGCGGCGACGACATCCCGCTCGACGCGTGCCTGCCGCCCCGTCCCGACCTGCGCAACGGCCTGTCGGAGGGCGGATTCGGCCTGCTCGCGCAGCGTGTCGAGACGCTCGTGGAGCAGGGAGATGAATTGCTGTTCCTGATGCAATTCGTCGTTTGACAATTCAGCTCCTGACGCGGTATATTGTGGGGAGTTGGTTAACCGTATTGCTTTTCACGCACAAAACGGAACCACTCAATATACCCAGAGAAAGACCCCGGCCGCCAATGCGGAGCCGGGGTTTTTCCGTGTACGGCACTTCAGGGCGCGGTCAGATCACCTCGGCGAGTTCCTCCATCAGCCGCCTCCTGGGCCGTGCGCCGACCCTCGACCACACGGGCTCGCCGTCGCGGAACACCATCAGCGTCGGCGCCGACAGCACGCCATAGCGCGTCATCGTCTCCGGATTCGCATCCGTGTCGAGCTGTACGACCTTGAGCCGTCCGGCCTCCTCCTGCGCCACGGCACTCAGCACGGGTGCGAGCTGACGACACGGCCCGCACCAGTCGGCTGTGAACTCCACAAGCACGGGCAGGTCGGCCCCCCGTACCTCCGCGTCGAAGTCCGCGTCCGTGACGACGGCGACGCCCTCGGCTCGAATCATTCGAAAACCCCTCCATAAGTCATCTCGCATACGGGCTCCGGCCCTCCCGGAACTTCCGCCCCGGCCGCCAGCACGGCCCGCGCTTCCTCGGCCCGCGCCAACTGGGCGGCCACCTGTTCGCGCACCGACCGCAGCTGGCCGATCAGTCCGTCCAGCTCATCGAGCTTGGCCCGGTACACGGCGAGCGACGCCGGACACGAGTCTCCGGCGGGATGACCCGCCCGCAGACACTCGACGAAGGGGCGCGTCTCCTCCAGCCCGAACCCGAAGTCCTGGAGGGTTCTGATCTGCCGGAGCAGCCGCAGGTCACTCTCGTCGTAGGTCCGGTGCCCGTTGCCGTCCCGCCGTGCGGGCAGCAGCCCGCGTGCCTCGTAGTACCGCAGGGCCCGTGTGGTCGTGCCCGCCCGCTTCGCCAGCTCGCCGATGCGCATGCCGCCGACGTTAGACATTGACGCCGGCGTCAAGGCAACGCGGGCCGGGGCGACGCGCCCCGGAGCGGCGGCGTGCCCCGGAGCGGGGGCGTGCGGAGTCCCGGGGGCGCGCCGAGTCCCGGGGGCGCTGCGCCGCCGCGACGGGCGGGATCAGCAGGTGCGGCGGACGTGCGCGGCTTCCCCGGCCGGAGCGACGTCCAGGTCGCGCAGGACCACCGAGAGTGTGTCGCCCCAGGTCTCGCAGGCGGCGGCGAGGCCCTCCGCCTGGTACTCGATGACGAAGACCCGGTTGTCGAAGGCGTCCGCGTAGGCGCCGCATTCGTCGTACTGTCCGCACTCCTCGGCGACCGCGAAGTCGAATCCGATGCTCCGTCCGCGGCCTGCCAGTTCGGCGGCGTTCTTCTGGCCGATCGCCAGACCGGCCGCATGGGCCCGGGAGACGAGCAGCTTGCCGAAGGCGAGGTCGTCCTCGGCGGTGAGGAGCCCCTTGGACCGCTCGTGCGAGTCGAGGTTGTCGGCCTCGACGGCCTGGTAGCCGGCCGTGGCGCAGCCGTCGATCCACTCCCCCACGACCTCGGCGAGCCGCTCGCGCTTGGCGGGCGTCGAGATGTCGAGCAGCGCCTCGTCCCAGTCGCCGTCGATGACAAGCGCGCCCGCGGCGTCGCGGAGCAGCAGGTCGGGGTGGTGCTCCCGCCACCAGCCGGTGGCGTCCGGCTGGGCCTGGAAGGCGTTGACGTAGCAGATGTTGTACAGCCCGGGCGCCGGCTTCGCGGCGCGGTCGCGGGAGACCGCGCGTACACCGGGCGGCGGTGCGTAGGCGCCGCCGATCTGGTAGTCGAAGGCGATGCCCGGCTCGGGCATGGCCACCTTGCCCGCGCCGGCCGGGGTGCGGGCCGGGGTGGCGGACGCGGTCGGGTTTGGGGTGCCGGCGGGGGACGGCGCAGCGGTTCCGGCTGTGGTCGGCGTGGGGGTGCCGCCCGCCGTCGGCTTCGCGGCGCCGGCCGGGGTCCCGGCACCGGCCGGCGCGGCGGAGGACGGCCGGTCCGTCACTTCGGCGTCCTCGCCTTCGGACGGGGAGCATGCGCCCACCGCCCAGGCGAGCACACCGCAGACGATCAACGCCGTGAGCGGTCGGCGAAGGGCGGGGCGGGCGCGGTCGACCATGGTTCGGGGGCTCCTGTCGGTACGTGGCCTGGCGGCGGTGCGAATGCCCATCATGCCGCCGCTGCCGCCGCTGCCCGCTCGCGGGGCCGCCCCGCTGCCCCGGATGGAACTCCCGTCGCGCGGGAACCGGGTCCGGTACGGCCGGCCTATGGCTTGGTCACCTGGGTGAGGCTGGTGATCTCCAACTCGGTCGGCAGTGAACCGGAATTGAGGGTGGCGGCGAGCTCTTCGGCGGACCCGCGTGTGAACTTCCCGGAGATCTGGGCTTTGCCGCCGGGGAGTCTCTGGGTGACCGCGGGCGCGGAGACGACCTCGCCGTCGAGGACGATGGCGAACCGGTTCTGTGGCGCGGTGCGGACGGCGAGGTCTCCGGTGATGTCGGCGAACTTCCGTGTGCCCTCGGCGTTGAAGTCCAACTGGACGATCCAGCCCCCGAACTGGGCGTCCAGGACGGCTTCGGCAGAGCTGATGCCGGAGCCGTCCAGGGCGGCCGGCCCCAGCAGATACTTCTCGGGCGGGCCCGGCGTCTCGCCTGCTGCGCCGCAGGCGGTGATGGGTTCCTGTGAGTCCGCGCGCCGGCCTGCGTCGCGCCGACCGGCATCGGTGCGCGTGCGGCCGGAGCAGTCCAGCGCGGCGAACTCCGCCTGAAGCGCGGCGCCGGGCTCCGACGTGTTCGCGGAAGGACCGGCGTTGGGAACGGCGGAGGGAACGGCGGAGGGGCTGGCCGAGGGAACGGCGGGGCGGCCGGCAGAGCGGCCGGCGGGGAGGGTAGCCCCGGGGGCCGCCGCCAGCACCGGTCGGAAGTGGAGCTCTCCGGCGTCGCCCAGGTGCTTCATGCGTTCCTCGTCGGAGCTGGGACCGGCGACGGTGATGGAATCGCCCTCCGCCGCAACCCTCACACCGGCCATCCCCAGTGCGTCGGCACGCTGCCGGAGCCGCTCCACGGTCTTCCGCACGGCATCGGCGGTCGCCGGCGGCCGAGCGGCGAAGGTCACGACCGACCGGCTGCCGCCAGCCGCGCCGGCGGCGTCCGCGGCAGCACCGCGGCCGGCGTCGCCGGACGACGTGCCCTTCGGAGTGCCCGACGGACCGGAACAGCCGACCAGTGCCACCGCCCCGGCGCACAGGGACACAAGGACGCACGCAGCATGACGGGAGTGCAACATGGCGAGCAGTCTCCCAAACCGGGCACGACGTCGGCAGGCGAATACCGCGACTGCGCCTGCCGACAGCCGGGATGCCGTTCAAGTAGTTAACACCGCATAGGGATTGACGGGCGTTCTACCTCCATCTAGAAAACAGTGAGAGCGCTCTCAACCCCCACCTCAACCTCCCACCTCAACCCCCGTCTCAGCACCATCCGTCCGGAGGTGTTCCTTGAGTACGAGCCGCATCGCAAGCAGGCACCACACCCTGCGCCGCGCGCCCGCCGTCTCCCTGCTGGCCGTCCTGGCCGTCGTCCTCGCCGGCATCGCCGCCTTCGGCGGCGGGGCCGGGACCGCGCGTGGGGACGTGCCGCCGCCCGCGCCCGGGTGGACCCAGCAGTGGAGCGACGACTTCAACGGGGCGAACGGGTCGCTCCCGTCGTCCGCCGACTGGCAGATCGACACCGGCCACTCCTATCCGGGAGGGCCCGCCAACTGGGGCACGGGCGAGGTCCAGAACTACACCGCCAGCCCCGACAACATCAGCCAGGACGGAAACGGCCATCTGCGCATCACCCCGCTCCGGGACGGGGCGGGCAACTGGACCTCGGCGCGGATCGAGACGCGGCGGGCGGACTTCAAGGCGCCCGCGGGCGGCGCACTGCGCATCGAGGGCCGGATACGGATGCCGAACGTGACCGGGGACGCCGCCCTCGGCTACTGGCCGGCCTTCTGGGCGCTGGGCTCCCCGTACCGGGGCGACTACTGGAACTGGCCGTCCATCGGCGAGTTCGACATCATGGAGAACGTCAACGGCATCAACTCGGTCTGGGGCGTGCTGCACTGCGGCGTCAACCCCGGCGGGCCGTGCAACGAGACCAGCGGGCTCGGCGCCAGCCGGGTCTGCCCCGGGGCGAGCTGCCAGTCGGCGTTCCACACATACCGCTTCGAATGGGACCGGTCCGTCTCCCCCAACGAACTGCGCTGGTATGTGGACGGACAGCTCTACCACAGCCTCGACCAGAGCCGGTTCGACGCCACGACATGGGCGAACATGACGGACCACGCGGGCTACTTCATCCTGCTCAACGTCGCGATCGGCGGTGCGTTCCCGGACGCGCTGGGCGGCAGCACGCCCACGGCGGCGACGGTCCCCGGCCATGCGATGCTCGTGGACTATGTCGCCGTATGGACCAGGGGCGGAGGCGGCACCACCCCGCCGCCCGGGGGATCGTCCCAGCTGTATCTGCACTCCGGGGGCGCGGCCGGCGATGCGGCGGGCTCCGGCTCGACGGTGAGCCTCGCCTCCGCGGACGGGGCGAACCACGACGGCAGTCCGCACAGTCCCCAGGTGTTCACGGCCTCCGGGATCACCCGCGCGTACAACGGCGGCTCGACGGAGTTCGATCTGTTCCTGGACGCGGGGTCGGTGGTGGCCAACGGCCAGCAGATCAGGGTGAGTTACGACCGCACGGGCGACGGGACCTGGGACCGGACCGAGACGTACCACTACTTCGCCACCGATCCGGTGCCGGGCTACGAGCACTACACGCAGGCGCGCGGGCTGAAGTCCGCCACCGGCTCGCACGGCGATCTGGCGGGCGGCCGGGTGCGGATCGAGGTCTGGAGCGCGATCGGCAACGCGCCGAGCACGCTCGGGACCGGCAACCAGTCGTACGTCCGCATCCCCTTCGGCTGAGGGGCACGCCCTGAGGCGCCCGAGGGGCACGCCCTGAGGCACCTGAGCGGCCGCACTCGACGGGCCGGGGGCGCGGTCCGCACATCACCGGCCGGGGGCGCGGCCCGCCTCGCCCCCGGCGGCGAGGGGACGAGGGGACGAGATCAGCGGTCCGCGCTCAGCCCGTCCAAGGCCGCCTCCGCGAGCCTGCCCGCGCGTTCACGCTGCGGGAAGTCGCCGACCTCGATCCGGGCGACCTCCTTGGCCGTCGTGTAGTCGACCACGGACACCTCGTCGCGGTTGGACAGCGTCACAAAGCAGTGCCGGCCGTCGGGGCCGGTGACCGACCAGTACGGCAGCGAGCCCTCGGGGTAGTGCACAAAGCCGTCCGTCGTCAGGGAGGGGCGGGAGACGATCGCCGTGTAGTCGTCGATGGTGCCCGCCATGCACAGCTTGTCGCCCGCCGCGTTCACGGCCATGCCGTGGTGCGCCGAGTTCTGCGGGTAGTCGTCCGGCTTGAGCTGTGCGCCCGCCTCGCTGAAGGGCATCCGGACCGTGCGGACCGTGCGCCCGCGCTCCAGGTCGTACTCGACGAAGCCGTTGAGGTACGACAGCTGGGCGTACATCGTCTTCCCGTCCGGGGTGATCACGGACGGGCGGACTCCGTGGTCGAAGCGGTAGGTGCGGACCACCTCAAGCGTGCGCGCGTCCGCGACCGTCACCTCTTTGGCGCCCTTGAGGAAGTTGAGGGCCTTGGGGAGTGAGGTGATGCCGATGGACATGTTGTAGATGAGGGAGCCATCCGCGGAGTAGATGTTCTCGTGCGGGTAGGTGCCGGTCGGGAACGCGCCGGTGATCCGGCCGGTCGCCGTGTCCAGCGTCTGGGACTTGGCGGCGGTGATGGCCGAGACGACGAAGGTCCGGCCGTCCGGGGAGAGCGCCGCATGGTCGGCCTTGAAGCCGTCGAGGTGGGTGCGCCAGAGCTGTCGGCCGCCGGCGACGTCGTACGCCGCCGCGTCGCCCAGGTTGCCTCGGGATACATACAGCGTGGCGCCGTCGGGCGAGAGATGGGCGTCGTCGACGAACTTGTCGCCGCCCGCCTGTTGTTTGACGATCTCGTACGCGGCGCGCCGGATCGGGTCCATCCCGTCCAGCACCTCGTCGAGGTCGGGGATCACGTCGAGCGAGCCGAGGTTCTCATAGGTGTGTGCGTCGATGAAGCTGACGGTGCCGTCGGCGCTGTTGCCGACGATGACGACGTCGCGCAGCCCGCCCCCGGCCGCCGATCCGTCCGCGGCCGTCGAGGCCGAGGCGGTCACCGAGCCGAGGGCGAGCGTGAGAGTGAGCGCGAGCAGTGCCGGAAGACGCGTCCTGCGCCACATGGGGCCGTCCCTTCCCGTGCTTCGCAATGTGCATGCCATGACAGGGCCGACCCATACGATGACACGTTCCGGTTACCGGCGGTACGTCCGGGGTGCGGGGAAGTCCGTTCTAGACCTTCGCGGGGGCGGGCTCCGCATCCCGCGACTGCGGAACCTCCCCCTCCCCCACTTCCGCAGCCGGGCCGCCATGGCCGTCATCGCCACCGTGGCCGCCGTGGCCGCCGTGGCCGTCATCCATCAGCGTCTTCTCGTCGAAAGGCGCCCGCCCCGCCAGGACGTCCGCCGCCCGCTCCTTGTCGAACTCCTTCGTCCAGGTGCCGACGAGCACCGTGGCCACGGCGTTGCCCGCGAAGTTCGTCAGCGCCCGCGCCTCGCTCATGAAGCGGTCGATGCCGACGATCAGCCCCACGCCGTCGACCAGTTCCGGCCGGTGCGACTGCAGCCCGCCGGCGAGTGTCGCAAGGCCCGCTCCCGTCACGCCCGCCGCGCCCTTGGAAGCGATGACCATGAAGACCAGCAGCGAGATCTGCTCGGACGCGGACAGCGGGTCGCCCATCGCATTGGCGATGAACAGGGAGGCCATCGTCAGATAGATCGCCGTGCCGTCGAGGTTGAAGGAGTAGCCGGTGGGCACGGTGATGCCGACGACCGGCTTGCTCACACCCATGTGCTCCATCTTCGCGATAAGCCGCGGCAGCGCCGACTCGGACGACGACGTGGACAGGATCAGCAGGAACTCCCGCCCCAGATAGCGCAGCAGAGAGAACAGGTTCACCCCGGCGACCAGCCGCAGCAGCGCCCCGAGCACCACGAAGACGAAGACCGCGCAGGTGAGATAGAAGCCGATCATGATGACCGCGAGGGACTTCAGCGCATCGAGGCCGGTCTCGCCGACGACGGCCGCGATCGCACCGAACGCGCCGACCGGCGCCACCCACATGATCATGGCGAGGATGCGGAAGACAAGCCGCTGGATGTGGCCGATGCCGCGCAGCACGGGCTCGCCCGCAGCCCCCATCGCCTGGAGCGCGAAACCGGCGAGCAGCGCGACCAGCAGCGTCTGCAGCACCTCGCCCTCGGTGAAGGCGGAGACCAGGGTGGTGGGGATGATGCCGAGGAGGAAGTCCACGGTGCTTTCGCTCGCACCCGCCGCCTGCTGCTCGCCCGCCGCGCGCGCCGCCTCGGTCACATGGAGTCCCGCGCCGGGCTCCAGCACATTGCCGACCAGCAGGCCGATGCCGAGCGCCACCGTCGACATGACGAGGAAGTAGCCGAGGGCCAGTCCGCCGACCGCGCCGACCTTCGCCGCCTTGCGGACCGAGCCGATGCCCAGCACGATGGTGCAGAAGATGACCGGGGAGATCATCATCTTGATCAGATTGACGAAGCCCTTGCCGATCGGCTTGAGCTCGACGGCCACGCCGGGCGCGGCGAAGCCGACCGCGATGCCGAGCAGAACGGCGGCGATGACGGCGATGTAGAGGTAGTGGGTACGGTCCCGTCTTGCGGTTCGCGACGGCGTTGTCACAGCTCCCACGGGGTGCCTCCTGGGGTGATTGCGTGTCCATGTCCCGATGGATCCCCGCGACTATCCATCAGGCTGTGACGCCGGTCACCGTTGTGTTCTTTTCGTTCATGCGAATCCGTCGTGCGAGTCGGTCATGCGGAACCGGCCGGGCACACTTGCCCCATGCGCATACCTCGGCCCCGAAGCCTCGCCGGGCAGCTCTTCGCCATGCAGGCGGTGCTGGTGACGGTGATCGTCGCGGGCTGCGCGCTCTTCGCGTACGTCACCGACCGGGACCAGGCCGAGGAGGCGGCACGCCGCCAGGCCACGGCGACCGCGACGGCGGTCGCGCGCTCGCCGTCGGTCGCCGCGGCGGCCCGGCTGGCCGACCCCTCGTCCGTACTCCAGCCGTACGCGGAGGGCGTGCGCCGCGACTCCGGAGTGGACTTTGTGGTGATCATGGCGCCGGACGGCACGCGCTGGACGCACCCGGCGGCCGGGGAGATCGGCCGTACGTATCTGGGGCACATCGGCCCGGCGCTGCGCGGCGAGGTCTACAGCGAGAGCTACACCGGCACGCTCGGACGGTCGGTGCGGACAGTGGCCCCGGTGTACGGAACGGACGTCGCCAACGGAAGGGACGGAACGGGCGGGACGCATGGAACGGGCGGGACGGATAGCGCGGGCGGGACGGATGGCGCGGGCGGAACACGCGGAACGGATGGTGCGGTCGTCGGCGTCGTCAGCGCGGGCATCACGGTCCGGGCGATCAGCGAGCAGGCTCGGGAGCAGCTCACCGCGCTGCTGGCGGTCGCGGGCGGGGCGCTGGCTCTCGGCGCGGTGGGCACTTATGTCGTCAACGCCCGGCTGCGGCGGCATACGCACGGGATGAACGCGGCCGAGCTGAGCCGGATGCACGACTACCACGAGGCGGCCCTCCACGCGGTGCGCGAGGGGCTGGTGATGCTCGACGGACAGCGGCGGATCGCCCTGATCAACGACGGCGCACGGGAGCTGCTGGGGCTCGGCGAGGACGCGGTGGGGCGGCCCGTGGCGGAGCTCGGCCTGCCCGCGCCGCTGACGGGGGCGCTGCTGGCGTCCGAGCCCCGGGTGGACGAGGTGCATCCGACGGCGGACCGGGTGGTGGTGGTCTCCACCCGTCCGGTGGTCGGCGGCGAGCGGCGCGGCACCGTGGTCACACTGCGGGACCACACCGAACTGCAGGCGCTCTCCGGGGAGCTGGACTCCGAACGCGGCTTCTCCCAGGCGCTGCGTTCCCAGGCCCATGAGGCGGCCAACCGGCTGCATACGGTGGTCTCGCTGATCGAGCTGGGGCGGGTCGGCGAGGCGGTCGAGTTCGCGACGGCGGAGCTGGAGCTGGCGCAGGTGCTGACGGACCGGGTGGTCGGCGCGGTCGGCGAACCGGTGCTCGCGGCGCTGCTGCTGGGAAAGGCGGCGCAGGCGAACGAGCGCGGCGTGGAGCTGGTGCTGGCGGACGACAGCCGCATCGACGACGGTGTGCTGCCCGCGTCCCTCCCGGCGCGCGACGTGGTGACGATCCTCGGCAACCTGATCGACAACGCGGTGGACGCGGCCTCGGAGGCGGCGGACGTACACCCGGCAGCCCCGGCCCCGGAGGCCGCGGACCCGGACCCGGACCAGGCAGACCCGGACACGACGGACCCGAACACGGCAGGCCCAAACACGACGGACCCGGACCAGGCAGGCCCGAACACGGCAGGCCCGGAGGCCGCCAGCCCGGACACGGAGCACGTGACGCGCCTGCCTGGGATGCCCGTGCCGGCAGCGGACAGCGCAGAGGCGAACGTACCTGCGGTGCGCGCAGCCCTCGCTGACGCGGAGCACGCCGACAGGACGGGGCCGGGCGCGGGCCCGCGCCCGGCGGCGGCCTCGAGGGATCGGACTCGGCCTGCGGCCGGCCGGTCGACGGCTGACGACGGGCGGCCGCCACAAGCCGCTCGGCCCGACGAGCCTGCGCCCCCGGGCGCCGCGGACGAGGACGGCCGACGCCTGCGCGACCTTCCCGCGATGCCCGCGGCACGTCGGCGGGCGGTCGTGACCGTGACCGCGCGGGTCGAGGAGGACGGGCAGACGCTGCTGCTGCGGGTCGAGGACAGCGGCACCGGTGTCGATCCGGCGGATGCGGAGGAGGTGTTCCGGCGCGGCTGGTCCACCCGCGGCGCGGACCGCGGGCTGGGTCTCGCACTGGTGCGGCAGGCCGTGCGCCGCGCCCACGGCACGGTCGGGATCGCCAGGTCGGCGGACGGCGGGGCGGAGTTCACCGTACGGCTCCCCCTCCACGCCCCGGAGCCCGCGCCCGGCGACCGGACGACCACCGTGGAGCCCGCGCCCGGCGACGCGACGACCGTTGCGGGGGCACGCGTATGACCGCCCCCGCTCCCCGCCCCGCCGGACCGGTGCGCGTGCTCGTCGTCGAGGACGACCCCGTGGCCGCAGACGCGCACGCGCTCTATGTGCGCCGGGTCGACGGCTTCGAGGTCGCCGGGGTGGCGCATTCGCGCGCGGAGGCCGTGCGCGCGCTGGAGCGCACCCGCGTCGACCTGCTGCTCCTCGACCTCTATCTGCCGGACGGGCACGGGCTGCGGCTCGTACGGTCCCTGCGCGCGGGCGGACATCACGCGGACGTCATCGCCGTCACGTCCGCCCGCGATCTGGGGGTCGTCCGCGAGGGCGTGTCCCTGGGGGTGGTGCAGTACGTGCTGAAGCCGTTCACGTTCGCCACACTGCGCGACCGGCTCGCCCGGTACGCCGAGTTCCGTGCCGCGGCGGGCGAGGCCAGCGGTCAGGAGGAGGTGGATCGGGCATTGGCCGCGCTGCGCGCGACGCCGCAGAGCATCGGCCTGCCCAAGGGGCTCAGCGGCCCGACCCTGGAGGCGGTGACGCTGACGCTGCGCGGGGCGGAGGGCGGGTTGACGGCGGCGGAGGCGGGCGCGGCCGTCGGCATCTCCCGGATCACGGCGCGCCGCTATCTGGAGCATCTGGTGTCCGCCGGGCGGGCCGAACGCAGTCCGCGGTACGGCCAGATCGGCCGCCCCGAACTGCAGTACCGCTGGCTGCCGTCGGCCTCCTGACCGTGCCGCGGGCACGGGCCCCGCTCCTCTCCCGTCCGTCCCCGACCGCTCCAGTCCGTTCCCGACCGCTCCGGACCGCTCCCGTCCGTCCCCGACCACCCCCGACCGCTCCGGAACCGGCCGGTAATCCCATTGCCGGGAGTCACCGGGCGATCACCTAAGAGCTTCCTACGACATGTGGCCTTGGGGGAACGGACCGTAGTCGCGGGTGTTCCTCCACCCCTAGCTTGTGCCCGTGCAGCACCGCTCTTCGCCTCCGTTCAACGCCTCCGCCGCGCGCCGACTGCGCGAGGCGCTCGGCATGCATCCCGGCCATGTGGCCTACGGCCTCCACGCCCAGTACGGACTCCAGATCAGTCCGGAGACGGTCGCGGCGTGGGAGCGCGGTCTGGCCGTGCCCCGGCCGCATGAGCTGTCGGCGCTCGCGGGGGTGCTGTGGTGCTCACCGGGCGAACTGCTCGCGCAGGCCACGACCTTGCGCGAGCACCGCATGGCCCGCGGGCTGGCCACCGACGAACTGGCCCGGCGCGTCGGCGTGGACGCGTCCGCGTATCTGAAGATGGAGGAGTCGGGCCGCTGGCGCGGCAATGCGCGGCAGACCGCCGCCCTGGCGGACGCCCTCCAGCTCGGCCCGCGCGCGCTGCTGACGGTCACGGGCCGCGACGAGGACCTGGCGACGCTGCTGCGCGACGCGGTTGCCGCGCGCTGGCAGCCGTACGTCCGGCCGGTGGGCAAGCTGCTGCCGCTGGAGCGGGATCTGCTGGAGGGAGTGCTGGAGCAGTTGCACTCCGACTACCAGTCGCGGATGGTGGCGACGCTCAGCTGGGGCGACACGGCCCATGACACGGCGGAGCCCGGCCGGGACTTCCTGGACCGGATCGTGGACCACTTCTGGGAGCTGGCGGACGGATAGGCCCGCCCGTGTCTGAGCCGGGGCTCCGCCCCGGACCCCCGGTCAGAAAACGGACTCCGCCTCAAGCATCCGGTCCCCCGGCACGGTCTTCAGCCGGGTCACCGCCTCCGCCAGCGGCACCATCACGACCTCCGTGCCCCGCAGCGCCGTCATCATCCCGAAGTCGCCGCGGTGCGCGGCCTCCACCGCGTGCCAGCCGAAGCGGGTGGCGAGCACCCTGTCGTATGCGGTGGGCGTGCCGCCGCGCTGCACATGGCCGAGGATCACCGGACGGGCCTCCGTGCCGAGCCGCCTTTCCAGTTCCGCCGCGAGCCGGTTGCCGATGCCCTGGAAACGCTCGTGGCCGTACTGGTCGATCTCGCCCTTGCCGTAGTCCATGGAGCCCTCGGCCGGGTGGGCGCCCTCGGCCACGCAGATCACGGCGAACTTCTTCCCGCGGGCGAAGCGCTCCTGGACCATCTTCACCAGGTCCTCGACCTCGAAGTGCCGCTCGGGCAGGCAGATGCCGTGCGCGCCGCCCGCCATGCCGGACTCCAGGGCGATCCATCCGGCGTGCCGCCCCATCACCTCGACCACCATGACCCGCTGGTGGGACTCGGCGGTGGTCTTGAGCCGGTCGATGGCCTCCGTAGCGACCGTGACCGCGGTGTCGAAGCCGAAGGTGCGGTCGGTGGAGGAGATGTCGTTGTCGATGGTCTTCGGCACGCCGACGACGGGCATCCCGGCGTCGGACAGCAGCCGGGCCGCGCTGAGCGTGCCCTCGCCGCCGATGGGGATGAGCGCGTCGATGCCGTACTTCCCGGCCAGTTCGGCGGCGTTCTCGGCGGCTTCCGCGAGGCGGCGGCGCTCCAGGCGCGAGGAGCCGAGGATGGTGCCGCCGCGGGCGAGGATGCCGCTGACCTCGTTGAGGTCGAGCGGACGGTGGTGGCCGTCGAGCAGTCCCTTGAAACCGTCCTCGAAGCCGATGACTTCGTCTCCGTGGCCGGTCAGGGCGCGGTGCACGACCGACCGGATCACTGCGTTCAGGCCGGGGCAGTCGCCGCCTGCGGTGAGTACTCCGATGCGCATCGTGCTGTGTCTCCTGCTCGTATTGGTTCGTGTGAGCCCAGTGCGATTGTTCCATGTATGACGGGGCACTCGCGTCCTCAGCGGCTCCCCGGCAGCTCCCCGGCGACTGCCCGGCGGCTCCTCGGCGGCTCCCCCGCCACTCCGCCGCCCGAGCCCGCCGGCCACTCCGTCGGCAGCCGGCCGCCGACGGCCGACTCCGGTGCGCCGACCAGTGCGCCGACCAGTGCGCACGCCGTCGCTCGGCCCCGGCTCGCGCCGCCTTCGACCCCGATCACCCGAGGCGCGCACTAGCCAGCCGCGGAGGTATTGTCAAGGGGGCAACGGCGCCTCCGGGCATTTTTTCGACGCATGATGACGCATGAACATGACGGGAGAGCACGCGTGACCCGCAGCGTGTACGTGACCGGGATCGACCGAGGGGACGGCCGCCAGGTCGTGGAGCTGGGAGTCATGGAGCTCCTGACCCGCCAGGTGGACCGGGTGGGCGTCTTCCGCCCCCTTGTGCACGACGACCCCGATCGCATGTTCGAACTGCTGCGGGCCCGCTACCGGCTCTCCCAGGACGCGTCGACCGTGTTCGGGATGGACTACCGCGAAGCCGCCGCGCTCCAGGCCGAGAAGGGCACGGACGAGCTGGTCTCGCAGCTCGTCGAGCGCTTCCACCGGGTGGCGCGCGAGTACGAGGTGGTGCTGGTCCTCGGCACGGACTACGCCGCCACCCAGCTCCCCGACGAACTGGCGTTCAACGCCCGGCTCGCCAACGAGTTCGGCGCGTCCGTGATCCCGGTCGTCGGCGGCAAGGGGCAGGCCGCCGACCTCGTACGGGCCGAGGCCCGCAACGCCTACCGGGCGTACGAGGCGCTGGGCTGCGACATCCTCGCACTGGTGGTCAACCGGGTGGCGCCCGAGGAGCGCGAGTCGATAGCCGAACGGCTCGCGGCCCGCCTCCCCTCCCCCTGCTATGTGCTGCCCGACGACCCCGCCCTCGCCGCGCCCACGGTCGCCCAGATCACCCACACCCTGGGGGGCACGATCCTGCTCGGCGACGACTCCGGGCTCGCCCGCGATGCGCTGGACTTCGTGTTCGGCGGCGCGATGCTGCCGAACTTCCTCAACGCCCTGACCCCCGGCTGCATGGTCGTCACCCCCGGGGACCGGGCCGATCTGGTGGTCGGCGCGCTCGCCGCGCACTCCGCCGGGACCCCGCCCATCGCCGGAGTGCTGCTGACCCTCAACGAGCGGCCCAGCGAGGAGATCCTCACCCTCGCCTCCCGTCTCGCGCCCGGCACCCCCGTCATCTCCGTCGCCTCCACCAGCTTCCCGACCGCCGCCGAGCTGTTCGCGCTGGAGGGCAAGCTGAACGCGGCCACCCCGCGCAAGGCCGAGACCGCACTCGGGCTGTTCGAACGGCATGTGAACACCGGCGAGCTGCTGGAGCGGCTGGCGGTGGCCCGCAGCGGCCGGGTCACCCCGATGATGTTCGAACACGAGCTGCTGGAGCAGGCCCGCGCCGACCGCCGACGCGTCGTGCTGCCCGAGGGCACGGAGGAGCGTGTGCTGCGCGCGGCGGATGTGCTGCTGCGCCGCTCCGTCTGCGAGCTGACCCTCCTGGGCGACCCGGAGACGATCCGCAAGAAGAGCGCCGACCTGGGCATCGACCTCTCCGCCGCGCAGCTGATCGACCCGCACACCTCCGAGCTGCGGACGCGATTCGCCGAGCGGTACGCCCAGCTGCGCGCCCACAGGGGCGCGACCGTGGAGCTGGCGTACGACGTGGTCGCCGATGTGAACTACTTCGGCACGCTGATGGTGCAGGAGGGCCTGGCCGACGGCATGGTGTCGGGCTCGGTGCACTCGACGGCCGCCACCATCCGCCCCTCGTTCGAGATCATCAAGACGCGTTCGGACGCCGCGATCGTCTCGTCCGTCTTCTTCATGTGCCTGGCGGACCGGGTGCTGGTGTACGGCGACTGCGCGGTCAACCCGGACCCGGACGCCGAGCAGCTCGCCGACATCGCGATCCAGTCCGCCGCGACCGCGGCACGTTTCGGCGTCGAGCCGCGCATCGCCATGCTGTCGTACTCGACGGGCACGTCCGGCTCCGGTGCGGACGTCGACAAGGTGCGGGAGGCGACCAAGCTGGTGCGCTCCCGGCGGCCGGATCTGAAGATCGAGGGCCCGATCCAGTACGACGCGGCGGTCGAGCCGTCCGTCGCCGCGACCAAGCTCCCGGACTCCGAGGTGGCCGGCCAGGCCACCGTGCTGATCTTCCCGGACCTGAACACGGGGAACAACACCTACAAGGCGGTGCAGCGCTCGGCCGGCGCGGTGGCGGTCGGCCCGGTGCTGCAGGGCCTGCGCAAGCCGGTGAACGACCTGTCGCGCGGTGCGCTGGTCAGCGACATCGTGAACACGGTCGCGATCACGGCGATCCAGTCCCAGCCAGAGCCACAGCCGCAGTCGCAGCCGCAGTCGCAGTCGCAGTCGCAGTCGCAGCCACAATCCGCGTAACGCCGCCGGGCATCGCCGCCGCACAGAAAGCATGAAGAGCATGACGACCTCCCCTCGCCCCAGCCGCATCCTCGTCCTCAACTCGGGCTCCTCGTCGGTGAAGTACCAGCTGCTGGACGCCCGCGACGACGCCCGGCTGGCCGTCGGCCTCGTCGAACGCATCGGTGAGGAAACGTCCCGTCTGGTGCACACCCCGCTGGCGCACGAGGGCGCGGAGCGCCGGGAGCGCACCGGCCCGGTCGCCGACCACGCCTCGGCCCTGAAGGCGGTGGCGGAGGAGCTGGCCCAGGACGGTCTGGGCCTGGACTCCCCCGAGCTGGCGGCGATCGGCCACCGGGTGGTGCACGGCGGGCTGCGGTTCACCCGGCCGACGGTGATCACGGACGAGGTGCTGGCGGAGATCGAGCGGCTGGTCCCCGTCGCCCCGCTGCACAATCCGGCGAACATCACCGGCATCCGCACGGCGCAGGCGCTGCGCCCGGACCTGCCGCAGGTGGCGGTGTTCGACACGGCCTTCCACACGACCATGCCGGAGTCGGCGGCCCGGTACGCGATCGACGTGGAGACGGCGGACGCACACCGCATCCGGCGGTACGGCTTCCACGGCACCTCGCACGCCTATGTGTCCCGCCGTACGGCCGAGCTGCTGGGCAAGGACCCCTCCGAGGTGAACGTCATCGTGCTGCACCTGGGCAACGGGGCTTCGGCGTCGGCGGTGCGGGGCGGGGTGTGCGTGGACACCTCCATGGGGCTGACGCCTCTGGAGGGGCTGGTGATGGGGACGCGGTCCGGGGACCTGGACCCGGCCGTCATCTTCCATCTGCACCGGGTCGCCGGCATGTCGGTCGACGAGATCGATGCGCTGCTGAACAAGAAGAGCGGCTTGGTCGGGCTGTGCGGCGACAACGACATGCGGGAGATCCGGCGGCGGATCGACGAGGGCGACGAGCGGGCGCGGCTCGCCTTCGACATCTACGTCCACCGGCTGAAGAAGTACCTCGGCGCGTACTACGCGGTGCTCGGCCGGGTGGACGCGGTGGCGTTCACGGCCGGGGTCGGTGAGAACGCGGCCCCGGTGCGGGAAGCTGCGATCGCGGGCCTGGAGGAGCTGGGCGTGGCGGTGGACGCCGAGCTCAACGCCGTACGGTCCGATGAGCCGCGGATCATTTCGCCGTCGTACGCGCGCGTGGCGGTCGCCGTGGTCCCGACGGACGAGGAACTGGAGATCGCCCACCAGACGTTCGCCGTGGTCAACGGCGCCACTGAAGAACTGAACAACTGAGCGACCCCCTGCCCATTTGTATCTTCCACCAGACGGAATATTCCGCCTAGAAACAAACCGATAGGATGCGCCGTATGCGCCGTTCCAAAATCGTCTGCACACTGGGCCCCGCCGTCGACTCTTACGAGCAGCTGAAAGCGCTCATCGAGGCCGGCATGAACGTGGCCCGTTTCAATATGAGCCACGGGACCCACGCTGAGCACGAGGAGCGGTACGTCCGCCTGCGCAAGGCGTGCGAGGACACCGGCCGCGCCGTTGGCGTGCTCGCCGACCTCCAGGGCCCCAAGATCCGCCTGGAGACCTTCGCCGAGGGCCCGGTCGAACTCATCCGCGGTGACGAGTTCACCATCACCACGGAGGACGTCGCCGGCGACAAGTCCATCTGCGGCACCACATACAAGGGCCTGCCGGGGGACGTCTCCAAGGGCGACCAGGTCCTGATCAACGACGGCAACGTCGAGCTGCGGGTCGTCGAGGTCGACGGCCCACGGGTGAAGACCATCGTCGTCGAGGGCGGCGTGATCTCCGACCACAAGGGCATCAACCTGCCCGGCGCGGCGGTCAACGTCCCGGCCCTGTCCGAGAAGGACGTCGAGGATCTCCGCTTCGCGCTGCGCATGGGCTGCGACCTGGTGGCGCTGTCCTTCGTGCGGAACGCCGACGACGTCAACGACGTCCACAAGGTGATGGACCAGGAGGGCCGCCGGGTCCCGGTCATCGCCAAGGTGGAGAAGCCGCAGGCCGTCGCCAATATGCAGGACGTCGTAATGGCGTTCGACGGTGTGATGGTGGCCCGCGGCGACCTGGCCGTCGAGTATCCGCTCGAGAAGGTCCCGATGGTCCAGAAGCGCCTCATCGAGCTGTGCCGCCGGAACGCCAAGCCGGTGATCGTCGCCACCCAGATGATGGAGTCGATGATCACCAACTCCCGCCCGACCCGCGCGGAGGCCTCCGACGTGGCCAACGCGATCCTGGACGGCGCGGACGCGGTGATGCTCTCCGCGGAGTCCTCGGTCGGCGCGTACCCGATCGAGACGGTCAAGACCATGTCGAAGATCGTCTCCGCCGCCGAGGAGGAGCTGCTCTCCAAGGGCCTCCAGCCCCTGGTCCCCGGCAAGAAGCCGCGCACCCAGGGCGGCTCGGTCGCCCGCGCGGCCTGCGAGATCGCCGACTTCCTCAGCGGCAAGGCCCTGGTCGCCTTCACCAAGTCCGGCGACACGGCCCGCCGCCTGTGCCGCTACCGCACGACCCAGCCGATCCTGGCCTTCACCACGGACGCCTCCACCCGCAACCAGCTCACCCTGAGCTGGGGCGTGGAGTCCTTCGTCGTCCCGCACGTCGACAACACCGACGCCATGGTCGACCTGGTCGACGCCGAGCTGCTGAAGCTCCAGCGCTACGGCAAGGACGACACCATGATCATCACCGCGGGCTCCCCTCCGGGCATCCCCGGCACCACGAACATGGTCCGCGTCCACCACCTGGGCGGCGGCCGCTAGTTCCGTCCCCTTTGCTGCGGCCGTGGGCCGCACCCCGTCTGCCACGGGGTGCGGCCCACGGCCGCTTCACGTCTCCTTGAGCCGCCGTGTCAGCGCAAGCCCCTCGGCGATCGCATCGTCGGATCCGGGGTCGCAGCGCGTCAGCACATGCCCCCGATAGATGGCCGACGCCGCGTCAGCCAGCTCCATCCTCAGACCGCTCGGCGACGAACGATCCCATGCCAGGGGTCGTTGTGATCAGCCCCTCTTCGCGAAGCGCTGCCGTGGCCTTTCGAACGGTCATCCGTGCAACACCGAACTCCCGCTCAATCTGCACCTCAGAGAGCAGGTGTCGCGGTGGATACTCCCCTGTCGCGATTCGATCCCGGATGAGGTCAGCGATCTGCGTCCATTTGGGCCGGGTCGGGTCAAACTCGATCACGACAGTGACTGTACGTAGTAACACCCAGTCGAACATAGACATGCCTGTCTATCCCTACCCGTAGACAGATACAGGCTAGCTTGGATCACCAAGAAACCCTGGCGAGGTGAGTAGACCTCCCAGGGCGTGGCCAACGCTGACAAGGAGCGTCGACAGTGCTCGACTTTATCCGCACCCTTGCCCTGTGGGCGAGAGTCACACTCGCACGGCATCCGCGTACACCACAGCTCGAACCCGCCACCTCCCCGCACCGGGTCCCTGCAATCGACCTTCCCGCGCACCGCTCGCCGTACGGGCTCGACGGACCACTGAACGGCAACGCCACCCCCCTGGTCCGCCCCTACGTACGCGCCCAGGAGCAGCGGGAGCGGCGATTCGCTCTCGTACTCGCCGCAGACTTCGGCGTCGACCTCGACACCCACCTCATCGGCGCACCGGGAGCCGCCTGATGACCGCGAGCAGCGAGCCCGCCGCCTGTGACGCCTGCGGATCGCACCGGGCACCGATGACAGTGGTGACCACCGACGCCACCGGCCACGTGGTCCACCGGCAGATCTGCACGGGATGTGCGCGCGACCTTCCCCCGGTGCGCATGTGCGTACGCTGCCAGGCCTTCACCACCGCCCCCGTTCTCGTCTCCGAGGTACACGCGGGCTCCGGCCCCGGCTTCAACGTGTACGCCTGCGCACCATGCGCACCCCTGTGCCCGACGCCGCCCGATGCCGCAGAGCTGTTGGAGGTCGGCTTCCGTGAACGAGCCGACGAAGGCAAGCGGCCGCGGTAGGCGGGCGCTTCGGGACGTCCTGGGTGGCGCACGCCTGCATCGGTGCGCCACCCAGGGGTTCAGGCGCGGTGCTCCACAAACCCCAGGGCAACCAGGCCTCCCCCTACGGCCACGAGCGACGGGACTCGCATTACCGCGCTCGCCACCATGAGCAGGGCGCCGGCTCCCAGGAGCCTGGGGTGACGGACCCGCTGCTGGAGCCTGCGGCCCGGCATACGGCCCAGGAGCAGCGCATGAATCCCTATGACGGCCCCGGTCAAGAGCAGGGTGAAGTACGCCAGCCCGATCGCCAACACCACGATGCCTCAGGTCGTCGGGCGTGAAGTCCCCGAACCGCTCGGACTGATCGGGAACCGCTCGTACTGGACCTCGACCGTTATCCGGACGGGAAGGCGGGCTGCCGTGTTCGCTCAGGTTCCAGTGCAGCGCTTGCACGCCCAGCACACGAACTTCGCCGTGCTGTGCGCCTCGTTCTCCAGTACCTCACACCGCATTGCGGGCCGAGATAGCGACCAGGGGCGGGCGGCGGGCTACGCCGCTGCCCGCCGCGCCCTGGTGGCATGAGCAGGGGCCGTCCCCGGTGCGAGTCACCGGGAACAGCCCCTTCTCGTGGGCACCTCCGGTCAGGAGCCGCTGAGGTGACGCTCGATGGTCGGACCGGTCATGGTGACGACGACGGCCTTCTCCTGCGCTTCGGGGGGAAGGTGGGCCCGGTCCTCCTCCTCACGGAGAATCATCGGCATGTCCGTCGGGGTCACACTCGCCTCAAGGCGGCCCACCAGCTGGGCCAGGACGTCGAAGAACTGGCCGGGTGGGAAACGGTTGACGGCGACGCAGACCTCGCTGACATCCACGTCGACCTCGTGGCCGTCGGCCGTCCGGATCAGCACACCGTTCATGAGATCCTCGTCGGCGGTGACGATGTAGGGACCCAGGGCTTCCCGTACGAGTTCCATGTCGAGGGGCTCCGGTTCACCGTTCCGATAGCGGAGCACGAATAGCATGCGACTCATGGTTGGACCCTCACCGGCTTCCTTCTGGGACGATCAGGGTGAGGCCTTCCGAAGAAATGAACAGGCGACGTGTGACGTTACGTAATGTCTGCGGTGATCGTGCAGTCACCCACGTGGATGATGGGGTTGCAGTTGTCCTTGTCGACGTTCGTCTCGCTCGACGGGCGGCCTTCCCGACTTCGATGGATCGGGAGGCCGCCCGTCTGTCAATTCCAGGTCGGAGGACCACAGACCCGAGGTGCCGGGAAGAGTCCGGCGGCGCTATACGGGATGAGCACGCATCACGCCTGGGGTGGCTGCGGCCGACAGACGGTCAGCCGACCTGCCCCCATTCCGCCGGGAAGTCCGGCGGCCAGGGCTCACGCGGGTCGTACAACGCCTCCCGCTCACCCATCAGCTCATACTCCGCCTCCCGCCAGCTCGGATTGCTGCCGACGACGAAGCTGCCGCCTTCTCGCTCCAGCATCCAGGTGTAGACGGCGTCCTGCGGCTGAATGCCATGCCGTTCGCTGAGCATGCCGAACTCGGCGGCGGTCGCTCGTCGGATGTGGAGCCCGTTCTCGTAGTAGGGCTTGAGGAGCATCAGGCCTACATGCCCGATATAGACCTCGATCATCGTCGTGGTCCGGTCCACCAGCGTGGCCTCACTGGTCAGAAAGAGCTGCCGGTGCGAGGGGACGAACCCGCTGACTCTGAAGAGCCGCCCCTCCCGGATGAAATCTGTCATGACCGCCATCTTCTCCTCACCGGGTACCGGCTCTCCGCTGGAATACTTGAAGCGCTGCGGGTGGACCCGTACGACCTCGCCCCCGTCGTTGGTCATGTGCCACTCGATGGACTTCCAGGTGTGCTGCTCCAGCCGGACCGCCAGTTTGTCCGACTGTTGCGCAGCCAATGAAGTCGCCGAGAAGGATGTCGATCGGGTCGATGCCCGAGTTGAACTCGATCATCGCCAGCGTGTAGCTGAGCCGTTCGGTTCTGGCCTTGAACGCCTCGGGCCGAGGTAGACCATATCGGCCTTTGGGCAGCTACCCGTGCAGGACTCCGACGGGGCCAGGCAGATGAACAGGTCGACGTGTGACGTGTACGTGATGCCTGCCATCACTCATGGGCATGACAGCAGGAGCCTCGACGCCCAGGCCACCCTCCCCCTCGGCACGAAACGAGTCTGACCCCGCCGTTCATATGGCGAGGCCAGTAACTCGAGATCTGCGTGATTCTTTCCGATGCCCGGGTACTGCTTGAGACAGGGCCCGTCACCACAAAGGCTGTTGAGGTGTCAGGTGTTCCCGCCGGTGACGAAGTTCCGCAGACCCGGGACGGTCAGCGTGCCGCCGAACTGGCCCGCCTGGGTGACCTTCACATTGGTGAAGAAGGCGAAGGGGACATTCAGCGGAGGCGGAGAGTCCGGGCTGAAGGTGATCGGGATGATGCCGAACAGGTTGCCCTTCAGCTCTTCCGTGTACATCGTCACGGTGCCCTTGCGGATGGTCGAGGTGGACCCCTTGGCCGCCTGGACATGGGCGGTGGTTCCCTGGGGGTAGACCACCAGCTGGTGCAGGTCCTTGATGTCGATGCTGGTCGCGGTGAACTTCAGGACCTTCTTGATCTTTCCGCTGCTGGTCTTCACCTCGACGATTCCGTGGTAGTCGAGGCCGTTCAGCGTGAGCAGCGAGCTCTCCAGGATCCAGGGGTCGTCCGGGAGCAGCGGGATGCCGGGTTCCAGTTGGGCGTTGGCCAGGGCTTCCGGGTCGGAGGTCGGGCAGGGGAAGCGCGGTTTGGCGCCGTCCGGGATGTCCTCGTCCTTCTTGGGGTCAAGCCCCTTGACGTCCTCGTCAAGCTCTTCCACCGTGGCGCCGACCTTGTCGGCGGCGTCCTTGATGGCGGTCTTGGCCTTGTCCGCCGCCTCGTCCTCGGCCGCATCGTCCTCGGCCGCATCGTCTTCGGCCGGCTTGTCCGCGGCCGGCTTGTCCGCGGCCTTGGGCTCTGTCTTCTCCTCCGTGGCGGCGGGCTTCTTCTCAGCAGGCTGCTGATCCTCAGCGGGCTGGGTCGTCTCGGCAGCGCTCGACGTGGGAGTGGGCGTCGGCGTGGACGTCTGCGTCGGTTCCTCGTCCGGGCCGTCGAACAGGTCCTTGATCGCGTCCCCGAGGCCCAGCGGGTCCAGCGGGTTCTTGGACTCGGTGGGTTCCGGCTCCGGCTCCTGTTCCGGCTCGCTCGTGGAGGGTGCGGCCGGGGCCTCGGGGGGCTGGGCCTCCGCCGCTTGCTGCTTGCCGGCGTCCGGGGTGGAGGCGTCCGACGGACTCGCGCCCGGCTTCGGCTCGTCCTCGCCCTTGTCCTCCTCCGCGGGTGTGGGGTCCGGCTTCTCGGAGGGCTCGGCCGACGGGCTCTGCGAGGGGGTCTCCGACGGTGTCGGCGACGTCGGCTCCTCGGTCTCCTCCGGCTCGTCCGAGCGGGTCACGCACGGGCCGGGCGCGAAGGGGATCTCCTTGTCGTCGGCGAGTGCCAGCTTGGGGGTAAGCCCCATGCCCACGAAGACGGCGGTGGGCATCGCCGCCAGGGCGAGTGCCTTGCTGGCAGGCAGCTGAAGCTTGGTCAGAAGTGACTTCCTCGGGGCCGCGTGGCGCGGCCCCTTCCTCACCGGGGCCGAACTGCCGTCAGCTGCGCTCAGCTGTGTTTCATCACCCCGCACTGTTCCTCCCGCCGTTGGCGTGGGCAGTCGTTTCGGTCTCGTTCGGGACGGGCTCCTCGGTGACGGCGGACGGCATGGCGTCCGCCTCGCCTTCGGGAGCCGCAGCCTGCTCCGGCTCGGCGTCGCCGGCCGGCTTCGCCGGCTTGCCGGGAGCCCAGGAGATGGAGAGAGCACCGCCGAGCAGGGAGAACAGGAAGCCGATGAAGAAGCCGCCGAGGTTTGACACGGGAATGGACACCAGTGCGAGCACAATGGCGGCGACACCCGCGAACACCCGGACGACCGAGTGGAACCACATCGTCAGGCCGAGCGTGAACAGCAGTACGCCGATGATCAGCGATCCCGCGCCACCGGTGGTGGACATCGCGAGGGTGAGATTGCCGAGGTGGAGATTGGCGTACGGGAAGTAGGCGATCGGCACACCGCCGAACAGAGTGAACAGTCCGGCCCAGAACGGCCGGGTGCCACGCCAGTTACGGAAGCGCCGCCGAATGACTCGGAGGAAGTGCTCGTTCTGTCCGGGTGCCTCGGCGCTCATGGAAAACAGCTCCCTGGAAACGGTGGTGCTCTATGTCGTGCTGAAGAGAGGTACTGCGTGGGGTGGAGCGGGCGGGGCGCCGTGGGGCCGCCCCCCGCCCGTCCGGACGTGCTGGGGGGACGTACGAGATGTGATTCCCGTCAGTCCCGAAGTGCTAGAAGCACTCCTTGGTGCCCTTGTGCAGGCGCAGGGAGAGACCGCTGAGCTTGAACGTGCCGGCGGTGGTGGCCCACGCCTTCTGCTCCACGTTCTTCAGCACCGCCTTCTCGGCGCGCTGAGAGAAGCCGTGCGGGTTGACCTTGGCCTCGGTGCCGGGCTGAATGCCCGGGTTCTTCAGATCGCCGGCGGCGACGCCGATGTCGATGTTCGAGAACTCTGCGTCAGCGTCGAGCTGAGAGACATCGAGGTAGATGTCCTTGGCGTACACCCGGTCGTGCCCCGGGGTGCCGGCCCTCAGCTCCAGGCTGACATTGCCGATGAAGGGCACATTGGGGGTGACGACCGACTGACACATGTCGGTGATGTAGGCCTCTTTGAAGCCCGACACGCCAACCGGCTCGGCGAACGGCTTGCCCTCCAGGGTCTTGCCGTTGGCGATGCTGCCGTACTGGACGAAGTTGTAGCCCTCGAGTTCCTTCGCCTTGACCTTGAACTCCTGGCCGGAGACGCTGAACGACGCCGCAAGCGCCCCCTGTGCCAGGCCGATGCCTATCGCAGCCGTTGCGGCCACGCTGGGCACCATGACAAGGGCGAACCGCTTCCATCTGGTTCCGCCACGAGCCACAGATTCCATGACTTTCCTCCTTCTCGGACGTACATCTCCGGTCCGGATCCAGCGGATCCGTCCTGGGATGGGAGAAGTGCTACGTCCTCGGGAAGGAGAGCGCCCGTACTTTCCGGCGCGTACCGCGTCCGAAACAACCGGCGATCACCCCCGAGCGACAACCACTGGCTGCGCCTGATGCGCTGTTCGCGCGCAACTTGCGCAACCCGCCGGACAGGCCCTGCCGTTCGGGCAGGAACCCCCCTGTCCGCGGCCGGCGTCGATGCGGCGTCGGCCGGCTCGGTGGGGACCCAAGCCGCGGCACGGCTGGGGGCCGGGCTGGTGCGGTGTTGGACCGAGCGTGGCCGATCGTGGTCCATTCACGGCTGCCGCACAAGGGGTTCGTTACTCACTAGTAACGGCCCGATAACCGCGCCACGACCGACCGGCGCGATGCGGGCACGCAGGGTTCCTCACGACTACGCGCCAGAAGGGGTGAATACCGCCAATAATCGGACAGAAGAAGGCGGTTGATTTACTCGCAGTAACAGCGGCCGCGTTTACCAAGTTTTGGTAAAGCGCGGCCGCTGCAGGTCACTGTGTCGCCAAATCGGCAGAGGCCGACGGCACCGCGGCGGGCATGACCCGTTACATCAGAACAGCACCCTCGCGAGCGCCGAACGCGCCGCCGTCACCCGCGGATCCTCCGCGCCGACGACCTCGAAGAGCTCCAGCAGCCGCAGCCGGGCCGTGTCGCGGTCCTCCCCCGCCGTGCGGCGCACCGTCTCGACGAGGCGGCCGAAGGCGTCCTCGACATGGCCGCCGACCAGATCGAGGTCGGCCGCCCGGACCTGGGCGGACACATCGGCCGGGTCGTCGGCGGCCTCCTTGCGCACCTGCTGCGGGTCCATGCCCTGGACCCTGCGCAGCAGTTCGGCCTGGGCCAGGCCCAGCTTGGCCTCCGTGTTGCCCGGGTCGTCCGACAGCACGTTCTTGTACGCCTGGACCGCGCCGCCGAAGTCACCCGCGTCCAGCGCCTGGACCGCCGCGGCCAGCGCGGCGTCATACGGACCGGCGGGGGCGGGAGCGGCGGCGCCCGCGGGCTCGCCCTCCGCCTCCGGGTCGACGGCAATGCCGGTCAGGCCGAAGCGCTGCTCGGCGACCTGGATCAGCTGGTCCAGGGTCTGGCGGATCTGCGCCTCGGGCGCGGCGCCCTGGAAGAGCGGCAGCGCCTGTCCCGCCACCACGGCGAAGACGGCCGGGATGCCCTGGATCCCGAACTGCTGCATCAGCATCTGGTTGGCGTCGACGTCGATCTTGGCCAGCACGAACCGGCCGTTGTACTCCGCGGCCAGGCGCTCCAGCAGCGGGCTGAGCTGCTTGCAGGGTTCGCACCACTCGGCCCAGAAGTCGATGACGACCGGGACTTCGGCGGAACGCTGGAGGACGTCGCCCTCAAAGCCCGCCTCGTCGACGTCGATCACCAGGCTGGAGGGGGCCACGGCGCCGCCGCCGCCCTGGCGCGCGGCCTCCGCGCGGGCCTGCTCCGCCTTGGCCTTGGCCTCTCCGGCCGCCTTCACCGCGGCGAGGTCGACGACGCCGCTCATGGACATGTTCCTAGGCTGCATGAGTACATCCTCCCCCCTCCGCGCGCGCATATGAAAAACGCTGGTCATCGCGGTCATCGGCGTCGGTCCCCACCGACGCCCGTGGTTGTCGCTCCGGCCTGCCAGCCTTTCGCTACGCGTCGTAGCGTAACTGGGGTGGCCGACGGTTCATAGAGGGCCTGTTCGACCGCGGGCGGTGAAGTCGGTCACAGCGCATTGCCTACCGGCCGGTATGGTCACCGTCATGCCGCAGCACACCCGTACCGGACGCCCGCGCAGCGTCGCCGCCGACGCAGCGATCCTCCAGGCGACCAGAGCCGCGCTCGTCGAGCTGGGCTGGTCGAAGCTGACGATGGGGGATGTGGCCGCACGGGCCGGGGTGGCCAAGACGACGCTCTACCGACGCTGGGCGAACAAGAACGAGATGGTTGTCGACGCCGTCGCCGTCCTCTTCGACGAGCTGGAACTCCCCGACCGCGGAAGTCTGCTCGCGGATGTGGAAGGCGTGGTGCTCCAGTTCGCCGCCCTGCTGAACCGGCCCGAGGCCAAGACCGCGCTGATGGCCGTGGTCGCGGAGTCCACCCGCGACGACGCGCTGCGCGAGCGGGTGCGGTCCGCCCTCGTGGACCGGCAGAAGCGGCTGGTGGTGACCGGACGCGAACGCGCCCAAGCGCGCGGGGAGCTGCCGTACGAGGACGACCCCTGCGAGGCGTCCCGCACCACGGACCTGATCTTCGACGTGGTGGCCGGGGCGGTCGTCCACCGGGCGCTGGTCAGCGCGGAGCCGGTGGACGAGGAGTGGGCGCGGCGGTTCACCAGGCTCCTGGTGTCGGGGCTCGGGTCCCTCCAGGACAGTCCCTAGAAGCCCGCGGGCTCCGTGTACGTCCCCCACTCGTCCCGCAGCGCATCGCAGATCTCGCCGAGCGTCGCCTCCGCGCGCACCGCGTCGAGCATCGGCTCGATCATGTTCCCGCCGTCGCGCGCCGCGGAGAGCATCGCCTCCAGCGAGGCGCGCACCGCCGTGTCGTCGCGGGCCGTCTTGCGGTCCGCGAGCACCCTGACCTGCTCGCGCTCCACCTCATGGCTGACCCGCAGGATCTCCAGATCGCCGGTGACCGAGCCATGGTGGACGTTGACGCCGACGACCCTCTTGTCGCCCTTCTCCAGCGCCTGCTGGTAGCGGAAGGCGGATTCGGCGATCTCGCCGGTGAACCAGCCGTCCTCGATGCCGCGCAGGATGCCGGAGGTCACGGGTCCGATGGGGTGCCTGCCGTCCGGGTGGGCGCGCAGGCCGCGTTCCTTTATCTGGTCGAAGATCTTCTCGGCGTCGGCCTCGATCCGGTCGGTGAGCTGCTCCACGTACCAGGAGCCGCCGAGCGGGTCGGCCACATTGGCCACACCCGTCTCCTCCATCAGCACCTGCTGGGTGCGCAGCGCGATCTCCGCGGCCTGCTCGCTCGGCAGGGCGAGGGTCTCGTCCAGGGCGTTGGTGTGGAGGGAGTTGGTGCCGCCCAGGACCGCGGAGAGGGCCTCGACGGCCGTCCGCACGACGTTGTTGTACGGCTGCTGGGCGGTCAGCGAGACGCCCGCCGTCTGGGTGTGGAAGCGCAGCCACTGGGCCTTGTCGCTCTTCGCGCCGTAGACGTCGCGCATCCAGCGCGCCCAGATGCGGCGCGCGGCCCGGAACTTGGCGATCTCCTCGAAGAAGTCGAGGTGCGCGTCGAAGAAGAAGGACAGGCCGGGGGCGAAGACGTCGACGTCCAGGCCGCGGGAGAGGCCGAGCTCCACATAGCCGAAGCCGTCGGCGAGCGTGTACGCCAGCTCCTGGGCGGCCGTCGCGCCCGCCTCGCGGATGTGGTAGCCGGAGACGGAGAGCGGCTTGTACGCAGGGATCTGGGCGGCGCAGTGCTCCATCAGATCGCCGATGAGCCGCAGATGGGGCTCCGGCTGGAAGAGCCACTCCTTCTGGGCGATGTACTCCTTGAAGATGTCCGTCTGCAGCGTGCCGTTGAGGACGCGGGGGTCGATGCCCTGGCGCTCCGCGGCCACCAGGTACATGCAGAAGACCGGCACGGCGGGGCCGGAGATGGTCATCGAGGTGGTGACGTCGCCCAGCGGGATGTCCCGGAACAGGATCTCCATGTCGGCGGCCGAGTCGATGGCGACGCCGCAGTGGCCGACCTCGCCCAGGGAGCGCGGGTCGTCGGAGTCGCGGCCCATGAGGGTGGGCATGTCGAAGGCGACGGAGAGCCCGCCGCCGCCCGCGGCAAGGATCATCTTGTACCGCTCGTTCGTCTGCTCGGCGTTGCCGAAGCCGGCGAACTGCCGGATGGTCCAGGTGCGGCCGCGGTAGCCGGTGGGGTGGAGGCCGCGGGTGAAGGGGTACTCCCCCGGCCAGCCGATCCGCTCGAAGCCCTCGTAGGAGTCTCCGGCGCGCGGGCCGTACACCGGGTCCACGGGATCGCCGGAGAGCGTGGTGAAGTCCGCGTCCCGCTTCTTTGCGGCGTCATAGCGGGCCTGCCAGCGGCGGCGGCCCTCCTCGATGGCGTGAGCGTCCATGCTTCAAATTTACTAGGACGTCCTACTAAATGTCGATGGCAAAACGCGGGTCTTGCCCGGCAAGCCGAAAAAGAGAGCGTCTACGCCTCGGCCGGCGCCGCCTCCGCCTCCGTCTGCGCCAGCTGGGCGCGCACCTCGCGGGTGATCCTGGGCTCGACGAAGAAGGACGCCACGGGAATGCAGCCCGCGGCCAGCACCCACAGCAGCTTGCCGAACGGCCACTTCGCCTTGGAGCCCAGATCGAAGGCGAAGACCACATAGACGATGAAGAGCACGCCGTGGATCTGGGAGATCAGCATGGTGTCGCCGGTGTCGAACCCGTACTTGGCGATGATCGCCACGGTGAAGACCAGCAGCCATACGGCGGTGACGTACGCCATCACCCGGTAGCGCGACAGCACATTCGACTTCATGGCCCCGAGCGTATCCGGACGCAAAGGGCGATCTTCGCTCGGGGCGGGCTCCGGCCCGGGCCACGGCCACGGCCGCCACCACGGCCGGTGACCGCGGCCCCAGGGGGCTACGCCTCCTCGAAGTCCTGCGCCGCCACCCGCAGCGGGCGCAGCATCGCGAAGATCTCCGCGCACTCCTCGGTGTCGTACACGCCGAGCCCGAAGTCCATCGCCATCAGATCGCGGGTGGCCGCCTCCACCACCCCGCGGCCCTTGTCCGTGATGGACGCCAGCGTGCCCCGGCCGTCGTTGGGGTTGGGGCGCTTGGCGACCAGACCCGACTTCACCAGCCGGTCCACCGTGTTGGTCACCGACGTCGGATGGACCATCAGCCGCTCGCCGATCTTGGACATCGGCAGCTCGCCCGCCTTGGAGAAGGTCAGCAGCACCAGCGCCTCATAGCGGGCGAAGGTCAGCCCGTACGGCTTGACGACCGCGTCGACCTCGGCGAGCAGGATCTGGTGGGCGCGCATGATCGAGGTGATCGCGGCCATGGAGGGGACGGGGCCCCAGCGCTGCCGCCAGAGTTCGTCGGCGCGGGCGATGGGATCGAAGGGGAGGCTGAGCGGCTTGGACACGGCTCCGACCTTACCCACGGGCCATATGGCGGTCAGCCCCGTCTCGCCCATCGGTCGGCGCGCATGTCGACCGCATACGACGGCTCCGTATGTGCCGCCCGTCGCCGCCCCCTGGCCGCGGTCCGCCCGGACAGCGACGCCGCCGCCGGTTCGAGCAGCGGCAGGCACAGGGGCGGACCCGAGGCCCTCGCCGACGGCGGGCACGTCCGGGACGCAGACGGAGCGCCGACGCCGGTCGGCCAGGCGGGCGGTTCCGCCGTAACGGGTTCACCGGGACAGATGCCGCTCCACGGTCTCGACCTTGGAGGTCAGTCCGTCCGCGACGCCGGGCCTGATGTCAGCCTTGAGGACGACGGAGACGCGCGGGGCGCGGGCCTCGACGGCCGCGACGGCGCGCTTGACGACGTCCATCACCTCGTCCCAGTCGCCTTCCACGGAGGTGAACATGGCGTCGGTGCGGTTGGGCAGTCCGGACTCGCGGACGACGCGGACCGCGTCGGCGACGTACTCCCCCACGTCCTCGCCGACGCCCAGCGGAGTGACCGAGAAGGCGACGATCATGCGTTGACCGCTCCCTCGCGGCCCTCCCGCTGCTCGCGGTCGGCGCGGGCGGCGACGACCGCGGCCTCGGCCTCACGCTTGAGCTTCCGCTCGGCGAGGAAGCCGCCGAAGGGCAGCACGGAGAGGACGAAGTAGAGCGCGGCGGTCTTCAGCTCCCACCTGGTGCGGTTCCAGGCGTCCAGCCAGAACAGGACGTAGAGGAGGAAGAGCACGCCGTGGATGGCGCCCATCACCGGGACCGCATTGAACTCCGTCGTCCGCTTGAGCACGGAGCAGACGAGCAGCACGAGGAAGGAGACGGCTTCCGGCGCGGAGACGAGCCGGAGGCGGTGCAGGGAGGAGGCGGTCTTGATGTCCACGGGGCACCTTCGATGGGAGGTCGGTCTGGGGGCGGCACTGATCTTGTGAATGGATGCACAAGCCCAGGCCATTGTGGCACCGGGCTTTCCCGGATTTTTACCCGGGTCCTTCTCCTCCCCAAGGACCCTGGCCGCCCACCGGGCCACCGGCTAACGTCACCCCGTGGCAACGTTCCGACTGCAAGGCAGCAAGGTGCTCGCCGTCGACATGGCCGGCGACGCCGTCAAGGCGAAGAACGGCTCGATGGTCGCGTACGACGGCCAGATGGCCTTCAAGAAACTGACCGGCGGCGGTGAGGGCATCCGCGGGATGGTCACCCGCCGACTGACCGGCGAGCAGATGACCATGATGGAAGTGAAGGGGCAGGGCACCTGCTACTTCGCCGACCGGGCCTCCGAGATCAGCCTGGTCGGCCTGCGCGGCGAGAAGCTCTATGTCGAGTCCAGCAATCTGCTCTGCACGGACGGCGGGCTGCGCACCGGCACCAGCTTCACCGGGCTGCGCGGCGGGGTGACGGGCAACGGCCTGTTCACCACGACCGTGGAGGGCACGGGACAGGCGGCGATCATGTCGGACGGCGAGGCGGTCGTGCTCCGGGTGACTCCGCAGTACCCGCTCTCCGTGGACCCCGGCGCATATATCGCGCACCAAGGCGAGCTGCGCCAGGAGTTCCAGTCCGGGGTGAACTTCCGGACCTTCATCGGCGAGGGCTCGGGCGAGGCGTTCCAGATCCGCTTCGAGGGCGACGGGCTCGTCTACGTACAGCCAAGCGAGCGCAACACGATCGGCGGTGACGTCTGAGATGCCCTTCCGTGAGATCAACTCCAAGATGGTCGAGGCCACGGTGAACCCGGGGCAGCGGATGTTCAGCCAGCGCGGCGCGATGCTCGCCTACAACGGGGACGTGACCTTCACCCCGAACATCACCGGCGGGCAGGGCGGGGTGATGTCGATGATCGGCCGCCGGGTGGCCAATGAGGCGACCCCGCTGATGACGGTGGAAGTTCCCCTCGGGCCTGGCGGCCCTGGGGAGACCCCATGCGGCACCGTGATGTTCGGCCATGGCGGGCATCACATCCAGGTGATCAACCTCTCCGGCGACACCCTGTACGTGGAGGCGGACCGGCTGCTCGCCTTCGACGGGACGCTGGAGCAGGGGACGATGTTCATGGGCTCGCAGGGCGGGGTGATGGGCATGGTCCGCGGCCAGGTGACCGGGCAGGGCCTGTTCACCACGACGCTCAGGGGCCATGGCGCGGTCGCTGTGATGGCGCACGGCGGGGTGATCGAGCTGCCGATCACACCCGGCCGGCCGGTGCACGTCGACCCGCAGGCGTATGTCGCCCACCACGGGGATGTGCGGAACAAGCTCTCTGCCGCGCTGGGCTGGCGGGACATGGTGGGGCGCGGCTCGGGCGAGGCGTTCCAGCTGGAGCTGAGCGGCAGCGGTGCGGTGTATGTCCAGGCGTCGGAGGAGAAACTGTGAGCACGCCCGTCGTTTTCGACCCGATGACGCTGCCGAGCGACGACAACGTCAACTCCTACACCTTCTGCGTGGAGCTGAAGAGCTCCCAGTGGTTTCTGCAGAAGGGGAAGATGATCGCCTACTACGGGCGGATCGACTTCAACGGAATCGGCCACGGCCGACTGGACCGGCTGATGCGGACGTCGTTCCATTCGCCGCTGCACGCGAGCGACTGGGTGGTGGCCGAGGGCAGCGGCAAGATGCTGCTCGCCGACCGGGCCTTCGATGTCAACTCCTACGATCTGGACGACGGGAATCTGACGATCCGGGCCGGGAACCTGCTGGCGTACCAGCCCTCGCTGGCGCTCAAGCAGTCGATCGTCCCGGGGTTTCTGACGCTGATCGGCACGGGCAAGTTCGTAGCCGCGTCCAACGGGCCCGTGGTCTTCATGGAGCCGCCGATCCGGGTGGACCCGCAGGCCCTGGTCGGGTGGGCGGACTGCCCCTCGCCCTGCCACCATTACGATCACGGCTATATGTCGGGAGTGCTGGGCGGCGTGCGCGCACTGACCGGGATCGGCGGCACGTCCGGCGAGGAGCACCAGTTCGACTTCGTCGGGGCGGGCACGGTGCTGCTGCAGTCGAGCGAGGCGCTGCTGCCGGATCAGGCCACGGGCGCGGTCCCGCATGAGCCGGGGGTTCCCGGTGGCGGCCACGGGTCGCACGGGGCGCACGGCGGGGCCGGGGCGGGAGGACATCATGGTTCGACACCGCGTCTTCCCGGTCAGCTCGGGGACCTCCAGCGTCGCTTCGGCCTGTGAGCGGTAGTCTGCGGAGTGTGACGTCGAACGTGTGCACCCTTATCGCGGTATCGGGGGTCTCGGGGGACAAGCCGGGGTGCCGGGCGTCGCACCTCCTCACTTCGTCCGATTTTCAACTTCTTAGGTAGAATCCATATATGGAGACCGAGACGGCCACCCGCTGGCTGACCGATGCCGAGCAGTGCGCCTGGCGCACTCACCTTGATGTCAGCAGACTGCTGATGCACCAGCTCGAGAAGGACCTCCAGCCGTTCGGCCTGACCAACAACGACTACGAGATCCTGGTCAACCTCTCGGAGTCGGCCGAGCGCCGTATGCGGATGAGCGACCTGGCCACGGCCACCCTCCAGTCCAAGAGCCGCCTCTCCCACCAGATCACACGTATGGAGAACGCGGGACTGGTGCGCCGGGAGAACTGCGAGTCGGACCGGCGGGGGCTGTACGCCGTGCTCACCGAGCACGGCATGGAGACCATGCGCAAGGTCGCACCGCACCATGTCGAGTCGGTGCGCAGGCACTTCATCGATCTGCTGTCGCCCGAGGCGCTGCAGGCGCTGCGCGATTCGCTGTCGCCGGTGGCGGACCATCTGCGGGGCAGACGCGGCAAGGCCTGATCCGCGAGCGGGGCGGCCCGGGCCGGACACGGCGACCCGCAGGCACGGGGGGGCCGGCAGGACACGGGAAGCCGACAGGCACCGGGCCGACAGGCACCGGGCCGACAGGCACGGAGGGCCGACAGGCGCGGGCGACCGGCAGGACACGGCGGCCCGCAGGCACAGGGGGCCGACAGGCACGGGCGACCGGCCGGCGACGCCGTCGGCCGCCCGCTGTGGCGGCGTCGCGTGACGCCGTGGCAGCGGGCACGACGCCGCGGCTGTCGGCGCGGCGTTCCGCCGACGCGCGGGCGGGGTGGGCGGACCTTACGATGGGAAGGTCCTGTCCGCCCCTCTCGGACAGGGGGCACACCATGACTTCTCCCCGTCTTGCCGAGCCGTCGCTGGAAGCGCTCCGCACACGCCTCACCGGGGATGTGATCCTCCCCGACGACCCGGCCTATGACGAGGCCAGGACGATCTTCAACGCAATGATCGACCGCCGTCCGGCGGTGATCGCACAGTGCGAGACGGCCGCTGACGTGTCGGCCGCGGTGCTCTTCGCCAGGGAGCAGGGCCTCGACGTGGCGGTGCGCGGGGGCGGCCACAGCGTCGCGGGACTCGCCCTCAACGACGGCGGACTGGTGGTCGATCTGCGCCGGATGCACGCGGTCACGGTCGACCCCGAGGCGCGCACGGCGCGGGTCGGCGGCGGCGCCACGATGAGCCATCTGGACCGGGCCACCCAGCAGTTCGCGCTTGCGACGACCGGCGGCCGGGTGTCCACCACCGGGGTCGGCGGCTTCACGCTCGGCGGCGGATCGGGCTGGCTGGAGCGGAAGTTCGGGCTCGCCTGCGACAACCTGGCCGCCGTCGACCTGGTGACGGCGGACGGCCGTGAGGTGCACGCGGACGAGGACGAGAACCCGGAGCTGTTCTGGGCGCTCCACGGGGGCGGCGGGAACTTCGGCGTGGCCACGGCGATCACACTGAGGCTGCATCCGCTGCCGGTGCTGTCCTTCGCCCTGCTGATGTTCCCGGCCGCCAAGGGCAACGAGGTGGTGCGGCTGTACCGGGACTTCATGGAGGCCGCGCCGGACGAGGCCGGGGGCGGTCTGCTCTACATCACGGGCCCGCCCGAGGAGTTCGTCCCCGAGCATCTGGTGGGCACGGCCGTCTGCGCCGTGCTGATCACCTGCACCGGCCCGGAGGCCGACGTGCGCCGGCTCGCCCGGCCGCTGCTGGCGCCGGGCCCCGAGGTGGAGATCATCCAGGAGACGCCGTACGCGGAACTGCAGTGCATGCTCGACGACCCGCCGGGCATGCGGAACTACTGGTCGGCGGAGTACCTGCGCGCCTTCCCTGACGAGGCCGTACGGCGCTTCTGCGACCGTGCCGCCGACATGCCCGTCCCCACCAACTCCCAGCACGTCCTCTTCCCCATGGGCGGCGCGGTCGCCCGCGGCGACTCCTCCTTCCCGGTGCCCTGGCGCACGGCGCCCTGGGCCGTCCACCCCTTCGGCGTCTGGGCCGACCCCGCAGACGACGAACGGGCCAGGCGGTGGGTCCGCGCCGTGCGGGAGGACGCACAGCCGTGGGCCATCGGACGCGTGTATCTGAACTTCATCGGCGACGAGGGTGAGGAACGGGTGATGGCGGGGTTCGGGCCGGAGAACTACCGGAGGCTGGCGAAGGTCAAGGCGGAGTACGACCCGGAGAACGTGTTCCGGCGGAACCACAACATCAAGCCGGCGGTGTGAGGGGCCGGGGGCTGTTCCCCGCCCCGCCCCCTCCCGAAACCGGGGGCAAACCCCCAGACCCCGTACGGTCTGAAGGGCGTGCCCTCACCCCCCAGCTGCCGCTGGGAGGAGCCCCTCCCCTTCGGCCGTGTCCTCAATCGCCGGACGGGCTTGAACTGCCCGCACGTCGGGCAACTTCAAGCCTCGCCGGCTATTGAGGCGCGGGGCGCGGGGGCGGAGCCCCCGGAAAGGCCCTACCCCTCCGTCAGACCCGCCACCAGTTCGTCCGCCGCCGCGTACGGGTCAAGATCACCCTCGACGATGCGTTCCGCGAGGGTGCCGAGGCGGCGGTCCCCGTGCAGGTCGGCGATGCGGGCGCGCAGGGCGGTGACCGCGATCGCCTCGACCTCGTCGGCCGCGCGGCGGGTGCGGCGCTCCGCGAGGACGCCGTGCTCCTCCATCCAGGCGCGGTGCTTCTCCAGGGCTTCGACGACCTCGTCGACGCCCTCCGCCCGCGCCGCGACCGTCTTCACGATCGGCGGCCGCCAGTCGCCGGGCGTGCGGGCCTCGCCCAGGCCCAGCATGTGGTTGAGTTCGCGGGCGGTGGCGTCCGCGCCGTCGCGGTCGGCCTTGTTGACGACGTACACATCGCCGATCTCCAGGATGCCGGCCTTCGCCGCCTGGATGCCGTCGCCCATGCCCGGCGCCAGCAGCACCACGGAGGTGTCCGCCTGGGAGGCGATCTCCACCTCGGACTGGCCGACGCCGACCGTCTCGACGAGGATCACGTCGCAGCCGGCCGCGTCCAGGACGCGGATCGCCTGCGGGGCGGCCCAGGCGAGGCCGCCGAGATGCCCGCGGGTGGCCATGGAGCGGATGTAGACGCCGGGGTCGGAGGCGTGCTCCGACATCCGCACCCGGTCGCCCAGCAGCGCGCCGCCCGAGAACGGCGACGACGGGTCGACGGCGAGCACGCCGACCCGCTTCCCGGCCCGCCGGTACGCCGTCACCAGCGCCGACGTGGACGTGGACTTGCCGACGCCCGGCGAACCGGTCAGCCCGACCACATAGGCGTTGCCGGCCAGCGGGGCGAGCGCCGCCATCACCTCGCGCAGCTGCGGGGACGCCCCCTCCACCAGGGAGATCAGCCGGGCGACGGCCCTCGGCCGGCCCTCCCTCGCCTGAGCGACCAGCTGGGGGACGTCCACCATCACACAGCTCCCTGTTTCGCGTACCGTCGCGTCTCTTACTTCACCGGCACCCGGACGATCAGCGCATCGCCCTGGCCGCCGCCGCCGCACAGCGCCGCCGCGCCCACTCCGCCGCCCCGGCGCTTGAGCTCCAGTGCAAGGTGGAGCACCAGGCGCGCGCCGGACATGCCGATGGGGTGGCCGAGGGCGATGGCGCCGCCGTTGACGTTCACCTTTTCCGGGCTTGCCCCGAGCTCCTTCATTGACTGCACCGACACCGCGGCAAACGCCTCGTTGATCTCGATGAGGTCAAGATCCTCGACGGCGATGCCCTCCTTGCCGGCCGCGTGGCGGATGGCGTTGGACGGCTGGGAGTGCAGGGAGCTGTCCGGGCCCGCCACATTGCCGTGCGCGCCGATCTCCGCGATCCACTCCAGGCCGAGCTCCTCGGCCTTGGCCTTGCTCATCACCACGACCGCTGCCGCGCCGTCCGAGATCGGCGAGGACGAGCCGGCCGTGATCGTGCCGTCCTTGGCGAAGGACGGGCGCAGCTTGCCGAGGGTCTCCGCCGTGGTCTCGGGCCGCACGCCCTCGTCCTTGGTGACCAGCACCGGGTCGCCCTTGCGCTGCGGCACCTCGACCGGGGTGATCTCGGCCTCGAACAGGCCGTTCTTCTGTGCGGCGGCCGCCCGCTGGTGGGAGAGCGCGGAGATCTCGTCCTGCTCGGCGCGGCCGATGCCGAGGCGCGCGTTGTGCTTCTCCGTGGACTCGCCCATGGCGATGCCCTCGAAGGAGTCGGTGAGGCCGTCGTGCGCCATCGAGTCGAGCACCTGCATCGAGCCGTACTTGACGCCCTCGCGGGACGGCAGCAGATGCGGTGCGTTGGTCATGGACTCCTGGCCGCCGGCCACGACGATGTCGAACTCTCCGGCGCGGATCAGCTGGTCGGCCAGCGCGATGGAGTCCAGGCCCGAGAGACACACCTTGTTGACGGTGAGCGCGGGCACGCCCATCGGGATGCCGGCCTTGACGGCTGCCTGCCGGGCCGGGATCTGGCCCGCCCCGGCCGTCAGCACCTGGCCCATGATCACGTACTGCACCTGGTCGCCGGAGATGCCCGCCCGGTCCAGCGCCGCCTTGATGGCGAAGCCGCCGAGGTCGGCGCCGGAGAAGGACTTGAGCGAGCCGAGCAGACGGCCCATGGGCGTACGGGCGCCCGCGACGATCACTGAGGTGGTACCGGTCGTTCCAGACATGAGGCGCGATTCCCCTTCCAGCGCGACGGCTGAGGAGTGAACGAGGGTTTACCTCAAATGTACTGAGCGGTACGCGGTCGGGTCACCGGCCGACCGGTGTGATCGCGCGCACGTTGCGTAACCGTGTCCGGAGCGCTGCACTGGGGGCATGCTGACGCGAATCGACCACATCGGGATCGCCTGTTTCGACCTCGACAAGACCGTGGAGTTCTACCGGGCCACGTACGGCTTCGAGGTCTTCCACACCGAGGTCAACGAGGAGCAGGGCGTGCGCGAGGCCATGCTCAAGATCAACGAGACCTCCGACGGCGGGGCCTCCTACCTCCAGCTGCTGGAGCCCACCCGCGAGGACTCCGCGGTCGGCAAGTGGCTGGCCAAGAACGGCGAGGGCGTGCACCACATCGCGTTCGGGACGGCGGACGTAGACGGGGACGCGCAGTCGATCCGGGACAAGGGCGTACGTGTGCTGTACGACGAGCCCCGTATCGGTTCGATGGGCTCCCGCATCACGTTCCTGCACCCCAAGGACTGCCACGGAGTGCTGACGGAGCTGGTCACCTCGGCCCCGGACGACTCTGCGGAGCACTGACCGCACACATCCCCGGCCCGGTAGAGTGGGCTGTTCCGGGCCGGGGCCGGGTTCGGGGCCGTGCCGCGTCCCCGCCGTTGATCTGTCACCATTCCCCGGGGGGCCGTTCGCCGTCGGACGGTGCTCGTGTGGAGAATTGTTAACCAGGGGACGGATGGGACCGCGCAGTGCGGGGCTACGAACGCCAGGAGAGCCACCGAGCTGACGACGACCACCTTTCGCGGTTCGAAGCCGAGATGGACCGGCTGAAGACCGAGCGGGAGAAGGCCGTCCAGCACGCCGAAGACCTCGGCTACCAGGTCGAGGTGTTGCGCGCCAAGCTCCATGAGGCGCGGCGCGCTCTCGCGTCCCGTCCTGCCTACGACAGCGCGGACCTCGGCTACCAGGCCGAGCAGATGCTGCGGAACGCGCAGCTCCAGGCCGACCAGATGCGCATGGACGCCGAGCGCGAACTGCGCGAGGCCCGCGCCCAGACCCAGCGCATCCTCCAGGAGCACGCCGAGCACCAGGCCCGGCTCCAGGCCGAACTGCACGCCGAGGCCAACCAGCGCCGCCAGCAGCTGGACCGGGAGCTGGCCGAGCGCCGGCAGACCGTCGAGGCGCATGTCAACGAGAACGTCGCCTGGGCCGAGCAGCTCCGCGCCCGCAGCGAGTCCCAGGCCCGCCGGCTGCTGGAGGAGTCCCGCAGCGAGGCCGAGCAGGCCCTGGCCACCGCCCGCGCCGAGGCCGCGCGGGTGGCGGAGGAGACCCGCAGGCGGGTCTCCTCCGAAGCGGAGACCGCCCGCAGCGAGGCCGAGGCGATCCTGCTCCGCGCCCGCAAGGACGCCGAGCGGCTGCTCAACGCCGCCTCCAGCCAGGCGCAGGAGGCCACCGCCCACGCCGAGCAGCTGCGTTCGTCGACCACGGCCGAGTCCGAGCAGGCCAGGCAGCAGGCCGCGGAGCTCAGCCGTTCCGCGGAACAGCGCATTCAGGAAGCGGACGAGCGGCTGCGCGAGGCGCGCACGGAGTCCGAGAAGGTCCTCACGGAGGCCAAGGAGTCGGCCGCCAAGCAGCTGGCGTCCGCCGAATCCGTCAACGAACAGCGCACCCGCACCGCGAAGGCCGAGATCGCCCGGCTGGTCGGCGAGGCCACCAAGGAGGCCGAAGCCCTCAAGGCCGAGGCCGAGCAGGCCCTGCAGGACGCCCGCGCCGAGGCCGAGAAGCTGGTCGCCGAGGCAGCGGAGAAAGCGCGTACGGCGGCGGCCGAGGACTCCGCGGCGCAGCTCGCCAAGGCGGCGCGCACCGCGGAGGAGGTGCTCAGCAAGGCCTCGGAGGACGCCCAGGGCACCACCCGCGCGGCGGCCGAGGAGGCCGAACGCATCCGCCGCGAGGCCGAGGCCGAGGCGGACCGGCTGCGCGCCGAGGCCGAGGACCAGGCGGACCAGCTCAAGGGCGCCGCCAAGGACGACACCAAGGAGTACCGCGCCAAGACCGTCGAGCTGCAGGAGGAGGCGCGGCGGCTGCGCGGCGAGGCCGAGCAGCTGCGCGCCGAGGCGGTGGCGGAGGGCGAGCGGATCCGCGGCGAGGCCCGCCGCGAGGCCGTGCAGCAGATCGAGGAGGCGGCCCGCACCGCCGAGGAGCTGCTGACGAAGGCCCGCACGGACGCCGACGAACTGCGGGCCGCGGCCGGCTCGGACAGCGAGAAGGTCCGTACGGAGGCCATCGAGCGGGCCACGACGCTGCGCAGGCAGGCCGAGGAGACCCTGGAGCGGACCCGCGCCGAGGCCGAGCGGCTGCGCACCGAGGCCGAGGAGCAGGCCCAGGCGGTGACGGCGGCGGCCGAGGAGGCCGCAGCGCAGCTGCGCGAGGAGACCGAGCAGGGCGTCGAGGCGCGGCGAGCGGAAGCCGCCGAGGAGCTGAACCGGCTGCACGCGGAGGCCGAGGAGCGGCTTGCCGCGGCGGAGCAGGCGCTGGCGGAGGCGCGCGGCGAGGGCGAGCGGATCCGGCGCGAGGCGGCCGAGGAGACCGAGCGGCTGCGCACCGAGGCGGCCGAGCGGCTGCGGGGGCTGCGGGAGCAGGCCGAGCAGGAGGCGGACCGGCTGCGCACCGAGGCCGCGGCCGACGCCTCGGCGGCGCGTGCGGAGGGCGAGACGGCCGCGTCCCGGCTGCAGAGCGAGGCGGCCGCGGAAGCGGAGCGGCTGCGCACCGAGGCGCAGGAGAACGCGGACCGAATCCGCTCCGAGGCGGCCGCGGCGGCCGAGCGGGTGGGCGCGGAGGCCGCGGAGGCGCTGGCCGCCGCGGCGGAGGAGGCCGCCCGGCGGCGCCGTGAGGCGGAGGAGACCCTCGGTTCGGCCCGAGCGGAGGCCGACCAGGAGCGCCGGCGGGCGCGCGAGCAGAGCGAGGAGCTGCTGGCCTCGGCGCGCAAGCGGGTCGAGGACGCGGAGGCCGAGGCCCAGCGCCTGGTCGAGGAGGCCGAGCACCGGGCCTCGGAGATGGTCGCGGCCGCCGAGCAGACCGCGCAGCAGGTGCGGGACTCGGTCGCCGGTCTGCACGAGCAGGCCGAGGAGGAGATCGCCGGGCTGCGGTCCGCTGCAGAGCACGCGGCGGAGCGCACGCGTACAGAGGCGCAGGAGGAGGCGGACCGGGTCCGCACCGACGCCTACGACGAGCGGGAGCGCGCCTCGCAGGACGCCACCCGGCTGCGGGAGCGTGCGCACGAGGAGACGGAAGCGGCCAAGGAGCTGGCGGAGCGCACCGTTTCGGAGGCGATCGCCGAATCCGAGCGGCTGCGCACCGAGTCCTCGGAGTACGCGCAGCGGATGCGCACCGAGGCGTCCGACGCGCTGGCCTCCGCCGAGCAGGACGCGACGCGTACCCGAGCCGAGGCTCGCGAGGACGCTAACCGCATCCGCACCGACGCGGCGGCCCAGGCCGATCTGCTCATCGGCGAGGCGACGTCCGAGTCCGAGCGGCTGCGCACCGAGGCTGCCGAGGTGCTGGCTGCGGCGGAGGCGGACGCCGCCCGGCTGCGCACCGAGGCCGAACAGGTCAAGGCCGACGGCGAGACCCGGGCCGAGCAGCTGCGCGCCGCCGCCCGCGCCGACGGCGAACAGGTCCTCGACGAGGCCCGCGAGGCGGCGGCCAAGCGCCGCGCGGACGCGGCCGAGCAGGCCGACCAGCTCATCGCCGAAGCCGCCGGCGAGGCGGAGCGGCTGCGCGCCGAAGCCGCCGAGACGGTGGGGTCGGCGCAGCAGGCGGCCGGGCGGATCGCGGCCGAGGCGGAGAAGGTCAGGGCGGACGCCGAGGCGGCGGCCGAGAAGATGCGCTCCGAGGCGCGCGAGGAGGCCGACCGCACCGTCGACGAGGCCCGCGAGGCGGCGGCCAAGCGTCGCGCGGACGCGGCCGAGCAGGCGGATCAGCTCATCTCCAAGGCCCAGGAGGAGGCGCTGCGCGCCGCCACGGAGGCCGAGGAGCAGGCCGACACGATGGTCGGCGCGGCCCGCAAGGAGGCCGAGCGGATCGTCTCCGAGGCGACGGTGCAGGGCAACACCCTGGTGGAGAAGGCCCGTACGGACGCCGACGAGCTGCTCGTCGGCGCACGCCGGGACGCGGCCGCCATAAGGGAACGCGGCGAGGAGCTGCGGGCCCGTACCGAGGCGGAGGTCGAGGAGCTGCACGAGCGGGCCCGCAAGGAGACCGCCGAGCAGCTGAAGACCGCGGGCGAGCGGGCCGACCAGCTGGTGAAGGCCGCGACCGAGCAGCGGGAGGAAGCCGAGGCCAAGGCCAAGGAGCTCATGTCCGAGGCCTCTTCGGAGGCGAGCAAGGTGCGGATCGCCGCGGTCAAGCGTGCGGAGGGGCTGCTCAAGGAGGCGGAGCAGAAGAAGGCCGGGCTCGTCAGGGAGGCCGAGGCGGTCAAGGCGGAGGCCGAGCGGGAGGCGGACGAGCTGATCGCCGAGGGCAAGCGGGAGCTGGAGGTGCTGGTGCGCAGGCGCGAGGACATTCAGGCGGAGATCTCCCGTGTCCAGGATGTGCTCGAGGCGTTGGAGTCTTTCGAAGCCCCCGGGGGCGGCGGCAAAGAGGGCTCGGGAGTCAAAGCGGGCGCCACGGCCGGAGTTACACGTTCGAGTGGCAAGTCGTCCGACGGCTAGCCACTCAAAAGGCTGGACATTCTCCAGATCAAACGGGCATACGCTCGATGACACGCCGCTTCGACCCCTAGGATTCCCCCTAACACCTCACCGGTCTCATTCGACAGGAACCCCATGAGCGACACTTCCTCCCCCTTCGGCTTCGAGCTCGTGCGGCGTGGTTACGACCGCGGTCAGGTGGATGACCGCATTACCAAACTCGTCGCAGACCGAGACAGTGCTCTGGCCCGCATCACTTCTCTGGAGAAGCGCATCGAGGAGCTCCACCTCGAGACGCAGAACGCCCAGGCCCAGGTCAACGACGCGGAGCCGTCGTACGCGGGCCTCGGTGCGCGCGTGGAGAAGATCCTCCGCCTCGCCGAGGAAGAGGCGAAGGACCTGCGCGAGGAGGCCCGCCGCGCTGCCGAGCAGCACCGGGAACTCGCCGAGTCCGCCGCCCAGCAGGTACGCAATGACGCCGAGTCGTTCGCCGCGGAGCGCAAGGCGAAGGCGGAGGACGAGGGCGTCCGCATCGTCGAGAAGGCCAAGGGCGAGGCCAGCACGCTGCGCGCCGACGCGCAGAAGGACGCGCAGTCCAAGCGGGAGGAGGCGGACGCGCTCTTCGAGGAGACCCGCGCCAAGGCCGCCCAGGCCGCTGCCGACTTCGAGACGAACCTCGCCAAGCGGCGCGAGCAGTCCGAGCGCGACCTGGCATCGCGTCAGGCGAAGGCGGAGAAGAGGCTGGCGGAGATCGAGCACCGCGCCGAGCAGCTCCGGCTGGAGGCCGAGAAGCTGCGCACGGACGCGGAGCGCCGGGCCCGTCAGACGGTGGAGACGGCGCAGCGCCAGGCCGAGGACATCGTGGCCGACGCCAACGCCAAGGCGGACCGCATCCGCAGCGAATCGGAGCGCGAGCTGGCGGCGCTGACGAACCGCCGCGACTCCATCAACGCCCAGCTGACCAACGTCCGCGAGATGCTGGCCACGCTGACGGGCGCCGCGGTGGCCGCGGCGGGCGCGCCCGCGGACGACGAGCCGATCACCCGGGGAGTTCCTGCTCAGCAGTCGCGCTGACCGCCGAGCTTTCAGGGGCTCCGCCCGGACCCCGTTCCCCGAGCGCCGGAGGGGCTGAGAGATCAGCCCCTCCGGCGTTTGTGTCCGCAGCCGAGTCCGCAGCTGAGTCCGCACCCGAGTCCGCAGCGAAAAGTGGCGCCGCCCGGTGGCGGAGGGCAGGCTTCCCCCTTAGCGTGGCCGCATGATCGAGCTCGAGGGTCTCACCAAGCACTTCGGCGCGAAGGTGGCGGTCGACCATCTGTCCTTCACGGTGCGGCCGGGCGTGGTGACGGGATTCCTCGGGCCGAACGGCGCGGGCAAGTCGACCACGATGCGCATGATGCTGGACCTCGACAATCCGACCAGCGGCACGGTCCGCATCGACGGCAGGCACTACCGGGACCTCGCGGAGCCGCTGAAGTACATCGGGGCGCTGCTGGAGGCGTCCAAGGCGATGCACGGCGGGCGCAGCGCCTACAACAATCTGCTGTGTCTCGCCCAGTCGAACCGCATCCCGGCGTCCCGGGTGCGCGAGGTGCTGGACCTCGTCGGTCTCACGGCCGTGGCCCGGAAGAAGTCCAAGGGCTTCTCGCTCGGTATGAACCAGCGGCTCGGCATCGCATCCGCGCTGCTCGGCGATCCCGAGATCCTGATGTTCGACGAGCCGGTCAACGGCCTTGACCCCGAGGGAATTCACTGGATCCGCAATCTGATGAAGCAGCTCGCCGCCGAAGGACGGACGATCTTCGTCTCCTCCCATCTGATGAGCGAAATGGCCCTGACCGCCGATCATCTGATTGTGATCGGGCAGGGAAAGCTGCTGGCCGACACGTCGATGGCGGATTTCATCCAGGAGAACTCGCGCAGCTATGTGCGGATGCGTTCACCGCAGCGGGAGCGGGTGCTCGACGTGCTGCGCGCCGAGGGGCTGACCGCCGTCGAGGCGGGCAGCGGTGTGCTGGAGATCGACGGTGCGACCGCCGAGCAGATCGGGGAGCTGGCAGCCCGGCATCAGATCACCCTGCATGAGCTGAGCGCGCAACGTGCCTCTCTGGAGGAGGCGTTCATGCAGATGACCGCCGCCTCGGTGGAGTACCACGCGCATGCCGCGGGCGAGCACGGCGTCCCGGCCGAGGCGCCTCCGGGCGCGCCGACCCCGCCGGGCGCGCCGGATCAGCCGGGGCAGCCGGCCGTGCAGTGGGGCCGGAGCTACGAAGAGCGGCGGCGCCGTCGCAGCAGCCGCAAGGGAGCGTGACCGATGGCCTCCGTACCCGCCGTCCTGCAGTCCGAGTGGACCAAGGTCCGTACGGTCTCCTCCACCGTCTGGACGCTGGTGAGCGCCCTGGTGGTCACCGTCGCGATGAGCGCCGGGATCAGCGCCCTGATGAAAGCCACCTTCGACGAGCTGTCCGAGCTGGAGCAGGCGACGTTTGACCCGACGTTCGTCAGCTTCTCCGGGATGATCCTCGGCCAGCTCGCCATGGTGGTCTTCGGTGTGCTGGTCGTGGGCACCGAGTACAGCTCGGGCATGATCCGCACCTCGCTGGCCGCGGTTCCGCAGCGTGCGACGTTCCTCTTCAGCAAGATGGCGGTGGCCACCGCGCTGGCGCTGGCTGTCGGCATGGTCACCAGCTTTCTGGCCTTCTTCGCCGGCCAGGCGCTGCTGGGCGAGCACCGTACGACGCTCGGCGCGGACAACGTGCTGCGCGCGGTCATCGGCGGCGGCCTCTACATGGGGCTGATCGCGCTGTTCTCGATGGGCGTGGCGACGATGCTGCGCTCCTCGATCCTGTCCCTGGGCATCCTGGTGCCGTTCTTCTTCCTGGTCTCCCAGATCCTGATCTCCGTGCCAAAGGCGAAGACGGTCGCCCAGTACTTCCCCGACCAGGCCGGCTCAAAGATCATGCAGGTGGTGCCGGACGCCCTGGGCAGCGATGTAGCCCCGTACGGACCCTGGGGCGGGCTGGGGATCATGTGCGCGTGGGTGGCGGCGGCACTGCTCGGCGGCTATCTGGTGCTGAAGAAGCGCGACGCCTGACCAGGCCGGGAGGGGCGTCCCGACCCCGTCGGCCATCTGCCGGTCACTTTCGGCTTGGCCGGAACCGTCAAGGCACGGCTATCCTCCTAACTCTTACGGGGGCGTACGGCCGGATGGCGGCGTGTGCCCGACGACCCGCAAAGTCGATGGGGCTGGAGAATGATCGAGGCAGTCGGCCTGACCAAGCGCTACGGCGCGAAGACGGCCGTGTACAACCTTTCCTTCCAGGTGAGGCCGGGGCTGGTGACCGGGTTCCTCGGACCCAACGGCGCCGGGAAGTCGACGACGATGCGCATGATCCTCGGGCTTGACCAGCCCTCCGGGGGCCATGTGACAATCGGCGGCCGTCCGTTCAAGCAGCTGCCGAACGCGCCGCGGCAGGTCGGCGCGCTGCTGGACGCCAAGGCCGTGCACGGCGGGCGCAGCGCGCGCAACCATCTGCTGTCGCTGGCCCAGCTGTCCGGCATCCCGGCCCGCCGGGTCGACGAGGTGCTCGGCGTGGTCGGCCTGCAGGAGGTCGCCAAGAAGCGCTCCAAGGGGTTCTCGCTCGGCATGGGCCAGCGCCTGGGCATCGCGGCTGCGCTGCTGGGCGATCCGCAGGTGCTGCTCTTCGACGAGCCGGTCAACGGCCTCGACCCCGAGGGCATCCTCTGGGTCCGCAATCTGATGAAGCAGCTCGCCGCCGAGGGCCGTACGGTCTTCGTCTCCTCCCATCTGATGAGCGAGATGGCGCTCACCGCCGACCATCTGATCGTGATCGGCCGTGGCCAGCTCCTCTCGGACATGAGCGTCAGGGACTTCATCTCGGCCAACTCGGCCGACTTCGCCCGGGTCCGCACCCCGCAGACCGAGGCAGAGCAGCGCGAGAAACTGTCCGCGGCCCTCACGGAGGCCGGCGGCCAGGTCATGCCGGAGCCGGACGGCGCGCTGCGGGTGACGGGGCTTCCGCTGCCGCGCATCAGCGACCTCGCTCACGAGGCCGACGTACGGCTGTGGGAGCTCTCCCCGCACCAGGCCTCGCTCGAGGAGGCCTATATGCGGATGACGCAGGGCGCCGTCGACTACCGCTCCACCGCCGACCAGAAGGCGGGTCTGATGCAGCAGCCGCCGATGGGCGCCATGGGGCCGGTTCCGGGACACGAGCAGCAGATCCCCGAGGTGCCGCAGCAGGGCTTCTACGCCCCGCCGCCACCCCAGCCGGGCCAGCACCCCGATGCACAGGGGACTCCCGCGCCGCCCGCTGCCGCTCCCGGCGGCCCCGCCCCCGCTGCTCCCTCCTCCCCCACTGCTCCGCCCGCCGGCCCGACCACGTCCGAGGACGCCCGATGACCACCCCGTACCAGCAGCAGGGCGCACCCGGCGCCTCCTACACCTCGCCGATCCCGGTGCGCAACACCCACCTCGGCGACGCCCTCGCCTCCGAGTGGACCAAGATCCGCTCGGTGCGCTCCACGATGTGGACGCTCGGCGTGATGATCGTGCTGATGGTCGGCCTCGGGCTGCTCACGGCGAGCCTCGTGGCCGCCGCCGATCCCGACCTCGAAGGCCAGTCGGTGCTCTCCCTCGGCTTCTCCGGGGTGCTGCTCGGCAGCATCTGCGTGATGACGCTGGGCGTGCTGACCATCTCCTCGGAGTTCGGCACCGGGATGATCCGCACGACGCTGACCGCCTGCCCCAGCCGCGGCCGGGTGCTGGCCGCCAAGGCGATCGTCTTCTTCCTGCTGGTCTTCACCCTCACCACGGTCACGACGGCGATCGTCGGCGCCGTGCAGGTCGGCATCGTCGGCGGCGAGCCGTCGGGCGAGGACTGGTTCCGCGCCACCGTGGGCGTCGGTCTCTATGTCGCGGTCCTGGGTCTGCTGGCGCTGGCCGTCGGCGCGCTGATCCGGCACTCGGCGGGCGCGATCACCATCATGATCGGGGTGATGCTGCTTCCCCTCGTGGTCGCGATCTTCATGTTCTCCGAGTCGCTCCGCGATGTGCAGGAGGCGCTGTTCCAGTACTCGATCCCCAACCAGATCGGCGTGCTCTACGACTCCGCGGTGACGACGTCCGGGCCGACCGGCTGGCAGCCGCTGTGGATCGTCATGGGCGTGACGGCGGTCGCGATGGCCGGCGCGTTCGCCCTGCTCCGCACGCGCGACGTCTGACGGGGCACGTCGACCGGGCACGTCAGAACCGAGCATGTCGACCGGGGCCGGGCACGGCTGACCGGGCACGTCCGACAAGGCACATCTGACCAGGCGCATCTGACCGGGGCCGGGCACGCGGCCCGTCAGCCTGCCGGCCTGCTCAGTGCCTCGGCGCGTTACGGGACCGCTGCACCCTCGCGGTGCGGCGGTCCTTCGCGTTCCAGCACGCCTTGTGCCAGTGCCTGCGGTCGTCGACGCCGCCGTACTCCGGCCACGCCACCACATGCGGCATGCCGGAGGGGATCTCCTGATCGCAGCCGGGGCAGCGGTACGTCTTACCCGCGGCACTCGCCCCGGCGACATGGCGGACCGACCACTCCTCGCCCTGCCAGGACTCGCTGCGCCCGAACCCGCCGTACCGGCCGGCCGTTTCACTGCGGCGTTCGTCGGATCGCTCGCCCCCACGGGGGCGGTTGCGGCGCGGGGACACGTGACACCTCACGGGGCAAGTCCGGACAGTTCCCCTCCAGCCTACGGTCCGTGTCAGCGGGTACGTGTACCGCAAGACCCTCCACGGTGACGACCGTCATCATGAGTTACCGGAAAATCGCAAGAACTTCACGGATGGCCGTGCCCATGGCACGTGTCAGACGTTAATGCGGTCAGGGGGAGTGACGCGTCGGCCGCAAGGAGGCAGAAGGCGATGCGCGTGGGAACGTTCGTACTGGGGGCCCAGTTTCCGGGCCAAGGGCAGGGGGAGGCGCTGCATCGAGCGGTGCGGAGCGCCGAAGTCGCCGAGGAGGCCGGGCTGGACTCGGTGTGGCTGGCGGAGCACCACTTCGTACCGTACGGGGTATGCCCGTCGGCCGTGACGCTCGCCGCGCTGCTGCTGGGCCGCACCCGGCGGATCAGGGTCGGCACCGCCGTCAGCGTGCTGCCGACCGTCCATCCGGTGGCGCTGGGGGAGCAGTCGGCGCTGCTGCACCTCACCTCCGGCGGGCGGTTCACCCTGGGCGTGGGCCGCGGCGGCCCCTGGGTGGACCTGGAGGTGTTCGGCGCAGGCCTGGAGGCATACGAGAAGGACTTCCCCGAGTCTCTCGACCTGCTGCTGCGCTGGCTGCGCGAACCCCGTGTCGGACACGAGGGGGAACGATTCAGCTTCCGCGAAGTGGCCGTCGTGCCCAGGCCCGACGAGCTGATCGCCGACCCGCACTCCGCCGCCGACGGGGCCGCCGGGTCCGGCAGCGGCTCCGGGCCCGAGGTGGTCATCGCCTGCACGTCTCCCAAGAGCGTCGAGCGGGCCGCGGTGCGCGGCCTCCCGATGCTGCTGGGGATGCACTGCGGCGACGAAGAAAAGGCGGACATGGTCGCACTATGGCGCAAGCAGGCGCTTGCCGCGGGCCGTTCACAGGAAGAAGTGGACAAAGCCGCACATGTGTCCGCCGGAGTGGTACAGATCGAGGACGGCCGGGAGGAGGCGACGCAGACTCTGGTGAAGGCCATGCCGGGCTGGCTCAAGCAGGGGCTTGACGCCCATGTCACCGTCGACGGGCGGCGCCGCGCGATGCGCGATCCGGTGTCCTACACCGAACTGCTGTGCTCCCTGCACCCGGTGGGCCCGCCCCGCCTCGCCGCGGACCGTATCGCGGCCACCTCGGAGCGCACCGGCATCACCCGCTTCGCCCTGCTCGCCGAAGGCTCCGGAGATCTGGCGGCCACCGAGGAGAACGTCCGGCGGCTGGGCGCCGAGGTGCTGCCGCTGCTCGACTGACGCTGCCCGACGTCTCTGTTCGACCGACGCTGCTCGACTGACTCCGCTCGGCTGACGCTGCCGCCCCGCCACCAGATGCACCTCCCGCGATGCGGAGCGGCAGCAGAAGTTCAGCAGTCGCGCAGTTCCGGCGACTGGTTGAGCAGCTGGGCCCGCGAGGAGGTGAAGCGGGCGAGCCGCTTGTCCACCGAGGGGTCCAGAGGGAACACCGCGACGCGGTGACAGTTCTGGAACGCCAGACGTACTCCGAAGTGCCTCTGCAGCGCGCCGCGTATGGCGTCACTCGCGAGCGCGCGCAGCAGCTGGCCGCGGGCCTGCTCGTCCGGCGGAGGCGTCTGGTTGTCGGCGAAGTCGCCGCCGTCCACCTTCAGCTGAGCCACCAGAGAACTGATCATCTCCCATGCGAAGGGCAGGGAGGTCCGGACGCAGTCGACGAAGGCGGCTTCGTCGACCTCGCCTCGCTCGGCCTGATCCAACAGCGCCGGTGAGACGTCGAGCGACATGAGTTCTCCTCTCGCGGCCCCCGAGTGAGGACGGAGGCCTTACGGGCAGGGAAGGAGGCGCCGACGTGCGCGGCGGATCGACGACGCACAGCGACGCAGAGTGCACAACCGACGACCTCCCGTCTCCACGGTAAGTGCGCTGTCCAGAGGGCACCAGAAGATTGGGAGTACAACCGGCCATCGGCGAACGGGGCTTCCAGGGCGAATCGCGCGCGACCGCGTCCGTCGAGTAGCGTTGCGGACCATGCGTCTCGTCATCGCCCGCTGCTCCGTGGACTACGCGGGCCGGCTCACCGCCCATCTGCCCTCCGCCCCCCGTCTGATCCTGGTCAAGGCGGACGGCAGCGTGTCCATCCACGCGGACGACAGAGCGTACAAACCGCTCAACTGGATGTCCCCGCCGTGCACGCTGAAGGAAGACGAGGACAGCGTATGGACGGTGGTCAACAAGGCAGGCGAGAAATTGATCATCACCATGGAGGAGGTTCTCCATGACTCCTCGCATGAACTGGGCGTGGACCCCGGACTCATCAAGGACGGCGTGGAAGCCCATCTCCAGGAGCTACTCGCCGACCGGATCGAGACACTGGGCGAGGGCTACAGCCTGATCCGGCGTGAATACCCCACCGCGATCGGGCCGGTGGACATCCTCTGCCGGGACGCGGACGGCGGGACCGTCGCAGTGGAGATCAAGCGACGCGGTGAGATCGACGGTGTGGAGCAGCTCACCCGCTATCTGGAACTGCTCAACCGCGACCCGCACCTGGCACCGGTGAAGGGCGTCTTCGCGGCCCAGGAGATCAAGCCGCAGGCGCGGGTGCTGGCGACGGACCGCGGGATCGGCTGTGTGGTGCTGGACTATGACGCGCTGCGCGGCATCGAGGACGACAAGCTGCGGCTCTTCTGAGCGCGACGGGCGCGAGCATGGCCCCGGACGGCATCGCCGTCCGGGGCCGAGCGCGTTCGAGGGGCGTCCGCCCCGGCCGGACCGTCAGATGACGGGGCTGCCCGACCCCGAACCGGAGGGCGAGCCGCTGCTCGGCTCCGACCCGGTCTCGGCGGGCGAGTCGGCGGAGCCGGAGGCGGCCGACGAGGTCGCGGTGGTGGGGGTGGCGTGGGGGGCGCTGGCGGTGGTGTCCGTACCGGTGCCGCCTCCGCCTTCGCCGGTGCCGCCGGCCTCACCGCCGGAGTCCTCCGTACCCGTGGGCGTCGGGTCAGGCGTCGGGCCCGGCTCCGTCTGTGTGGGGGTGGGCGTCGGCGACCCGCCAGAGTCCGTCGGCGAGGGCTTGGGCGTAGGCGACGACGGCGAACCGGTGCCCGGCGTCGTCTGGGTCGGCGTCCGACTCGGCTGTCCGGGGGTCGTCGGATTCTGACCCGGGCGGGACTGCCCCGTCGTCGGTGTGGAGCCGCCGCCCGCCGCCGGGACCGAGGACGAGGAGCCGGGACTCGGCGTCGTCCCGTCCGAGGAAGAGGACGAGGGCGCGTCGCTCGGGGCGTGGAGGCTGCTGGGGGTGTCGGCGACCGGCACATCCGCGTCGAGGCCGGTGTCGGTGTCGTCCTCGTTCGCCGACTGGCCCTGGCGCACCTTCTCCCCGGGAGGATTCTCCTGGTCCGAGGTCGCGCCGAGCGTCACCACGGTGCCCAGCACGGCGGCGAGCAGAGCGCCCGCGCCCACGGCCACCAGATTGCGCCGGGCCCCGCTGAGGAGCGACAGCCGGGACACTCCGGACACACCGCCGGACAACCGGTCCTTGAGGCCCGCGAGGGGCGCGAGGGGCGCGACCCGGCTCGTCATGACGGTCATGGGCTCGTCGTCCAGCGGTCCCCGCGACGCCGCCGCGCCCGGCGGCAGCTCCGGCCGCACCGACCCGGGATAAGGTCCCGGAGCAGACGCGGACGCGGGCTTCCGGTCGGAGGTGGAGAAGGTCTGCGAGACGATCGCCGGGAGGCCCGCGGTCGGCGCCTCGGACGAGTCGTACGGGGGACGGGGGGCCGCGGGGCTGTCGTCGCCCACGGTGAGCGGGGGCGCGACGGCGCCGGAGTCGCCCCGCGCCTGGTCGGAGACGAGGGCGAGCGCCCTGCGGCCGGCGACCGTGCCGCTCTTGTCGGCGAGGGCGCCGCGCATGCCGATGGAGGCTTCCAACTCGGCGCGGGCCCGGTCGACATTGCCGTTGCACAGCGCCAGCACGCCCAGTTCATGGTGGAAGTAGGCGTCTTCGGCCACTTCGCCCGCTATTCGGGCGGCCTCGGAGCCCAGTCGGAGCGTCTTCTCCCAGACGCCCCACTGCATGCCCGCGGCGAAGGCGGGGGCGGCGCTGCGGGCCAGCAGGACGGCCGCGCTGGCGTGTCCGGCCTCCTCGCTGGGGACGAGTGCCCTCAGGGCGGCGAGCATCGCGTCCGCCTCGCCCGCGGCCCGTTCGGGGCTGACCGAGGGGTGGCCCGCCCACCAGGCGTAGTGCTGGGCGGCGGTGTGGGCGTGGGCCGTGGCGTCGTCGGCGTAGCCCTTCTCCGTGAGCTGGGCGGCCACTCCGGGCGCGAGCCGGTAGCGGCCGCCGACGGCGGAGAGCAGCCCGCAGCTCATCAGCTCGCCGAGGGCCGCGTCCGCGTGGGTGTCCCCGACGAGTGCCGGCAGATGCGCCTGGTGGGGCACCTCGTCGCCGAGTGCCACGGCGAAGCGCAGGGCCTCGCGGGCGGAGGCGCTCATCCGGGAGGCCAGCAGGCCGGCCGGGGCCGCGCCCTCGCCGAGGGTGGGCAGCGGCACCTCGATGGCGCCGACGGATTCGAAGGGGCTGGCGTCCTCGACGGCCTCGGGGTCGGCGCGCAGGCTGTCGCACTGCCGCAGCAGGGCGCCGGCCTGTACGAAGCGCAGGGGCAGCCCTTCGGACTCAAACCAGAGGTCGCCCGCCCAGTTGGTCTCGTCCTCGGTCAGCGGCCGGTCCACGGCGCGCTCCAGCAGCTCCAGCGAGGAGCTGCGGCCGAGGCCGGTGAGCACCATCTCCTCGATGTGCGAGTCGGAGGAAGGCGCGGCGACGTCGGGGGCGGCGGCGAAGAGGAAGGCGCACTCGGGCGCGGCGTCGAGCAGTTCGTCCAGGGGCGCGCCGCCGAACTCCAGGTCGTCGAGGACGACGATCGCGCCGATCTCCGCGACGTAGGTGAGCAGTTCGTCCCGTTCCGGGCGGTGCCGGGGGGCGCGGAAGACCGCGGCGAAGAGGTCGTACAGCAGCTCGGCGGGGGTGCGGCCGAGGCCGTTGAGCCGTATGACTCCGTCGGGGGCGAGGTCTGCGCACTCCTCGGCCACGACATTGAGAAGAGTGGTGCGTCCGGAGCCGACGGGGCCGGTGAGGCGTATGGAGCGGCCGCGGCCGAGCAGGCGGACGAGCTGGCCGCGCTTCTCGTCCCGCTCCAGCAGGGGGAGCCGCGGGGCGGCGGGGCCGGGCGGCACGGGCGGCTGGGCGGCGCGGCGCAGTTCGGCGCGTTCGGAGGGGCTGTGGCGCTCGGGGCGATCGGGCCGCTCACCGGGCGGGCAGGGTTCGATCTCGCTGCCGTCGACGGGGTTGACCGTGAGGAGGAAGTCGCCCGACACCAGCTGGACGGTCCTGGCGGGCGACGCCGCCCCGGACGGCCCGAGATCGGGGGCGGCGGCGTCGCGCGTCGCCCGCGGCAGGCCGCTGCCCGCGTCCTCGCGGAAGCTGTCGTTGTCCATGGTCCTAGCCCCCCAGATGCGGTTGCTCGGCTTTGTCACCGTCGAGCTCTGGACCGATCCGACGGTGAGGCGTTCCGGAACCCTAGACGTTCGCTCAGTATTGCCGAACGGGCGGGGTGCCGCGCCGCCCGTCACGTCACATTCTCATGATGATTGGGCGCGTCGGGAGGTTCCCGCCCGGCTTGGACCAGGTCACACCGGCACGGCCCGGCTTACCCCGGCACGGGCCGGCTCGCGCCGATCAGACCCGAGGGACCGTTTCCGCTGCGAGGCCGCCTTCGACGGCGAGGATGCGGTGCAGCCGAGTGGCCACCAGCAGGCGCTGCATCTGCGGCGGCACTCCGCGCAGGACGAGCCGGCGGCCGCAGCGGCCGGCCCGTCGGTGCGCGCCCATGATGACGCCGAGTCCGGTGGCGTCCCATGAGTCGAGGGCGGTCAGATCGAGCACGAGGTCGCCGTGTCCGCCGTCGACGGCGGAGTGCAGGGCCGTACGGGCGTCCGCCGCGCTGCGGACGTCGAGGCGGCCCCCGACGACGAGCTCGGCGTGGTCGCCCCTGATGTGCATATGCGCTCCCCGAGAGTGCTCCGCTGGTCCGTGACAGGTGTGTGCGTATGTGCGCGGTGCTGGTGCGTACGCGTGGCGCCGAGCGGCGCCGGATCGTGCTGGTGACTCTTTTCTTTCAACAACTGACGGCCCCGTAAGCCGGGAAGTTGCCGTCTGTAAGCGAACCGATACCGAATTCACTCCAGAGGGTGATCCGGACTCGGCGGCAGCGGGTCAGTGGGTGTAAAAGCCCTGCCCGCTCTTACGGCCGATGTCGCCCGCGTCCACCATGCGGCGCATCAGCTCCGGCGGGGCGAACTTCTCGTCCTGGGTCTCGGTGTAGATGTTCGAGGTGGCGTGGAGCAGGATGTCGACGCCGGTCAGGTCGGCGGTGGCCAGTGGGCCCATGGCGTGGCCGAAGCCGAGCTTGCAGGCGATGTCGATGTCCTCGGCGGAGGCGACGCCCGACTCGTACAGCTTGGCGGCCTCGACGACGAGGGCCGAGATGAGCCGGGTGGTGACAAAGCCGGCGACGTCGCGGTTGACGACGATGCAGGTCTTGCCGACCGACTCGGCGAACTCCCGCGTGGCGGCCAGGGTTTCGTCGCTGGTCTTGTGGCCGCGCACCAGCTCGCACAGCTGCATCATCGGGACCGGCGAGAAGAAGTGGGCGCCGACGACCCGCTCCGGGCGCTCCGTCACGGCCGCGATCTTGGTGATCGGGATGGCGGAGGTGTTGGACGCGAGGACCGTCTCGTCCCGTACGAGCTTGTCGAGCGTACGGAAGATCTCGTGCTTGACCTCGAGCTTCTCGAACACGGCCTCGACGACGACGTCCGCGTCCGCGACGGCGTCCATGTCGGTGGTGGTCGTGATGCGGGCCAACGCGGCCTCGGCGTCTGCGGCTTGGAGCTTGCCCTTGGCGACGAAGCGGTCGTACGAGGTCTTGATGGCGTCCTTGCCGCGTGCCAGCGCGCCGTCGGTGACATCGCGCAGCACGACCTCCCAGCCCGCCTGGGCGGAGACCTGCGCGATTCCGGACCCCATGAGTCCGGCTCCGATGACGGCGAGCTTCCTGGCCACTGCGGCACCCCTTCGGCTGTGTGTGAACGACTGTCCCGTACGGCCGTGCAATCGCGCGACCGCGCGACTGGGCGACTGTGCGTATACGTATGGACGCTCTGCCGGAGGTTAGCGGTCGCGCGCCGCCAAGTGGCGGTGAAGAGATGCGCGTCACGTCTCAGATGACGGACATCACACCGGTACGGCGCAGCGGCCGCCCGTCGGCGCGCCCATCAGCCCTCGCGGACGGCGTACTTGAGCACCTGCTCCCCCAGCATCCCCTCCATGTCGTCGAGGAGGGCGAGTGCGCCGCGCGAGACTTCGGCGGCCTTGCGGCCTTTGACCATCTCCGCGCCGATCCACCCCATGAGGGCGGACTGGATCCAGGCGAGCTGACCGGCCATGAGGGCGGGCAGGGGGTCGTCGTCCGCCGCGCCGGTCTCGGCACGGAGGGTCTCCTCCAGCCGCAGGACGACCTCCTGCTGGATGGCCCAGAGCCGGGAGCGCAGGGGGTGCGCCTCCATGACCACGCGCATGAAGTCGGCATATCCGTCGATCAGGCCGACGGCCGGGGAGACGGCCTGGACTTCCCGGGTGCAGTTCGCGCAGTACGGCGGTGGAGACCAGGAGCGGACCCGTCACAGCGGTGCGCGGCATCGACCTGACCGTGCACAGCGGCGAGATCCTCGGCTTCCTGGGCCCGAACGGCGCGGGAAAGACCACCACGCTGCGGATGCTCACCACCCTGCTGGCGCCCACCGCGGGGGCGGCGACCCTGGCGGGCTGCGATCTGGTGCGCGACCCGCGGGGTGTACGGCGCGCGACCGGCTATGTCGCAGCCGCACCAGTCCGGCGGCGTCGACCCGCAGGTGACCGTGCGGGAGGAGCTGATCACCCAGGGGCGGCCGTACCGCCTGCCGAAGTCCCGTGCCGCAGCCCGGGCGGAAGAACTCGCGCACGCCCTCGCCCTCGCGGAGCTGCTGGACCGGAAGACCGCCGCGCTGTCGGGCGGACAGCGGCGCAGGGAGTTCGGACCCGCCGTCAACGCGCTCGCCATGCCGTCGATCCTGCTGTCCGGGCTGATGCTGCCGATGACGCTCGCACCGGGCTGGCTGGACGGACTCTCCCATGCGATGCCGTTCCGGTATCTCGTCGACGCGATGCGGGACGCGTACGTCGGCGAGTACGCCACGGCCTCCATGCTGCAGGGGCCCTGGTCGCCGCGGGCTTCGCGGTCCTCGCCGTGACGGTCGGCACACGGGTGTTCCGCAGCGCGGAGAGCTGAGCCGGGCCGCCCTTCACTAGGCTGGTCGCATGGTCAATCTGACGCGCATCTACACCCGCACCGGCGACACCGGCACCACGGCGCTCGGTGACATGAGCCGCACCGCCAAGACGGACCTGCGGATCGCCGCCTACGCCGATGCCAACGAGGCCAATGCCGCGATCGGCGCCGCGATCGCGCTGGGTCGGCTGGACGAGGCCGTCGTCAAGGTCCTGGTCCGCGTCCAGAACGACCTCTTCGACGTGGGCGCGGACCTGTGCACCCCGGTCGTGAAGGACCCCGAGCACCCGCCGCTGCGGGTCGAGCAGTCGTACATCGACAAGCTCGAGGCCGACTGCGACGTCTTCCTCGAACCCCTGGAGAAGCTCCGCAGCTTCATCCTCCCCGGCGGCGCCCCCGGCGCGGCCCTGCTGCACCAGGCGTGCACGGTGGTCCGCCGCGCGGAACGGTCCACATGGGCGGCGCTGGAGGTGCACGGAGAGACGATGAACCCGCTGACGGCGACGTATCTGAACCGTCTGTCGGACCTGCTGTTCATTCTCGCCAGGGCGGCGAACCGGGAGGTCGGGGACGTGCTGTGGGTGCCGGGCGGCGAGCGCTGACTCCCGAAGCCGGGGGCTCCGCTCCCGGCTTCGGGAAAGGCGGGGCAGGGGAACAGAACCCGAAGCCGTTACCTTCCTGGCCTGCGAAAACGCCGGAGAACCCAGACAAATACCCTGTTTCCATCCCCCTGAGTCCACGGTGCTACCCACGCGCCACACACCTGTTCGGCACGCAACAGCCGTCGGCACTACTGCCCCTCGGCTTCTGCCCCGCTTAGACTGAACGCGGGAGGTGTGTGGTGACCGTCACTGAGGACCGGCCGCAGATGCTGGCCGAGGAGTTCGAGCGCATCGCCGCCGCCGCCGAGCGCGAAGGCGTCCGGATGGAGTTCATCCACGGCAGGCTGGGAGTCAAAGCGGTGCCGGACGGCGACCACGACGAGATCATCCGCTGGCTCATGGAACGCTGCATGCAGCACCGCCCCGACTTGTGGCTCTACCCCGAACGCGGCCTGCGCGTCGAGCGCTACCGCAAGGGCCACGCCAAGCCCGACGGCACTCTCGCCCCCAAGGGCAGCTTCGCAGGCCAGGGCGAATGGGCCGATCCCAGCCAGGTGGTCATGATCGTCGAGGTCACCTCCTACGACAGCGATACCGACAAGCAAGACCGCGAGGAGAAGCCGAGCGCCTACGCCCAGACCGGTATCCCCGTCTACCTGCTTATCGACCGGGACACCTGCGAAACCCTCGTGTACACCGACCCCGACGGCGACACCTACGCCAACCTCGCCCGGCGCCCCTTCGGCCGCACCATCCACCTCCCCGACCCCGTCGGTATCACCCTCGACACCGAACCCCTCAAAGACTGGGTCTGCTGACCCTCCCCTCGGCGTTCGCGCCGCATCATCGCGTGCGGGGAGGTCGGCCCGGGTGTCCTGCGAGGACCGTTCCCGTATCTAGGAGCATGCGATGGCCGACGTGGCCTTCGTCCTCGCCACCGTCGCGATTAGCCGGATAGCAGCCAGCTCAGGAGTCGAACCCCCGGAGCGCCGCCCCTAGCGGTCCACCCTCACCGGCGGACGCCGCTCCGCGCCCTCCTCCCCCTTCGGCGGCTTCTTCTGCCAGATCGTGTAGCTCAGCGCGATCAGCCCGTGGATCGCCACCGCCCGCCCGGCCGCCGTCTGCCAGTCCGTCAGCGGCGTCGTGCGACCGGGGTCGTCCACGTACCAGATCGCGAACTGGAGCAGCACGGCCGCGACGGCCGCGGCGAGGAGTGTGCGCAGCCACAGCTTCGCCTCGTGCCTGGCACGGGCGGAGCCGTACCGCGGGGCCTTGACGGGAGGGGGGCCGCCGGCGAAGCGGTGGGCGAAGTGGCCGTCGACCCACTTGATCGTGTAGTGGCCGTAGGCGACCGTGAAACCGATGTAGAGCGCGGCGAGCCCGTGCTTCCAGTCCGGTTCCGCGCCGTTCTTCAGGTCGACGGCCGTGACGACCAGCAGCACGACCTCCAGCAGCGGCTCCAGCAGCAGCACGCCCGCACCCAGCCGCGGCAGCCGCGCCAGATAGCGCAGCGAGAGCCCCAGCGCCAGCAGCACCCAGAAGCCGACCTCACAGACCACGATCAGCGTGACGATCACAGCGCTCTCCCGTCGTTCCCCCGTGACTCCCCCGGTGTACCCGTCCCAGGTTCTCGGCCGGCGGGCGGGAAAGCGTCGTCGCCAGTGACGAGGTGGCACTGCATCCTTCGATGTAGTCGCAGGTCACCCCCTACGAGGAGGCCCCGGTCCGACCCGCCGTGTTTGATGGAGCGGTGAGACTCCCCCGCCCCCACCGCCATGACGCGCTGATCGCGCTGACCGGTCTCGTCGGCGGTCTGGTCTTCTGGGCCCTCGGGCTGCACATGGCGCCCGTGGACGAGAGGCCGCTGAAGGGCGCCTGGGTGCTGCTGCCGCTCGCCGTCATGGCGGGCGCGGAGCTGTTCCGCAGAACCTGGCCGCAGACCGCCCTGGTGACCGGCACCGTGGCGATCGTGGCCGATCAGTTCACACAGAGCAATCTGGTCACCATCGTGATGTTCACGGACGTCATATACGCGGCAGTGCTCTATGGCACCCCGGCGGCCGCGCGGCGCATCCCCGTCAGCTGCGGGCTGATCACTGTGGCGGTGACCATCGGCTTTCTGGCCTGGTTCCGCACACCGGAAGCGCTGGTCATCGGCGTCGTCACCGGGCTGGTGTCGCTCGCCCCCGCCCTGACGGGGGTCGTGGTGCGCGACCACCGCGACGCCGCCGAGGCGGCCCGGCTGCGTGCCGAGCAGACCAAGCTGCTCGCGGAGGTCGACCGCACCCAGGCGGTGGTCGCCGAGCGTGCCCGGATGGCGCGCGAACTGCACGACATGGTCGCCAACCATCTCTCCGCGATCGCCATCCACTCCACGGCCGCGCTGTCCATCGGCGACCCCGGGACCAGCCATGAGGCGCTCTCCGTCATCCGGGAGAACAGCGTCGAGGGGCTGGCCGAGATGCGCCGGCTGATCGGGCTGCTACGCGACAGCGGCGGCACGGATCCGGCGGCCGCTTCCCCGGCAGCGGCCGCGCCGAGCCTCGCCGCCGTGGACGCGCTGATCGAGCAGGCCGAGGCCCATGGCGCACCTGCGGGGCTGCGTTTCGCCCTGCACGACGCCCGGGACGGGCAGGGCCCGCTGCCCGCGCCGGTGGAGCTCGCCGCATACAGGATCGTCCAGGAGTCGCTGACCAACGCCCTCAAGCACGCCTCGCCCGGCGAGGTCACGGTCACCCTCACCCAGAACGCGTGGGGCCTGACCGTCCTGGTGAACAGCCCGTACGAGAGGGGCGACGGCGCGAACGGTCCGCGCGCGCCGGGCTCCGGCGCAGGGCTGGTCGGCATGCGCGAACGGGCGACGCTGCTGGCGGGCCGCTTCGACTCGGGTCCGACGGCCGCGGCGGACGGCGGGAAGATCTGGCGGGTGCGGGCGGAGCTGCCCATGGACGAAGGGAAGAGCGTTCTATGACGATCCGGGTCGTGGTGGCGGAGGACCAGAGCGCCGTACGCGCCGGACTGGTGCTCATTCTGCGCAGCGCACCGGAGATCGAGGTCGTGGGCGAGGCGGCGGACGGCGAGGAGGCGGTGCGGCTCGCCCGTGAGCTGGGCCCCGATCTGGTGCTGATGGACATTCAGATGCCGCGTCTCGACGGGGTGTCGGCGACCGCCCTGATCGTCGGAGAGCGGCTGGCCGATGTGCTGGTGCTGACGACCTTTGATCTGGACGAGTATGTGTTCGGGGCCCTGCGTGCCGGGGCCGCGGGCTTTCTGCTGAAGAACACCGAGGCAAGGGATCTGCTGGAGGCGGTGCGCACGGTGGCGCGCGGCGAAGGCCTGATCGCCCCCGCCGTGACCCGGCGACTGATCGCGGAGTTCGCCGCCCCCACGGCCCCGAAGACAAAACCCGCGGACGCCCCCGGCCCCGGGGTGCTCGACGTGCTGACCCGGCGGGAGCGGGAGGTGCTGTCCTGCCTCGGCGAGGGCCTGTCCAACGCCGAGATCGCCGTACGCCTCTCGATGGCCGAGGCGACGGTCAAGACGCATGTCAGCCGGCTCCTGGGAAAGCTGGAGCTCCGCAGCCGGGTGCAAGCGGCGGTGCTGGCACAGGAGTTGGGTGTGTGAACCCGGCCGACGGAGACCTCCCCGGCTATGGTCTGGACCTATTGACGATTGGTCCAGACCTCCCTACTCTCACCGGACACACCCCGCGGTGAGCCCCGCAGGGTGCGCAGTGATGCACGGACACCCCCTTGAACGTCCGGACCTCGTTGAGGAGCACCTGTGAAACCGCACTCCCAGCACCCCCCGCACTCCCGGCACGGCGCCAGAGGCAGACGCCGCTCCCGGCTGATCGCCGGTCTCACCGCGCTGGCGCTGCCGCTCGCCGCCATGGTGGGCCTCGCCTCCCCCGCAGAAGCCGCGGCCTCCGCCACCGCCACATATGCCAAGACCCTGGACTGGGGCACGGGCTTCGAAGGCAAATGGACGGTGAAGAACACCGGCACCACGACCATCAACTCCTGGACGGTGGAGTGGGACTTCCCCTCCGGGACCTCCGTCACCACCGCCTGGGACGCCGACGTCACCAGCTCCGGCAACCACTGGACCGCCAAGAACAAGAGCTGGAACGGCACCCTCGCCCCCGGCGCCTCCGTCTCCTTCGGCTTCAACGGCGCGGGCCCCGGCTCGCCCACCAACTGCAAGCTGAACGGCGGCTCCTGCGACGGCGGCCCGAGCGAGCCCGGTGACAACCCGCCCTCCGCACCCGGCACGCCGAGCGCCTCCGGAATCACCGACACCTCGGTACAGCTGAGCTGGACCGCGGCCTCCGACGACAACGGCGTCAAGAACTACGACGTCCTGCGTGACGGCGCGGTCGTCGCCACCGTGGCCGCCACCTCCTACACGGACACCGGGCTGAGCGCCGGGACCGACTACTCCTACACCGTCCGGGCCCGTGACACCGCCGACCAGACCGGACCGGCCAGCGGCGCTCGCGCGGTCCGCACCACCGGCGGCGACCCGGGCCCCGGCCCCGGCCCGGGCCCGGGCGACACCGTCAAGCTGGGCTACTTCACCAACTGGGGCGTGTACCAGCGCAACTACCACGTCAAGAATCTGGTGACCTCCGGCTCCGCAGCCAAGATCACCCACATCAACTACGCCTTCGGCAACGTCCAGAACGGCCGCTGCACCATCGGCGACTCCTACGCCGACTACGACAAGGCCTACACCGCCGCACAGTCCGTCGACGGCGTCGCCGACACCTGGGACCAGCCGCTGCGCGGCAACTTCAACCAACTGCGCAAGCTCAAGGCCCAGTACCCGCACATCAAGGTGCTGTGGTCGTTCGGCGGCTGGACCTGGTCCGGCGGCTTCGGGCAGGCCATGCAGAACCCGGCCGCCTTCGCCGACTCCTGCTACCAGCTGGTCGAGGACCCGCGGTGGGCCGACGTCTTCGACGGCATCGACCTCGACTGGGAGTATCCGAACGCCTGCGGGCTGAGCTGCGACTCCAGCGGCCCGGCCGTGATGAGGACGATGATGCAGGCGTTCCGCAACCGCTTCGGCCCGGACAACCTGGTCACCGCAGCGATCACCGCCGACGCCTCCAGCGGAGGCAAGATCGACGCGGCGGACTACGCGGGCGCCGCACAGTACGCCGACTGGTACAACGTCATGACGTACGACTTCTTCGGCGCCTGGGCGGCCCAGGGGCCGACCGCCCCGCACTCCCCGCTGACCTCCTACCCGGGCATCCCGCAGGAGGGCTTCAACTCGGCGGCGGCCATCGCGAAGCTCAAAGCCAAGGGCGTCCCCGCGGAGAAGCTGCTGCTCGGCATCGGCTTCTACGGCCGCGGCTGGACCGGGGTGACCCAGTCGGCCCCGGGCGGCAGCGCGACCGGGCCGGCCTCGGGCACATACGAGCAGGGCATCGAGGACTACAAGGTGCTCAAGTCCCGCTGCCCGTCCAACGGCACGGTCGCAGGCACGGCGTACGCCCACTGCGGCAGCGAGTGGTGGAGCTACGACACCCCCGCGACCGTTGCCTCCAAGATGGGCTGGGCCAGGAACCAGGGCCTGGGAGGGGCGTTCTTCTGGGAGTTCAGCGGTGACACGGCCAACGGCGAGCTGGTGAGCGCGATCGACAGCGGCCTCGGCGGCTGAGCGCTCCGCGGGAAGTGACGCGATCGGCCGTCGGGAGTGTGCGGGCACCTCGCGGCCGGCCCCGCCCACGCGGCGCGGCCGCATATCGGCACGGCCCCGCGGCCCTTCGGGGCGACGCCGACCGCGCCGGACTTCCCCGGTCCCGCTGAGAACGCCTTCGTACACACGCCGTACGCCGAAGGGGCCCGGGAGACTCGCTCTCCCGGGCCCCCTCATGTCGTACGACGATCAGGCCGCACTCACCCTCCCCGAGACTTCGGCCGGGGGACCCCATCCGACGAGAAGGACCAGCTAGGCCAGATGACTCTCCCCCAGACTCCTCCCCCAGCTACCGCTGGGAGGTGCCCCCAGGGGCACCCCCAACCAACGAGCAGACTAATCAAGCCACATTGACTCTCCCCCAGACTCCGTCCGGGGGCACCCCCAACCAACGAGCAGACTAATCAAGCCACATTGACTCGTTGGCCCGGTGGGGCCGCCTCCAGCCAGGCCAGGAAGCCGGTGAGCGCGTCCTCGCTCATCGCCAGCTCAAGCCGGGTGTCATCGTGCCGACACTCCAGGACGACGGCGTCGGACAGCAGCGCCAGCTCCTCCTCACCCTCCGGGGTGCGGCGGGCGACGACCTCCACCGACGCCCGCTCCAGGAAGTGGCGGGGACGCGGCGCATACGAGAAGACCCTGAACCACTCCACGCGGTCGCCGCTGTAACGGGCCACCCCGTAGATCCAGCCCTTGCCGGAGGCATCGGGCTCTTCGGGAACGTTCCAGCGCAGGCTGCAGTCGAAGGTGCCGCCCGAACGCTGGATCAGCCGTCGGCGCAGTCCGAAGACGAACAGCCCGACCACCACCAGCGCGATGACCAGGCCGCCCACAAGCAGAGCGAGGAACATCTCCACCGACCTCCTCGCATCGTCCCGTACCTGCTATCCGTCTATGGAACACAGATACACGCTGTATCACGTGCATCTGCATCGCCTCAGCCGCGGCGCGGCCCGGAGAGTCCGGGCCGGCCGCGGCTGAGGGTCGAACCGTCGGCGGAGCGGCTCAGCGCACCGCCACCGCGCGCAGCCGGACCTCGGCGCGGCGCTCGGCGCCGGCGTCCGCGTCCGACTTGGCACGCTCCAGCGCACGCTCGGCGCGCTGGACATCGATCTCATCTGCCAGCTCGGCGATCTCGGCGAGCAGCGAGAGCTTGTCGTCCGCGAACGAGATGAAACCGCCGTGCACGGCGGCGACCACCGTGCCGGACCCGTCCGCGGAAGACGTACGAATGGTCACCGGGCCCGACTCCAGCACACCGAGCAGCGGCTGGTGACCGGGCATGACGCCGATGTCGCCGGACGTGGTGCGCGCGACGACCAGGGTGGCCTCGCCGGACCAGACACTGCGGTCCGCCGCTACCAGCTCGACGTGCAGCTCAGCAGCCAAGGTGGGCTCCTCGGGTCACCACCCGGCGGGTTGTGCCGGGTGTTGGACAAATTCTAGGGGGTTCTCGATGGGGCGTTGTGAAGGGGGGCGGGACGCGCCCGCCCCCCTTCACCAGTCACGGGGACTTCAGGAGACGCCCAGCTCCTTGGCGTTCTTCTTCAGGTCCTCGAGACCACCGCACATGAAGAAGGCCTGCTCGGGGAAGTGGTCGTACTCGCCGTCGCAGATCGCGTTGAACGCGGAGATCGACTCGTCGAGCGGCACGTCCGAGCCGTCCACACCGGTGAACTGCTTCGCCGCGTGGGTGTTCTGCGACAGGAAGCGCTCGACGCGACGGGCGCGGTGGACGACCAGCTTGTCCTCCTCGCTCAGCTCGTCGATGCCGAGGATCGCGATGATGTCCTGGAGGTCCTTGTACTTCTGCAGGATCCCCTTGACACGGCTGGCCGTCTCGTAGTGGTCCTGGGAGATGTAGCGCGGGTCCAGGATCCGGGACGTGGAGTCCAGCGGGTCCACGGCCGGGTAGATGCCCTTCTCGGAGATCGGACGGGAGAGCACCGTCGTCGCGTCGAGGTGGGCGAAGGTGGTGGCCGGGGCCGGGTCGGTCAGGTCGTCCGCGGGGACGTAGATCGCCTGCATCGAGGTGATCGAGTGACCGCGGGTCGAGGTGATGCGCTCCTGCAGCAGACCCATCTCGTCGGCCAGGTTCGGCTGGTAGCCCACCGCGGACGGCATACGGCCGAGCAGGGTGGACACCTCGGAGCCGGCCTGGGTGAACCGGAAGATGTTGTCGATGAAGAAGAGCACGTCCTGCTTCTGCACATCGCGGAAGTACTCCGCCATGGTCAGACCGGCCAGGGCGACACGGAGACGGGTGCCCGGGGGCTCGTCCATCTGGCCGAAGACCAGCGCGGTCTTGTCCAGAACGCCGGACTCCTCCATCTCCGCGATGAGGTCGTTGCCCTCACGGGTGCGCTCGCCGACGCCCGCGAAGACGGAGACGCCCTCGTGGAGGTTGGCGACACGCATGATCATTTCCTGGATCAGCACGGTCTTGCCGACGCCGGCGCCGCCGAACAGACCGATCTTGCCGCCCTTGACGTACGGGGTCAGCAGGTCGACGACCTTCAGGCCGGTCTCGAACATCTCGGTCTTGGACTCGAGCTGGTCGAAGTCGGGGGCCTTGCGGTGGATCGGCCAGCGCTCGCCGACGTTGGCGTTCTCCTCGGGGAGGTTCAGCACCTCGCCGAGGGTGTTGAACACCTTGCCCTTGGTGAAGTCGCCGACCGGGACGGTGATGCCCGTGCCGGTGTTGGTCACCGGGGCCTGGCGGACCAGACCGTCGGTGGGCTGCATGGAGATGGTGCGCACCAGGCCGTCGCCGAGGTGCTGGGCGACCTCGAGCGTCAGCTGCTTCTTGGTGCCCTCCTGCGCCGGGTCGTCGACCTCGACGTGCAGGGCGTTGTAGATCTCCGGCATCGCGTCGACGGGGAACTCCACGTCGACGACCGGGCCGATCACCCGGGCGACGCGGCCCGTGGCGGCGGCCGTCTCAACAGTGGTCGTCATTTACTTTTCACTCCCCGCGGTCGCGTCGGCCAGGGCGCTGGCGCCACCGACGATCTCGCTGATTTCCTGGGTGATTTCGGCCTGGCGGGCCGCGTTGGCAAGGCGGGAGAGCGTGTTGATCAGCTCGCCCGCGTTGTCGGTCGCCGACTTCATCGCCCGGCGGCGGGCCGCGTGCTCGGAAGCGGCGGCCTGCAGCAGGGCGTTGTAGATGCGGCTCTCGACATAGCGCGGCAGCAGGGCGTCGAGGACGTCCTCCGCCGACGGCTCGAAGTCGAACAGCGGCATGACCTCGCCGCCCTTCGCACCGCCCTGCAGGGCGGCCTCTTCAAGGCTGAGCGGCAGCATCCGGCGGTCGACGGGCGTCTGCGTCAGCATCGACACGAACTCCGTGAAGACGATGTGCAGCTCGTCGACGCCGCCCTCGGAGGTGTCCTGCTGAACCGCCTCGATGAGCGGCTCGGCCACCATCTTGGCGTGCTCGTAGCTCGGGCTGTCCGTGAACCCGGTCCACGACTCGGCGACCTTGCGCTCACGGAAGCCGTAGTAGGACACACCCTTGCGGCCGACGATGTACGTGTCGACCTCCTTGCCCTCGCCGCGAAGCCGCTCGGTGAGCCGGTCGGCCGCCTTGATGGCGTTGGAGGAGTAGCCGCCGGCCAGACCGCGGTCGCTCGTGACGAGCAGAACCGCGGCACGGGTCGGCTGGTCCGCCTCCGTGGTCAGCGGGTGCTTGGTGTTCGATCCGGTGGCCACCGCCGTGACCGCGCGGGTCAGCTCGGTCGCGTACGGCGTGGAGGCCGCCACCTTGCGCTGCGCCTTGACGATGCGCGAGGCGGCGATCATCTCCATCGCCTTGGTGATCTTCTTCGTCGCGGTGACGGACCGGATGCGACGCTTGTAGACCCGGAGCTGCGCTCCCATGAGTCAGGTCCCTTCCGTCGTCACTTGGAGGCGTTGACGGCCGCCGGAGCGTCCTCGCCGAGCAGCTTGCCGTCGGAGGTCTCGAACTGCTTCTTGAAGGCGGCGATGGAGTCCGCGACCTTGGTCAGCGTGTCGTCCGACATCTTCCCGCCCTCGCGGATGGAGGTCATCAGCGTGCCCTCCTCGCGGTGGAGGTAGTCCAGCAGCTCGCGCTCGAAGCGGCGGATGTCCTGCACCGGGACGTCGTCCATCTTGCCGGTGGTGCCGGCCCACACGGAGACGACCTGGTTCTCGGTCGGCATGGGGTCGTACTGCGGCTGCTTGAGCAGCTCGACCATGCGCTTGCCGCGCTCCAGGGCGGACTTCGAGGCGGCGTCCAGGTCGGAACCGAAGGCGGCGAACGCCTCCAGCTCGCGGTACTGGGCCAGGTCCACACGCAGTCGGCCGGAGACCTGCTTCATGGCCTTGTGCTGGGCGGAGCCACCGACTCGGGAGACGGAGATGCCGACGTTCAGAGCCGGGCGCTGACCGGCGTTGAACAGGTCGGACTCCAGGAAGCACTGGCCGTCGGTGATGGAGATGACGTTGGTCGGAATGAACGCCGACACGTCGTTCGCCTTGGTCTCGACGATCGGCAGACCCGTCATCGAACCGGCGCCCATCTCGTCGGAGAGCTTCGCGCAGCGCTCCAGCAGACGGGAGTGCAGGTAGAAGACGTCACCCGGGTAGGCCTCACGGCCCGGCGGGCGGCGCAGCAGCAGCGACACGGCGCGGTAGGCGTCGGCCTGCTTCGACAGGTCGTCGAAGACGATCAGGACGTGCTTGCCCTCGTACATCCACTGCTGGCCGATGGCCGAGCCGGTGTAGGGGGCGAGGTACTTGAAGCCGGCCGGGTCGGACGCCGGGGCGGCGACGATCGTCGTGTACTCCAGGGCGCCGGCCTCCTCCAGCGCGCCGCGCACGGACGCGATGGTGGAGCCCTTCTGGCCGATGGCGACGTAGATGCAGCGGACCTGCTTCTTCGGGTCGCCCGAGCGCCAGTTGTCGCGCTGGTTGATGATCGTGTCGACGGCGAGGGCGGTCTTGCCGGTCTGCCGGTCGCCGATGACCAGCTGACGCTGGCCGCGGCCGATCGGGGTCATGGCGTCGACGGCCTTGTAGCCGGTCTCCATCGGCTCGTGCACCGACTTGCGCTGCATGACCGTGGGGGCCTGCAGCTCGAGGGCGCGGCGACCCGAGGTCTCGATCTCGCCGAGGCCGTCGATCGGGTTGCCGAGCGGGTCGACGACACGGCCGAGGTAGCCCTCGCCGACCGCGACGGACAGGACCTCGCCGGTGCGGGAGACCGACTGGCCCTCCTCGATGCCGCTGAACTCACCGAGGACGATGGCACCGATCTCGCGGTCCTCGAGGTTGAGGGCGAGGCCGAGGGTGCCGTCCTCGAACTTCAGCAGCTCGTTTGCCATGGCCGAGGGAAGGCCCTCGACCTTCGCGATGCCGTCGCCGGCAAGGCTGACCGTACCGACCTCCTCGCGCGAGGCCGCGTCCGGCTTGTACGCCTGGACAAAGTTCTCCAGCGCGTCCCGGATCTCCTCCGGCCGGATCGTGAGCTCCGCCATCTGGGTTCCCTGCTCTCCTTGTTGGGCCCGAAGTTTCTTTGGGGGTCTGGGGGCGGCCCCCAGGAATCTTCTGCAATCTCTGCACGGCCCAACCGGGCCGCTAGCTGATGCTTGTTGAGTTGGTGGCTGATCAGCCGGCCATCCGGCGGGCCGCCTCGTCGAGACGCTCCGCGATGGTGCCGTTGATCTCCTCGTCGCCGACTCGCACCGAGATCCCGCCGAGGACCTCGGGGTCCACGTCGAGGTTGAGGTGCATCTGGCGGCCGTACAGCTTCGCCAGCGCGGCGCCGAGGCGCTGCTTCTGCGTCTCGCTCAGCGGAACCGCCGTGGTGACGACCGCGACCATACGGTCACGGCGCGCCGCGGCCAGCTTGGACAGGGACTCCAGTCCCGTCTCCAGGCTACGTCCTCGCGGAGCGGTCACCAGGCGGACAACCAGCCGCTCGGTGGCCGGATCGGCCTTGCCGCCGAGCAGGCTGCGCAGCAGCTCGCCCTTGGCGGACGCCGTGGCGGCACGGTCCGTGAGCGCGGCACGCAGCTCGGTGCTGGACTGGACGACGCGGCCGAACCGGAACAGCTCGTCCTCGACGCCGTCCAGGGCGCCGGCCCGCTGCGCCGCGGTGAGGTCGGCGGTGTTCGCCAGCTCCTCGACCGCGTCGACCAAGTCACGCGAGGCGGACCAGCGGGAGCGGACCATGCCGGAGACCAGGTCGACGGCCTCGCCGCCCACCTGACCGGTCAGCAGCCGCCCGGCCAGCTCGGCCTTGGCCTCGCCGGCCTGCGCCGGGTCGGTCAGGACCCGACGCAGCGACACCTCGCGGTCGAGCAGCGCGGTGACGGCGGCCAGCTCCTCGGCGAGCCTCGCGGCGTCGACCGAGGTGTTGTCGGTCAGCGCGTCGAGGCGCTCACGTGCGGCAGCCAGTGCCTCGCGGCTCGCTCCGTTCATCGGGCGGCCTCGGCCTTCTCCTCGAGGTCATCGAGGAAACGGTCGATCGTGCGGCTCTGCCGGGCGTGGTCCTCCAGGGACTCGCCGACGAGCTTGCCGGCCAGGGCGGTGGCGAGCTGGCCCACGTCCTGGCGCAGCGCCGCGGCCGCGGCCTTGCGGTCGGCCTCGATCTGGGCGTGACCGGCCGCGATGATCTCCTCACGCTGCCGCTGGCCTTCCGCCTTCATCTCCTGGATGATCGCGGTGCCCTGCTCGGTCGCCTCCTGGCGGAGACGCGCGGCCTCGTGGCGGGCCTCGGCGAGCTGAGCCTTGTACTGCTCGAGCACGCTCTCGGCTTCGATCTTGGCCGCCTCGGCCTTCTCCATGCCGCCTTCGATGGCCTCGCGGCGCTCTTCCAGAACCCGGTTGATGTTCGGGAGGAGCTTCTTGGCGAGGAAGAAGAAGACGATGGCGAAGGCGATCGTGCCGACGAGCAGCTCGGGGCCCGGAGGAACGAGCGGGCTCTGCTCCTCCTCGGCCGCCAGCTGAACGAGGTTGGCGATCACATCAATGCCTTTCGTCGAAAAGTGCCGGGTAGCTGTTAATTAGCGACCGAACACGAACGGCATAACGATGCCGATGAGGGCGAGCGCCTCACAGAAGGCGAAGCCGAGGATCTGGTTGGCACGGATCAGGCCGGCAGCCTCGGGCTGGCGGGCCAGGGCCTGGGTGCCGTTACCGAAGACGATGCCGACGCCGATGCCGGGGCCGATGGCGGCGAGGCCGTAGCCGATGGAGCCGAGCGAACCGGTGACGGCGGCGAGGGTCTCAGTGGCAGCCATGCTGATTCTTCCTTTTCTTTACGGACCGGTGGGGGTTGGCCACCGGACGTTTCTGGGTGTTGCGGGCGGGATTGGCTCAGTGGCTCTCGGAGAGAGCGCCCTGAATGTAGGAGCAGGCCAGCAGAACGAAGACGTACGCCTGGACGGCCTGGACGAAGAGCTCGAAGACGATCATGGCCATCGTCATCGCGAACGAGACGCCGGCGGCCGGGATCATGTAGCTGTTCAGCAGGTACCAGGAGGCGACGGTGAACATCACCAGCATCAGGTGACCGGCGAACATGTTGGCGAAGAGCCGCACCGCGTGGGTGAAGGGGCGGACCAGCAGGTTCGAGAAGAACTCGATGACCACCACAAGCGGAAGAACCGGGCCGAGCTGCTTGTCGTAACCGGTGATGTTCTTCCAGCCGCCGACGAACCCGTGGCGCTTGAAGGTCAGCGACACCCAGATCACATAGACGATCAGCGCGAGGACGATCGGGTACGCGATGATCGAGGAGACGGGGAACTGGGCCAGCGGGATCACGGACCAGATGTTCATGATCCAGACGAAGAAGAAGATGGAGACCATGAGCGGGACGTACTTCTCGCCCTCACGCTTTCCGATGGTCTCGTAGACGATCCCGCGGCGCACAAAGTCGTAACCGGCCTCGCCGATCATCTGCACCTTGCCGGGAACCACCTTCGCCTTGCCGAATGCCGCCCAGAAGAAGGCGACCACAAGGACGGAGGTGACCAGGGCAAGCAGCATCACCTTGTTGAACTCGTAGCCGCCGACGGTGAAGAGGGGCTGGAAGAGGAAGGAATGCAAGCCCGGCGCCGGAAAACCACAGCCGTTGTCGGCCATGATGCGGCAGCTCCAGTCAAAGGCGAGCGTGGTCTGTTCAGCACTCACCGCGGGCTCCTTCGGCGTGACGCATGGGTTCGGCAACCTCGGTTTGTCGGCGCGGCGCGCAGCCGCGAGTCGGCACCGGACTGGTGTTTCGGATGTGGGAGCGGCGATCAGGCATCGAGGCCTCGCGATCGAACAGGCGTCAGCTCAGATGCCCGCGCCCGCAGTGCCGCAGTTGGCACCGGACGATAGCAGGATCTCGAACGAGCACTTATCCCGGCCCTACCTGTCACGACGACAGGCCTGTCTTCTCACCGGCACGGGGCGCGGAGGGTTCGGGTTCGACGTAGAGAATCTTGGCCTTCATATAGGCACGGGCCTGGGCCGCCACCCAAGCGAGCGTCGCAGCGACGATCGTTGCGGCAAAGACCTTGGGATCGAAGAGGGTCGTGTCCTTGAAGACGGCGACGAAGACGAACAGCAGCAGAAGCTGTGTCGTGTAGAGCATCAGCCCCATCGCCTGGAAAAGCTGGGGGAAGTTCTTGGCGGTCCGCTGGAGGACGACGAGCCCGATCCCCATGAAGACGATGACCACCAGCGCCCCGACGACCGCTCCGAGCGCTCCCTTGCCCCCCGCGACCACCCCGCCGACGACGGCTGCGACCGCGCCGACGGCAGCGGTGGGTAGGACGGTGTGCAGGAGAGTCCGGGCGTCTTGGGACGTCGGCATGGCGGCAGCTCCGCATACTGGTGGGGGCAGTGGTGTCGTCATGGACGAGCGTAGATCCGGTCCGAGGCAGATCTCGGGGCCAGTGGACCGTCGCACTGCGGTCCCTCGGCGCTGTCTCCGGTTCTCGTGAACGGTATCACAAACTATTTGATGAGGTCTTTACCCACTGGGTGTGCCGACTGTCACACATGAGAGTTAACCCGCCCGTGTGTGCATGACGTTGGGTGCCTATGTCTGGTATAGGCGCTCATAGCGGGACACGCTGCCGGAGGACCTCCCAGCCGTCAGCCGCGAGTTTCGGCCTTCCGCCGATCCGGGAAGCGCGAACGGGGGCCGATGGCGGTCGCTCCGTTGACGCCCGAGACGCCGACGGCCACCGGGACGCGCTCCTCGTCCTCGTCCCGGGCGTCCGAAGCGGCGTCGGCCGTGGCCTCGCAGGGCATCGAGGGCGCGGGCGGCGTCTGCGCGGCAAGGGCCCGGCGACGGCGGTAGCGCGGGGGGACGAAGGCTTCCGCCCAGCGCGGCGCACGCGGGGTGAAGCGCGGAAGCAGCAGCAGGACCAGGCCCACCGCGCTCAGCGCGACGACGACCAGCACGATCCACATCGACGCCGAGTGCACCGAGTACGCCACGACCCCGAAGGCGATCAGCGCCGACCAGAAGTACATGATCAGAACGGCCCGGCTGTGCGAGTGGCCGATCTCCAGCAGCCGGTGGTGCAGATGGCCGCGGTCCGCGGCAAACGGCGACTGGCCCTTCCAGGTGCGGCGCACGATCGCCAGCACCAGGTCGGCCACCGGGATGGCGATGATGGTCAGCGGCAGCAGCAGCGGGATGAAGACCGGCAGCGCCGCGTGAGTCGCCTCCCGGGTGCCGCCCTCGAAGATCTTCAGCGCATCCGGGTCCACCTGTCCCGTCACCGAGATCGCGGCCGCCGCAAGCACCAGGCCGATCAGCATCGAGCCGGAGTCGCCCATGAAGATCCGGGCGGGGTGCATGTTGTGCGGCAGGAAGCCCAGGCACATGCCCATCAGGATCGCCGTGAACAGCGTCGCGGGCGCGGCCGCCTCGATCATGTACCCGAACCAGATCCGGTACGAGTAGAGGAAGAACGCGGCCGCGGCGATGCACACCATGCCGGCCGCCAGGCCGTCCAGACCGTCCACGAAGTTGACCGCGTTGATGGTGATGACCACCAGGGCCACGGTCAGCAGCGTGCCCTGCCACTGCGTCAGGGAGACCGTGCCGACACCCGGGATCGGCAGCCACAGGATCGTAAGGCCCTGCATCACCATCACACCCGCGGCGATCATCTGTCCGCCGAGCTTGATCAGCGCGTCGATCTCGAACTTGTCGTCGAGGACGCCGATGATCCAGATCAGGGCCGCGCCGGAGAGCAGCGCACGCGGCTCGTTGGACAGCTCGAACACGCTGTTCAGGTTCTGCAGATGGTCCGCGACGAGCAGCCCCGCGCACAGGCCGAAGAACATGGCGATCCCGCCGAGCCGGGGCGTGGGCTCCCGGTGGACGTCCCGCGCGCGGATCTCCGGCATCGCACCGGTGGCGATGGCGAACTTGCGCACCGGCCCGGTGAGCAGATACGTCACCGCGGCCGTGACACACAGTGTCAGCAGGTAATCACGCACGGGCTGCCCCACAGGAATCGCTGGCCATCTCAGCCCCACACCCTAGCTCTGGTCGCCGCATGGATGAGGACAACCGGGACCAGCGCGGTGGTTGCACCGCCACCGGCTACCCCGGATAGGGGGGAAATCTACCGGCCAGCTCGCGGACTTCCGCACGCACCTTTCCGATCAACTCCCCGCCCTCTTCGGCCCCGTCCCTGACGGCCTTGGCGAACAACGTGGCGATACGCCCCATTTCAGCCTCCCCCATGCCCTGCGTCGTCACCGCGGCCGTGCCCAGACGGATGCCGCGCCCGTCCCCGTAAGGCAGGGCGCAGGTGTCGAGCACCAGACCGGCCGCAGCGAGCCGGCCGCGGGCGCTCCTGCCGTCCACGCCGAGCGGAGCCGGGTCGACGCCGATGAGATGGGTGTCCGTGCCGCCGGTCAGGACCTCCAAGCCCTCCGCGGCGAGCGCATCGGCAAGCACGCGCGCATTGGCGACCACCTGATGGGCGTACTCCCCGAACGCGGGTGTCGCCGCCTCCCCGAAGGCGACGGCCTTCGCCGCGATCGTGTGCATCTGCGCACCGCCCTGGCTGAAGGGGAAGACCGCCCGGTCGATGCGCTCCGCGAGATCCGCCCCGCACAGGATCATTCCGCCGCGCGGTCCGCGCAGCACCTTGTGCGTGGTGGCGCACACGACGTCCGCGTACGGGACCGGGCTCGGGGCCGCGCCGCCCGCCACCAACCCGATGGGATGGGCCGCGTCCGCGATCAGACAGGCCCCCACCTCGTCCGCGATCTCCCGGAAGACGGCGTAGTCGGGGTGGCGGGGGTAGGAGATCGAGCCGCAGACGATGGCCTTCGGCCGGTCGCGGTGGGCCAGTGCGTCGACTTCGTCGTAGTTGATGAGACCGCTCTCGGCGTCGACGCCGTACCCGACGAAGTCGAACCAGCGGCCGGAGAAGTTGGACGGCGAGCCATGGGTGAGATGCCCGCCGTACGCCAGTCCCATGGCGAGCACGGTGTCACCGGGCCGCAGCAGGGCGGCGTAGGCCGCGAGGACGGCGGAGGAGCCGGAGTGCGGCTGCACATTGGCATGCTCGGCCCCGAAGAGGTCCTTGACCCGCTCGACGGCGATCCGCTCGGCCGCGTCGACCAGCTCGCAGCCGCCGTGGTGGCGGGCCCCGGGGTAGCCCTCGGCGTACTTGTTCGCCAGCGGCGAGCCGAGCGCGGCCAGCACGGCGGGCGAGGTGAAGTTCTCCGCGGCGATGAGCTGGAGCCCTTCCGCCTGCCGGGCCGTCTCGCCGAGGATCACCTCGGCGATCCTCGGGTCCTGCCGGCGCAGCGCCTCGAAATCCGCGGGGGCGGGGGCGGGGGCGGCGGTTGCCGCGGCGGTCACCGGCATGGCGGGGCTCCCGGCGTGGACGGTGCGGTTCCGGCCTCTCCAATGTAGGCCGAGGGGGCGGGGGCCGCCTGGTGTCGGCCGGGGGGTGTTTTCCCCTCCCCGCCCCTTCCCGTAACTGGGGGCAAGCCCCCAGACCCCCCTTCCGGGGAGGGCTGCGGGCTGCCGCCCCGCGCCCCCTGTACGGCCTTCGGCCGTGTCCTCAATCGCCGGACGGGCTGGAAAATCCAGCCCCGCCGACGATTGAAGGGCAGGAGCCAGAAACCCAGCCCCGCCGCAATCGAGGCGCAAGGGGTTCGGGGGCGGAGCCCCGCCGGCGATTGCGGCGCAAGGGCCAGAAACCGAGCCCCGCCGGCGATCGAGGCGCAAGGACCCGCACCACCCAGCCCCGCCGGCGCCTGAGGCGCAAGGACCCGCACCACCCAGCCCCGCCGGCGATTGCGGCGCAAGGGCCAGAAACCGAGCCCCGCCGGCGATTGAGGCGCAAGGACCCGCACCACCCAGCCCCGCCGGCGCCTGATGCGCAGGACCCGCACCACCCAGCCCCGCCGGCGATTGAGGCGCAAGGGGTTCAGGGGCGGAGCCCCGGAGAGGGTCAGCCCCGCCCCGCGACCCCCGTCAGCGCCGTCACCACCGGATCCAACGCCTGCTGAATCTCGTCGCCGATCGAACGGAAGAACGTGATCGGCGCACCGTAGGGATCGTGGACCTCGTCCGCGTCGGGGTTCGGCGCCAGCAGCCACCCCCGTAGCGCCGCCGCGGCCTGCACCAGGGACCTGGCGCGCTGGACGACGCCGTCGCGGGGGTCGGGGAGGGTGGCGGGGTCTATGGCCCGGACCAGCCGGGTGAACTCCTTCAGCGTGAAGGTGCGCAGTCCCGCGGAGTGCCCCATGGAGATGACCTGCGCCCGGTGGTCCCTCGTCGCGGTGAGGACGAGATCCGCGCGGATCACATGCTCGTCCAGCAGCTCCCGCCCCGTGAACCCGCTCGCATCCGCCCCGAAGTCCGCGAGCACGATTTCCGCGTTGGCCTCCATCGGGGCCCCCTCGTGCCCCCAGGTACCCGCGCTCTCCACGATCAGGCCGCCGGTCAGGCGGTCGCCGAGGCGGTTGCTCAGGGCATGCCGCGTCAGCCGCTCGGTGATCGGCGAGCGGCACACATTGCCGGTGCTGACGTGGAGGATTCTGAACGTGTCGCCCGTGGCGACCGCCGCACCTATGCCACGCCCCTCAGGGGCGGTCAATTCGCCACCTCGAGGTCGGGTACGACCTTGCGCAGCTCCTCCGGGGTCAGCGCGCCCTCACGCAGCAGCACCGGGACGTCCCCCGTCACATCGACGATCGAGGACGGCACGATGCCGGGCGTCGGGCCGCCGTCGAGGTACACGGACACGGAGTCGCCGAGCATCTCCTGGGCCGAGTCGCAGTCCTCGGGCGCCGGGTGCCCGGTGAGATTCGCGGAGGAGACGGCCATCGGGCCCACCTCGGTGAGCAGTTCGATGGCGACCGGGTGCAGCGGCATGCGGATGGCCACGGTGCCGCGGGTGTCGCCGAGGTCCCACTGGAGGGACGGCTGGTGCCGGGCGACCAGCGTCAGCGCACCCGGCCAGAAGGCGTCGACCAGTTCCCATGCCTTCTCGGAGAAGTCGGTGACCAGCCCGTGCAGGGTGTTCGGCGAACCGATCAGCACGGGGGTGGGCATGTTGCGCCCGCGGCCCTTGGCGTCCAGCAGATCGGCCACGCCCTCCGAGCTGAAGGCGTCCGCACCGATCCCGTACACGGTGTCGGTGGGCAGCACGACCAGCTCGCCGCGCCGTACGGCCGACGCGGCCTCGCGCAGGCCGGTGGCGCGGTCGGTCGCGTCGTTGCAGTCGTATCGCCGAGCCATCAGCCGGCCCTCCTCATGTCGTTCGCATCGGTCATGGCGGTCAAAGGGGAAGCGGGGCGCGTCAGGGTCGCGGACGCGGTCACGGCGTGGCCTTGCGGGCCGTCGCGAACCGCGGCCGGTTGTTGAGGTCCGGGTGGTCCGCCGCATCCGCCCAGCCGCTCTCCTCACTGAAGATCCACGGCACCTGGCCGCCCTGGGTGTCCGCGTGCTCGACGACCACCAGGCCGCCCGGGCGCAGCAGCCGGTGGGCGGTGCGTTCCAGGCCCCGGATGACGTCGAGCCCGTCCTCTCCGGAGAACAGCGCCATCTGCGGGTCGTGGTCACGTGCCTCGGGGGCGACATACTCCCACTCTGTGAGCGGAATGTACGGCGGATTGGAGATGACGAGGTCGACCTGCCCGTCCAGTTCCGGCAGCGCGGCCAGGGCGTCGCCGTGGTGGACGGTGACGCGGGAGCCTTCGGTGTTCTTGCGAGCCCACCTCAGCGCGTCCTCGGACAGTTCCACGGCGTGCACGCGCGAGCGCGGCACCTCCTGCGCCATGGCGAGCGCGATCGCGCCGGAGCCGGTGCAGAGGTCGACGATCAGCGGTTCGACGACGTCCATGGCGCGTACGGCCTGTATGGCCCAGTCGACGACGGCCTCGGTCTCCGGCCGCGGCACGAAGACCCCGGGGCCGACCTGGAGCTCCAGATAGCGGAAGAAGGCGCGGCCGGTGATGTGCTGGAGGGGTTCACGGGCCTCGCGGCGGGCGACGGCCTCCCAGTAGCGGGCGTCAAAGTCCGCGTCCTTGACGCTGTGCAGTTCTCCTCGTTTCACACCGTGCACGAACGCGGCGAGCTCCTCCGCGTCGAAACGCGGCGAGGGCACGCCGGCGTCGGCCAGCCGCTGGGTGGCCTGGGCCACCTCGGCGAGCAGCAGGTTCACGCTGTTCCCTCCAGCACGTGCCAGTTGTTGCGCATTACCGCGCGTCGTTGCCCGTCACTGCGCGGCGGCGAGCTTCGCCGCGGCGTCCGCGTCGACGCACGCCTGGATCACCGTGTCCAGATCTCCGTCGAGCACCTGGTCCAGGTTGTACGCCTTGAAGCCGACCCGGTGGTCCGAGATCCGGTTCTCCGGGAAGTTGTACGTACGGATCTTCTCGGAGCGGTCCACGGTGCGCACCTGGCTGCGGCGGGCGTCCGCGGCCTCCTTCTCGGCCTCCTCCTGCGCCTTGGCCAGCAGCCTGGAACGCAGGATGCGCAGCGCCTGCTCCTTGTTCTGGAGCTGGCTCTTCTCGTTCTGGCACGAGGCTACGACGCCGGTCGGCAGATGGGTGATGCGCACCGCCGAGTCGGTGGTGTTGACCGACTGGCCGCCGGGCCCGGAGGAGCGGTAGACGTCGATCCGCAGATCGTTCGGGTTGATCTCGACGTCGATCTCCTCGGCCTCCGGGGTGACCAGCACACCGGCCGCGGAGGTGTGGATGCGGCCCTGGGACTCGGTGGCGGGCACGCGCTGCACGCGGTGCACCCCGCCCTCGTACTTCAGGCGCGCCCAGACGCCCTGGCCGGGCTCCGCGGCCCCGCCGCGGCTCTTCACCGCGACCTGGACGTCCTTGTAGCCGCCCAGCTCGGACTCGGTGGCGTCGATGATCTCGGTCTTCCAGCCGGCGCGCTCCGCGTAGCGCAGATACATCCGCAGCAGGTCGCCGGCGAACAGCGCGGACTCGTCGCCGCCCGCGCCCGCCTTGACCTCGAGGATGACGTCCTTGTCGTCGCTGGGGTCGCGGGGCACCAGCAGCAGCCGCAGCTTCTCGGTGAGCTCCTCGCGGTGCTTCTCGAGCTCCTTGACCTCGTCGGCGAAGTCGGGGTCGTCGGCGGCCAGTTCACGCGCCGTAACGATGTCGTCCCCGGTCTGCCTCCAGGAGCGGTACGCGGCCACGATCGGGGTCAGCTCGGCGTAGCGCTTGTTGAGCTTGCGCGCATTGGCCTGGTCGGCGTGGACCGAAGGGTCGGCGAGCTGCTTCTCGAGGTCGGCGTGTTCGCCGACCAGTTCCTCGACCGCCTCGAACATCGGGGGCTCCTGATGGGGATGACGCGATAGGTGACGCGAAAGGGGGTGTAGGACGCCAAACGCCGGTCCCGGCCGCCCCGCGCAGGGACAGCCGAAGACCGGCGCAGTGGCTCGCTACTTCTTGGCGGAGCCGGCGGCCTTGCCGAAGCGGGCCTCGAAGCGGGCCACACGGCCACCGGTGTCGAGGATCTTCTGCTTGCCCGTGTAGAACGGGTGGCACTCGGAGCAGACCTCGGCGCGGATGGAACCGGCTTCGATCGTGCTGCGGGTGGTGAACGCCGCGCCGCAGGTGCAGCTGACCTGGGTCTCGACGTACTCGGGGTGGATGTCGCGCTTCAAGGTGTCTCCTAGATTCGGGAGGGCGCCGGGTCGCACGCGCGGGATGCGGGTGCGTGAACCGGAGCCGACGTACCAGTCTGCCAGTACCGGCCGCATCTCACCAAAACCGGGGGCGGCCCCCGTCTATTCCGGTTCACGCATGCCGGAATTCCGGTTCTGCTGCGTGATCGTCCGGTTACCCGGCGGGTGCCCGACTGCGGCGTCGGCGGCCATTTCGGCTGCCCGGCCACTCGGCTGTCCGGCTATCCCGCTGTTCGACTATTCGGCCACTCGACCGCTCGGTTGTTCGACCACTCCCTCGGCCTGCCCGGTCACGGCGTCCTCGGTGGCGGAGCCGGGGATCGGCTTGTCCTGTTTCAGGGCCGTCCAGACCTGCTGGGAGGCTCCGAGCAGCGGCACCACGCGGTTGGGGTCGACGGTGTCGTACCGGACCGGCAGCGTGATCATCTGGACGTCGTCCGCGCCGAGGCCGGACAGGGTCCTGGCGAAGCCGGTCAGCTCGTCGACCGAGTCCAGTTCGGAGTCGGGGGTGATGGCCTTGGTGGCGGTGTCGGCGAGGTCGAAGAGCTTCTTCGGGCTGGTGAGGACGCCGACGGACTTCACCTGGTCGATGAGGGCCTTGATGAACGCCTGTTGGAGCTGTATCCGCCCCAGGTCGCTGCCGTCGCCGACGCTCTTGCGGGTGCGTACGAGGCCGAGGGACTGCTCCCCGTCGAGGGTGTGGGCGCCCGGCTGGAGGTCGAGATGGCTCTTGCCGTCCTCGATCGCCCGGGTGGTGGTGATCTTCACGCCGCCGAGTTCGTCGACGAGCTTCTTGAAGCCGGTGAAGTCGACCTCGATGTAGTGGTCCATGCGGATGCCGGACATGGTCTCCACTGTCTTCACGGCGCAGGCCGGCCCGCCGACCTCGTATGCCGTGTTGAACATGGCGCGCGGCCGGGCGGGGACGGTCGCGCCCTCGGCGTCGGCGCACATGGGCCTGGTGACCAGGGTGTCGCGGGGGATGGAGACGACGGAGGCCCTCCTGTGGCCTTCGTAGACATGGACGATCATCGCGGTGTCGGAGCGTGCGCCCCCCTCGTCCGCGCCGTACTCGGAGTTGGCGCCGGATCGGGAGTCGGAGCCCAGGACGAGGATGTCCATGGAGCCGTTGTCGACGTCGTCGGGGCGGTCGGCGCCGAGGGCGGCGTTGATGTCGACGCCCTGGATGTTGTCGTTGAGGGTGACGTACACATAGCCGAGGCCGGAGCCGCCGATGAGGGCGATTCCGGCCGCGGACCAGGCGAGGATCGTCAGCGCCCGGCGTCCCCCACTGGGCGGCTTGCGGCGTTTGCCGCTGCTGCGTATTCGACTGCCGCTGCTGCTCTGGTCGGCCATAGTCCCCTCAGTTCGTCTCTATGAACAGCCGGTTGGCGCGGTTGCGTCCTTTTCGTCCCCCTGTAGTTGTCAGACGGGGCAGCGGGCCGAAGGGTTGCACGCGCAGGTGAGAACTCACTGAGAAGCGACCGGGGAAACGAGCCGGGAGTCGGGCCGGGAAACGGGACGGGAAGCGACCGGGGAAACGAGCTGGGAAACGCCTCGCGCCCACTGCGGAGGCAGTGGGCGCGAGGCGTTCGCTTCGGCGAAAGACCGTCAGCGGTCAGCCGTCAGCCGTCGGTCGTCAGCCGCTCAGTCGTTGCCGTTTCCGGCGGACGGCGTGGTCTTCTGGATCTGCAGCAGGAACTCCGCGTTGGACTTCGTCTGCTTCATCTTGTCCAGCAGCAGCTCGATCGCCTGCTGCTGGTCGAGCGCGTGCAGCACTCGGCGCAGCTTCCAGACGATGCCGAGCTCCTCGCCGCCGAGCAGGATCTCCTCCTTGCGGGTGCCGGACGCGTCCACGTCCACCGCCGGGAAGATGCGCTTGTCGGCGAGCTTCCGGTCGAGCTTGAGCTCCATGTTGCCGGTGCCCTTGAACTCCTCGAAGATCACCTCGTCCATGCGCGAGCCGGTGTCGACCAGCGCGGTGGCGAGGATCGTCAACGAGCCGCCGTCCTCGATGTTGCGCGCGGCGCCGAAGAAGCGCTTGGGCGGGTAGAGCGCGGTGGAGTCGACACCGCCGGACAGGATGCGCCCGGAGGCGGGGGCCGCCAGGTTGTACGCACGGCCCAGGCGGGTGATCGAGTCCAGCAGGACGACCACGTCGTGGCCCAGCTCCACCAGGCGCTTGGCGCGCTCGATGGCCAGCTCGGCGACGGTGGTGTGGTCCTCGGCCGGGCGGTCGAAGGTCGAGGAGATGACCTCGCCCTTGACCGACCGCTGCATGTCGGTGACCTCTTCCGGACGCTCGTCGACGAGGACGACCATCAGGTGGCACTCGGGGTTGTTGTGGGTGATGGCGTTGGCGACCGACTGCATGATCATGGTCTTGCCGGTCTTCGGCGGGGCCACGATCAGACCGCGCTGGCCCTTGCCGATCGGCGACACAAGGTCGATGATCCGCGTGGTCAGGACGCCCGGGTCGGTCTCCAGGCGGAGCCGGTCCTGCGGGTAGAGCGGGGTCAGCTTGTTGAACTCCGGGCGGCCGCGACCCGATTCGGGGGCCATGCCGTTGACGGAGTCCAGGCGGACGAGGGCGTTGAACTTCTCGCGGCGCTCGCCTTCCTTGGGCTGGCGGACCGCGCCGGTGACGTGGTCGCCCTTGCGCAGGCCGTTCTTGCGGACCTGGGCGAGGGAGACGTACACGTCGTTCGGGCCGGGCAGATAGCCGGAGGTCCGGATGAACGCGTAGTTGTCGAGGATGTCGAGGATGCCCGCGACGGGGATCAGGACGTCGTCCTCGGACAGCTGCGGCTCGCCGGCGAAGTCGTCGCGGCCACGGCGGCCACGGCGGTCGCGGTAGCGCCCGCGGCGGCCGCGGCGGCCACCCTGGCCGTCGTCGTCGAAGTCGTCCTGACGGCCCTGACGGCCGTCGCCCTGCTGCTGACGGCCCTGGCCCTGCCCCTGCTGGCCGCCGCCCTGCTGGTCGTCGCCCTTGCCGCGGCGGCCGCGGCGGTCGCGCTGGCCTCGCTCGCCGCGGCCCTGACGGCCGTCGCCGCCTTCCTGGCCGCCGCCGGAGGCCTCGGCCTGCGTGTCCGGCTTGGTCTCCGTCTGGGTGGCCGTCTTCGCCTCGGACCTGGTCTCGGTGCGGACGTCCGCCCTGACCTCGACGGCGGTGTCCACGCCGCCTTCGGCGCGGGGCTCGCCCTTGGCCTCCGGGCTGCCCGCCTGGGCGGTCGCACGGCGACGGCGGCGCTCACCGACCGGCTGGTCGTCGCTGGCCGGCTGACCGGGGATCTCGATCTGCTGCTGTGCGACGGCCTTCTCGGCCCGCTCGGATGCGGCGGCGGGCTCGCGCGTCTCCGCCTTGTCGGCCTTCCCCGCGGCCTTGCCGGCCTTCTCCGGCTTCTCGGCCTTCTCGGCCTTCTCGGTCTTTTCCGAGGCGGCGGCCTTGTCGGCGGCCTCGCCGGTGCGCGTCTTGGACGTGGCGCGCCGCTTGGGCTTGGCCGCGGCCTCGCCGGCCTCGGCGGTCTTCGGCGCGGAAGCCCCTCCGGCTGCCTGCGCCTCCTTGATGACCTCGATCAGCTGGCTCTTGCGCATCCGCGCCGTGCCCCTGATGCCGAGGCCGGACGCGACCTGCTGCAGCTCGGCCAGGACCATGCCCTCGAGGCCGGTGCCGGAGCGGCGGCGCCGTGAGGTGGTGCCGGAGGCAGCACCTGCGGCGGGCGCGGAGTTGTCGACGTTGTTGTCGGCGCTCACGCCCATCAGATCGGTGGTGTCGCTCACGAAGGGTCCTTCCCTGGAGCGGACGTCGGCCTTCTGGCTCGGCGACCGGTTGTGCTGTCCGACCGCAGTCCTTGTTGGTGCGGACCGTGTCGGGGCGGTGGTCCCGCCGGGGATTTCGGCGGAAGAGATATACGTGCAAGGCCCGGCCCGAGATCCCGCCGCGCTGCCCGCCGGCGGGAAGCGAGGGGTGTCGTGCCGGTTCCGGAGCGTGCTCAAAACTGCTCAGGCAGGCTGCTCAGGCAGTTGGGGAGGCTCCTGGAAGAAGGGTGGTCCCGAGAGGGGACGCACAGCACCGTGTCGTAATGACGACGGCTGCAGACTTGAGGTTAACACTACCGGCTCCAACAAACATTCCCCCTCTCCATCACCGGCAATCACGTGTCACTGCGTGGCCCTACGGGGCAAGCGGCAGAACGCTCGCTCCCGCGGCGTCGAAGGTGAGCCGGTTGGCCGCCCATCCCTCGCCCGCCAGCCGTGCGACCTTGTCGGCCACACCGTCCTCGGCCAGCGCGAGCACCGTGGGGCCCGCACCGGAGATCACTGCGGGTACCCCGTCGGCGCGCAGTCTGCCCACCAGGGCGGCGCTCTCCGGCATGGCCGGGGCGCGGTACTCCTGGTGGAGCCGGTCCTCTGTGGCGGGCAGCAGCAGCTCGGGGCGTCTGGTCAGCGCCTCGACGAGCAGCGCGGCCCGGCCCGCGTTGGCCGCCGCGTCCACATGCGGGACCGTGCGCGGCAGCAGACCGCGGGCGGTCTCGGTGAGGAGGGGCTTGCTGGGCACGAAGACCACCGGAACGACGGAATCCGCGGGGTCCATCCTGATGGCCCGCGCAGCGCCGGCGTCGGTCCAGGCGAGCGTGAAACCGCCGAGCAGACAGGCGGCCACATTGTCGGGATGCCCCTCGATCTCGGTGGCCAGCTCCAGCAGCGCGGCGTCGTCGAGCCGGGCCTCGCCTCCTATCGTCACCGCGCGGGCGGCGACGATTCCGGCGCAGATGGCCGCGGACGACGAGCCGAGGCCGCGCCCGTGCGGGATGCGGTTGGCGCAGACGACCTCCAGGCCGCGCGGCTGTCCGCCGAGCAGGTCGAACGCGGCGCGCAGGGAGCGTACGAGCAGATGCTCCTCGTCGCGGGGCAGCGTCTCGGCGCCCTCGCCGGCGATGTCGATGTGCAGGCCGGAGTCGGCGACCCGGACGACCACGTCGTCGTACAGACCCAGCGACAGGCCCAGGGCGTCGAAGCCCGGGCCGAGGTTGGCGCTGGTGGCGGGGACGCGCACCCGTACGGCGGCGGCGCGGAACGCTGGACCGGCCATCGCTCGACGACTCTCCTTGGTTCGGCTCTAAGTGATTCTGCTGGTGATTCTGCGTGACGAGGACTTCGAGAGGGAGGGGGAGGGCCGACACCCGCGGCCCGTCGTGACGGCAGGGCCAGCGGCGGACCTGGCCCGGACGACGACAACGGCGGCATCGCCGCGGCATATGCGGCGGGGCGGCCTCGGCACAGCCTATCGAAGGAAGGTTCTGTGGCGACATAGGGCGCACAGGAGGCGCACGATGCGTGTCGCGAGCCTGCTGTGCCCCTACGTACGCCGTTGTCCGGCTTGCCAGCCTTCGAGGGACCGGTTCCAGGTCATTTCCAGTCCCTTTCCGGCCATAAACAGCTCGCCGGAACTCTCCGACCGATCAGATCAGGCCGAGGTGCTGCGCGGCCGTGGCGGCGTCCACCGGCACCGTGACGGGCTGAGGCGCACCCGCCACCGCCCAGTCGGGATCCTTGAGACCGTTCCCGGTCACGGTGCAGACGATCCGCTGCCCCGGGTCCACCTTGCCCTGCTCTGCGGCCTTGAGCAGACCGGCGACGGAGGCGGCGGAGGCGGGCTCCACGAAGACGCCCTCCTGCGCGGCCAACAGCCGGTACGCCCGCAGGATCTCACGGTCCGTCACCTCGTCGATGAAGCCGCCCGACTCATCCCGGGCCGCGAGCGCGTACTGCCAGGAGGCCGGGTTGCCGATGCGGATGGCGGTGGCGATGGTCGACGGGTCCTTGACCACTTCGCCGCGCACGAGGGGCGCGGAGCCGGAGGCCTGGAAACCCCACATCCGGGGGGTGCGGGAAGCGGTCTTGTCGGCCGCGTACTCCGTGTAGCCCTTCCAGTATGCGGTGATGTTGCCGGCGTTGCCGACCGGCAGCACATGGACGTCGGGGGCGTCGCCGAGCGCGTCGACGATTTCGAACGCCGCGGTCTTCTGCCCCTCTATTCGGACGGGATTGACCGAATTGACCAGCGCGACCGGGTAGTTGTCGGACAATCCACGGGCGAGATCAAGACAGTCGTCGAAGTTCCCGTCGACCTGGAGGATGCGGGCGCCGTGGACGAGCGCCTGACCCATCTTGCCCAGCGCGATCTTGCCCTGCGGAACGAGGACGGCGCACACCATGCCCGCCCGGACGGCGTAGGCGGCCGCGGAGGCGGACGTGTTGCCCGTGGAGGCGCAGATGACCGCCTTCGCGCCCTCCTCCTTGGCGCGGGTGATCGCCATCGTCATGCCGCGGTCCTTGAAGGACCCGGTGGGGTTGGCGCCCTCGACCTTGAGGTGCACCTCGCAGCCAGTGCGCTCGGAGATGACCTGCGCCGGCACGAGCGGAGTGCCACCCTCACGGAGCGTGACGACAGGCGTGGTGTCCGTGACCGGGAGCCGGTCCCGGTACTCCTCGATGATGCCGCGCCACTGATGGGTGCTCATGGGTGTTTACTCTCCTTCAACCCGCATGATGCTGGCGACACCGCGCACGGTGTCGAGCTTGCGCAGCGCCTCGACGGTCCCGGAGAGGGCGGCGTCGGGCGCGCGGTGGGTGACGACGACGAGGGACGCCTCGCCGTCCTTGCCCTGCTGCCGAACAGTATCGATCGATACTCCGTGCTCGGCGAAGACCGTGGCGACCTGCGCGAGCACGCCGGGCTTGTCGGCCACGTCCAGGCTGATGTGGTAGCGCGTGACGACCTCGCCCATGGGGCTCACGGGCAGCTGCGTGTACGCGGACTCGCCGGGCCCCGTCGACTCGGCCAGCCGGTTGCGGCAGACGGCGACCAGATCCCCCAGAACGGCCGAGGCGGTGGGCGCGCCGCCGGCCCCGGGGCCGTAGAACATCAGCTGCCCGGCCGCCTCCGCCTCGACGAAGACCGCGTTGTACGCCTCGCGCACAGAGGCGAGCGGGTGGCTGAGCGGGATCATCGCGGGGTGGACCCGGGCGGTCACCGACTGTCCGTCGGCGGCCCGCTCGCAGATGGCCAGCAGCTTGACGGTGCAGCCCATGCGGCGGGCGGAGGCCATGTCGGCGGCGGTGACCTCGGTCAGCCCCTCGCGGTAGACGTCGTCGAGGCGCACGCGGGTGTGGAAGGCGATCCCGGCGAGGATGGCGGCCTTGGCGGCGGCGTCAAAGCCCTCCACGTCGGCGGTCGGGTCGGCCTCGGCGTACCCCAGGGCGGTGGCCTCGTCGAGCGCCTCCGAGTACCCGGCGCCGGAGGAGTCCATCCGGTCGAGGATGAAGTTGGTGGTGCCGTTCACAATGCCGAGCACCCGGTTGACCTTGTCGCCGGCCAGGGACTCGCGCAGCGGCCTGATCAGCGGGATGGCGCCGGCGACCGCGGCCTCGAAGTACAGGTCGCGCCCGTGCTGCTCGGCCGCGGCGTACAGCGTGGCGCCGTCCTCGGCGAGCAGCGCCTTGTTGGCGGAGACGACGGACGCGCCGTGCTCGAAGGCGGTGGTGACGAGCGTGCGGGCGGGCTCGATGCCCCCGATGACCTCGACGACCACGTCGAGGTCGCCGCGTTTGACCAGGGCGGTCGCATCGGTGGTGATCAGCGCCGGGTCGATGCCCTCCCGCACCTTGGAGGGGCGGCGCACGGCCACCCCGGCGAGCTCCACCGGGGCGCCGATGCGCGCGGCGAGGTCGTCCGCGTGCGTCGTCATGATGCGCGCCACCTCTGAGCCGACCACTCCACAGCCCAGCAGCGCCACCTTCAGCGGACGCGTACGCATCATCCGACCTCGTTTCTCACTTCAAGCATGAATCGATCCAGTCTCACGCACCGGATGAGAGTTTCCACCCTCGGTCCAGATCGCGAGACGCCTATTCCATCATCCGATGTCGCCTCGATCGTCGGCCGACGGTTCAGCCGACAGTTCAGCCGGCGCTTCAGCCGGCGGTTCAGCCGACGTCGAGGCGCAGCAGGTCCTCCTCGGTCTCGCGCCGGACGATCACGCGCGCCCGGCCGTTCTTGACGGCGACGACCGGCGGACGGAGCGCATGGTTGTAGTTGCTGGCCATGGAACGGCAGTACGCGCCGGTCGCCGGCACGGCGAGCAGATCGCCCGGCGCCACGTCGGCCGGCAGGAACGCGTCCTTGACCACGATGTCGCCGCTCTCACAGTGCTTGCCGACGACCCGGCTGAGCACGGGCGCGGCGTCGGACCTACGGGAGACAAGGGCGACGCTGTACTCCGCGTCGTACAGCGCGGTGCGGATGTTGTCCGACATGCCGCCGTCGACGCTCACATACGTCCGCAGGCCGTGCAGCGGCTTGATCGTGCCGACGCGGTAGAGCGTGAACGCGGAGGGCCCGACGATGGCCCGCCCCGGCTCGACGGAGATGCGCGGGGTGCGCAGCTTCGCGGCCTCGCACTCCCGGGCGACGATCTCGCGCAGCGCCTTGGCGATGTCGTGCGGCTCCTTGGGGTCGTCCTCGGAGGTGTACGCGATGCCGAGCCCGCCGCCCAGGTCGATCTCGGGCAGCTCGACGCCGTGCTCGTCCCGCACCTGGGCGAGCAGCTGCACCACCCGGCGGGCCGACACCTCGAAGCCCGCCATGTCGAAGATCTGCGATCCGATGTGCGAGTGGATGCCGATGAGCTCCAGGCCGTCCAGCTTCAACGCCCGCCGCACGGCCTCGGCGGCCTGCCCGTCCGCGAGCCCGATGCCGAACTTCTGGTCCTCGTGGGCGGTGGCGATGAACTCGTGCGTATGCGCTTCGACGCCGACGGTGACGCGGATCTGCACGCGCTGCCGCCTGCCCTGCGCCTGGGCGACGTGCGCGACGCGGACGATCTCCTGGAAGGAGTCGAGGACAATGCGCCCGACGCCGGCGCTCACGGCCCGCTCGATCTCCTCCTGCGACTTGTTGTTGCCGTGGAAGGCGATCCGCTCGGCGGGCATCCCGGCGTCCAGGGCGGTGGCGAGCTCCCCGCCGGAGCAGACGTCGAGGTTGAGCCCCTCCTCGGTGAGCCAGCGCACGACGGCGCGGGACAGGAACGCCTTCCCCGCGTAGAACACGTCGGCGTCGGGCCCGAAGGCGTCGGCCCAGGCGCGGCAGCGGGCCCGGAAGTCGGCCTCGTCGAGGAAGTACGCGGGCGTGCCGAACTCCTCGGCGAGCCGGGTCACTTCCATCCCGCCGACGGTGACGACGCCGTCCTCGCCGCGGTGCACGGTGCGGGACCAGACCTTGGCGTCGAGGGCGTTGAGGTCGGCGGGCGGGGCGGTGTAGTGCCCCTCGGGAAGCACATCGGCGTGACGGGGCCCGGCGGGGTGCGCGGATCGGCTCATCTGTCTCTCTCTTACCGCTGTTGCCTACGGCTGTTGCGTACGGCTGTTACACGTATTCGGGTGCACTGACGCCGAGAAGTCCCAGGCCGCCGGCGAGCACCGTCCCGGCGGCTTCGGCGAGGGCGAGCCGGGACCGGTGGGCGGCCGAGGGTTTCTCGTCGCCGCGGGGCAGCACGGTGTGCTGGAAGGCGAGCAGGGCGTCGGCGAGCGCCTCCAGATGGCGGGCGAGCCGGTCGGGGGAACGGAGGCGGGCGGCTGAGGCGAGGACGGCCGGGTAGTCGCGGATCCCCTGACTGACGTCGGCGCAGCGGACGTCCTCCTCGTACCGCTCGTACCGGCTCGCAAACCCCAGCTGAGCGGCACCGCGGGTGAGGGCGCGAGCGCGGGAGGCCGCGTACTGCACCCGGAACAGCCCGTTCTCCTCCTTCTGCAGGAGGGGACTCCGGGTCTGGGGCCGATCTCCGGGAGCGGCCCGGAGGAGGGCCCAGCGCCCGGCGTCGTCCCCGAGCCGCCGCAGCAGATCCTGGTCGTCCACACCCCGGACGCGGACGGCCTCCCCGGCGTCTCGGAGCTCGATGCCGCGGAGCTCGGCGTCAGAGGTCTCGGCATCTCGGAGCTTGGCGTCAGGGATCTCGGCGTCTCGGAGCTCGATGCCGCGGAGCTCGGCGTCAGAGGTCTCGGCATCTCGGAGCTTGGCGTCAGGGATCTCGGCGTCGCGGAGCTCGGAGTCGCGGAGCTCGGCGTCAGAGGTCTCGGCATCGCTTAGCTCGGCGGGGGCTCCCTGGCTGCGGAGCAGCCTCACAAGGGTCTCCGCCATCACACGGGCACGCAGCTCACGCGGCGTACGGAGGACGACGGGCTGCCCGGCGAGACCGCCCCCGCCTCCGTAACCGTCCTTGCCCCCGTCCCCATCCCCGTCCTTGTACCCGTAGCGCTCTCCCTGCTCGCGGACGCGGCGCAGCAGCTCGGGAACAGTCTCTCCGCCCAGTGTGAAGTTGAGGAACCCGACCCCGGTGATGTGCACGGCCTCGATGCCGGCACCGCACTCGACTCGCTCCCGGAGCACCTCCGCCACCTCGCGCGGGCTCTTCCCCGCGGCGCCGGCCAGCCGGAGGGCGACGGCCGACGCATAGTCCCCGCGGCCGCCGGGACGGGACGGCTCGATCTTGACGCTGTCGGGAACGGCCACCCGCAGGGCACCCTCGTCGACCGCCCGACGCACGGCGTGCCGGACGGTACGGGAGAGCTCAGCGGGGGTCACGGGACAAGCGTATGGGAGGCAGGGGGGTCAAACGCGAACCGGTTTCGCCATGCGGTCAGCCCCGCGCGCTCTCCGCCCGCCCGACTCCACTCCTGCCCTCGACGGGCGGCGGCCCCTCCCGATGCACCAACTGCCGCACCGTCCGCACCAACTCGGCCGGCTCAAACGGTTTCGCAAGAAACGCGTCCACCCCGGCGGCAAGCCCGGTCTCCACCTCGTACTGCGTACAGGCACTGATGATCGCCAACGGCAGACGTCTGGTCCGCGGATCATCCCTGAGCCGCGCCGCCGTCCGCAGACCGTCGAGCCGGGGCATCACCACATCCAGCGTGACCACATCCGGCCGCACCTGATGCACCACCTCCAGGCACTCGGCACCATCGGCCGCGGTCACGACCTCGAAGCCCTCCAGCTCGAGATTGACCCTGATCAGCTGCCGAATGACCCGGTTGTCGTCGACAACGAGCACTCGCCCGGACGCGCCTGACACAACTCGAGAGTAGGTCTCCGGAGCGCCCTGCGTCCGGGTTTTCCCCACTTCCGCCCCCGCCGGGGCACCCCGCCTCCCCTCCGCTGCACCGGAAATACCTGTTCACGGCCACCCTCCCGGAGCTGGTAGTGTTCTACCCGTCGCCGCGCAGTAGCGCAGCGCACGCCCCCGTAGCTCAGGGGATAGAGCAACGGCCTCCGGAGCCGTGTGCGCAGGTTCGAATCCTGCCGGGGGCACTTCCGGATCAAGGCGCTGAACAGCGGAAACGCGGTTCAGCGCCTTTCTTGTGCATGCCAAAACGCACACGACCTACTCGGCGACACCCGCTTGGCCCAACAGGGCTGTGACCTGCGATTTTACGGTGCCGGGCGGATGAAAGCCCAAATGTCCGATCCCGCGTATGTCCCGCATGCGGGACATACGCGGGACGGGAAAGAGCGCAAGGCGGAGTCCTCACCGTAGGGCACCTGCCGTGAACTGCGCGTTTGCCAATAAAGACGGTCCGGAAGCACACGGAGAAAGAGGCCGTTTCATTTTAGCCGGCCGATGCTCGGCACGAATGTCAGCGGCCCGCCATCGCAGCGCGTGCGAGCGTCGGTACCACGAGGCGACGGGTTGCGGCATGCCGGGCGTATGAGCAGGTACGCCACCGCAGGCCAAGGCCGCTGCGCAGCCCTTGGATGGGTCCGCCTCCGTTCAGTCCCAGGTGAGTTGGCCGCTCGGCGTGTGGGCGCGTGGTGCCGGTACGGCGGCCTCGGCGTGATGGATGCGATGAGTGAGGGCGGTGTTGCGGCGCTGGGTGCGGTTGTTGGCGATCGCGCGTTCGACGGCTTCGCTCTGGCCGATGAGCATGGCTCCGTTGCGGGCGCGGGTGACGGCGGTGTAGAGCAGGTCGCGCTGGAGCAGCATCATCCCGGCCGCGCTGATCATGGGGATGATGACGTAGGGGTATTCGCTGCCCTGGGAGCGGTGGACGGTCAGCGCGTAGGCGTGGACCAACTCGTCGAGGTCGGTGAAGGGGTACGTCGCCGCCTCGCCGTCGTGGAAGGTGACGGTGAGCCGGTGGGCTTCGACGTCGACAGCTGTGACGGTGCCGCTGCTGCCGTTGAAGATTCCGGATTCGCCACGGTGGGGGTTGTTGCGGACCTGCTGCACGCGATCGCCGAGCCGGAAGGCGGCACCACCGTGATAGTGCTGCGGCTTGCCGTCGGCCGGAGGATTGAGGTGCTCCTGGAGGCGCAGGTTGAGGTCGGTCATGCCGGCGATGTTCTTCTTGCCGGGGCACAGGACCTGGATGTCCTCCGGGCGGGCCCCGAAGTGCTTCGGCATGAGCTCGCAGACCAGGTCCACCACACGCTGGGCGGTGTCCTCGGCGGTGGGTACGGGACGATTCCAGAAGACCTTGGGGTCCTCCCTCGGCAGTTCACCGTGCAGGATGCGGTGGGCGTTGATGACGATCGCCGCGCTGTCGTCGTGCTGGCGGAAGACTTTGGTGAGCCGGGTGCGCGGGATGTCCTCGACATCGAGGAGATCGCGCAGCACGCGGCCGGGGCCGACGCTGGGAAGCTGGTCGATGTCGCCGACAAGCATCAGGTGGCAGCCGTTCCGGACGGCGGAGAACAGCCGGCGGGCCAGGGCCAGGTCGAGCATCGATGCCTCGTCGATGACCACCAGGTCGGCGGTCTCCAGAACGCCGGCGTGATCGAAGAGGGAGTCGCCGTCGGGCGGTCTGATCAGCCGGTGCACGGTCATCGCCGCCTGCCCGCAGGTCTCCTCCAGGCGTTTGGCGGCCTTTCCGGTCGGAGCGGCCAGCGCGACTACCGCACCGGCCTCGTCGGCGATGTCGACCAGAGTGCGCAGGGTATGGGTCTTGCCGCAGCCCGGTCCGCCGGTCAGGACCGAGAGAGGGCGGATCAGGGCGGTCAGGATCGCCTGGTGCTGCTCGTCGGTCAGCCCGGCCGTCTCCCGGCCCCTCAGCGCAGCCAGACGCTCGGCCCACGGAGCGAGGTCGGCCAGCGAGGAGGTGGAGCCGAGCAGGCGCCGTACGTGGAAGGCCAGTTGTGCCTCATCCCGGTGCCGGTGCGCCAGCATGGCGATCTCGGTGTCAGCCACGGTGTCAGTTCCGTCCAGCACGGGTAGCGGCAGCGTCTCCGTGATCACCTCGCCCTGGCCGCACAGCGTCTCCAGCGCGTGACGCAGGACCGCGTCGTCGAGGATCTCCTCGGTCGCCGGATCGTCATCGGTGAGCAGCTGACGGGTACGGACGATCAGAACGCGCACCGGCTGGTGACAGTGGCCACTGGCTCCGGCTTGGTCGAGTTCATGCAAGAGCGCGGCCTGAAGGCGTGCGTCGCTGTGCTTCGGGATGCCGACGGCGAGGGCGATCTTGTCGGCGTTGACAAAGCCGACACCGCGCACGTCCCGGCACAACCGGTAGGGGGTACGACGGACGATGTGCATCGGGTCGTCGTCGGTGTCGGCGTACGCGGTGTAGATCTTCACTGCGAGCGCCGGAGTGATCCGGAGGCCCTGCAGGAACACCATGATCTCGGCGATGGCCTTCTGCTCCTGCCAGGCCGCCGTGATCCGGCCCAGCCGGACCTGACCGATCCCGTGCACATCGAGGAGCCGCTGGGGTTCGGCGTCGATGACGTTCAGGGTCTGCTCGCAGAAGGCGTCCACGATCGCCGAGGCGAGAATCGGCCCGATCCCGCGGATCATGCCCGAGGCGAGATAGAGACGGATCGCCCGCTCGTCGGCCGGCACCGTCCGCTCGCACCGCTCGGCTCTGAACTGCCGCCCGTGGCGCGGATGACGGACCCAGGCTCCGTGCAGCCGCAGGCTCTCCCCGGGCCGCACCCCGAAGAGCGCCCTGCCGAGGGCGGTGATGCTTTCCTCACCGCCCGTTGTGGCGGTCAGCCGCAGTACCGTGCGCTCGTCGAAACTGACGTGCAGCAAGTGGTCGACCACGCCCTCGATGACTTCCGAGGCGTCCAGGGGCACTTGGTGGGGCACGCGCACCATCTCCAGAGGTACGTACGGCTGCGGATCATGTGGCGCTGCCGGGATACGGCAAGATCAGCATGCGTCCCCAGGTAGCCGTCTGTCGCGCGCTTGAGGAATTCCCTTCACCCCATCGAGTGACATCATCCAGTTGGGGGGCCGCCGTGCAGCCGACGGCGACGGGGCGCGCCCCGGGCAATGCGGGCGCGTGTTCCACGGGTGATGCCTCATGAGGGCTCCGCACGCACCGGGACGCATTGCTTCTCGGTAGGGTTTTCCTGTGAACGAACTCGCTGGCCCCGATGCCCCAACAACCGCTTACGAAGCCTTCCTTGGCACCCAGCGGGGAGAGCCGTCCGCCGCCGCGTGCGAACGCTGGGCGGATGAACACGCCGGTGATCCGGAGGAGCCACGGGCGCTGGTGGACGCTGGGTGGCTCACGGTCCGACACGGCGAGGCCGAGGCGGCGCTGTCTCTGTTCCGGCGCGCCGCCGCATGCGATGGCGAGTACCGTCTCGACGCCCACGTCGGCATCGTCGACCAGTTGTACGCGCTGCGCCGCGCGACGGAGGCCGAGCACACCCAGGAGGACCTACGGGCTCGCCTCGACACCGAACACGCCGGGGCGGCGCGGCTGCGGGTCATCGACGATATGGTCGAGGCGCTGACTGAGGCCGGGCGGTACGAGCGGGCACTTGAGTGGTGCCAGGCGGGCCTGGACCGCATCACCGCAAACGACGACAGCCCGCAGGCGGCCGAGTACCGGCACGGGCTGCTCATCGACCGCGGCTTCCTGCGCGGCGAGTTGGGAATCGAGCTTGACGAAGACGACCTCGCCGCGGAGGAGGAGGCGAACGCCTCCTTCGCACAGTTCCGGGAGGGACTGCTGGAGACGCTGTCACAGGGGCCGTCGGTGGACGTGCCCGAGGACGGGGAGGCGTTCGACGGGATCGTGCTGCGCTGGGTCCGCGAGGACTTCACCGCCGTCCGCGCCCGCTGGCCGGAGTCGACCGCCCACTACGGCGACGACTACGACACCTACGCGGAGCGGCTGCAGCGTGAAGCCCGCGCCTACAGCGAGGCCGGCGCCGCCCGTGTCCGTATGGTCAGCGCCACCCTCGCCGAGTTCGAGGCGTACACCCACCGGCAGGGCCGTGACGCGGACGCGGCGGAATCCCGGCGTTCCTTCGGCGAGTGGTATGCCCTGACGGGACACCCCGAGCGTGTCCTGTTGTGGCCGCCGGCGCGCAACGTCCCGTGCTGGTGCGACTCGGGCCGCAAGTACAAGAAGTGCTGCGGTGCGCCCACGAAGAACTGACGCACGGTGGGAACTGCGGCAGCCGCGAGCCACCGGCCGCTGCGGACGCGACCGGTGACCTGGCTCAGCATGATCTGCTGTTCTGTCCCGGGAGGTTGTGGACGGTGACGGGGGTCACGGCTGACCGATCTTAATATGGTTGAGGGCCTTCTGGCCTGGTGTGGATTGCTCCATCTTGCACCAGCGACAGAGGGCTGGACTCTGCGCCGGGCCGCCGAACGCTTTCCGGGTGTCACCCACGACAGCCCAGGGGTAGGCCACCCACTACCGCGAACTGGGCAAGGCAGGCATGACCGACCGGTCCTCACGCCCGCATCACAGCCCGCGCCGGACTCCGACCCGCACCGAGCGGCGCATCATCAAGTGTCCGCGTGCTGCGCCGCTGGGGCCCGGCCCGCATCGCCTACCTCCTCGGGCTGAACCCCGCGACCGTTCACCGGGTCCTCACCCGCTACCGCCTCGCCCGCCTGACCCACGTGAGGGGGGGCACCCGCAGCGTGGCACCGCGGCCGGAGCGCGTTAAGCTCGACCCATGCCAATACTGTCTAGGTGCACCTGAACGGAAACGAGGAAGCTGTGCCTGAACAGATCGACAAGCCGGAGCGGCTGCTGGACCGTGATCACGAGTGGTCCCTCCTGAACGACTTCCTCACCGATCCATCCCCCGAGCTGCGGCTGGCCATCGTCTCGGGGCGGCGGCGGAACGGGAAGTCGTTCCTGCTGGAGGCGCTCACGGAGGCGGTGGGCGGGCTGTACCTGACTGCCGTGCAGGAGGAGGGTCGGGTGCCCGCGCTCCACCGGTTCACCGAGGCGATCGCCGCGCACGCGGGGGTGCGGCCTGGGGCGATGCGGCTGGACGACTGGCGGGATGCGCTCACCGCCGCACTGGAGGTGGTGAACCGGGCCTCGGGTGCACCGCTGATCGTCATCGACGAGCTGCCGTATCTGATGCAGCACTCCCCGGAGATCCCCGGGTTCCTGCAACTGCTGTACGACCAGTCGCAGTCCGGCAAGGCACCCGGCGGCCGAATCGTGCTGTGCGGGTCAGCGATGAGCGTGATGTCCGAGCTGCTGTCCGGCACCAAGCCGTTGCGCGGCCGGGCAGTGCTGGACCTGCGCCTGCCGGCCTTCGACTACCGCACCGCCCGCGCCCACTGGGGGATCGAGGATCCGGCGGTGGCGCTGCAGGTCGACGCCGTGCTCGGCGGTGCACCCGGCTACCGGCCGCTGGCCGCCGGGCCCGTGCCGCAGGGCGAGGCGGAGTTCGGCCCCTGGGTGGAACGCACCCTGCTGGACCCGGGGCGGGCCCTGTACTCACGGGTGGAGGCTGAATTCCTGCTGCGCGAGGACCCACGAATCACCCACCGCACGCTGTACTACGACGTGCTGTCCGCGGTCGCCCGGGGTGCCTCGACCCCGGCGAAGGTCGGCTCGATGCTGGAACGGTCCCGCTCCGCCATGGTGGCCCCGCTGGAGGTGCTCGAGTCCACCGGCTACATCCGCAAGGAGCAGGACCTGCTCAAGGCGCGGCACCCGGTCATCAGCGTGGCGGACCCAGTGATCCGCTTCAACCAGCTGATTACACTGCCCATGGTGGACCTGGTGGAGCGGAGGCGCGGAGCCCAGGTGTGGCAGTCGTCCCGACCGACGTACCACTCGAAGATCCTCGGCCCGCACTTCGAGGAGACCGCGCGCGAATGGGCCCGCTCCTTCGCCATCGACGAAACAGGGCTGTCGCTCGGCGCGGTGGGCACGGCGGAGATCGCGGATCCGGCCGCCCGGACCAAGCACGAGGTCGACCTGCTCGCCATGGCCCCCGGCGAGCGCCCTCAGAATCGGCGAGCCGCCATCGCCCTGATCGGAGAGGCCAAGGCCACCGTCCAACCCCGAGGACTCAAGGACCTCGAACGCCTCGAGCACATCCGGGCCCTCCTCGCAGACCAGGGGCACCGGTCCGATGACGCGCCCCTCGCCCTGTTCTCCCTGCACGGTTTCCATCCCGACGTCATCGACGCCGCCGGACACCGCCGCGATGTCCTGCTGGTCGACATCGGCGCGCTGTACGGCGACGGACCCATCCACGGCCTGACATGAATCAGCCAGGGTTGCGTGACTCACGGGGCACCATGGGCCCAGCCATGGCTCCGGAGCCGTGTGCGCAGGTTCGAATCCTGCCGGGGGTACTCCGGGAAAAGCTCCTGACCTGCAGAAATACAGGTCGGGAGCTTTTGCGTACCCGCCAAAACGCACACGGTCTGGTGGGTCGTTGCCGTTTCGGCTTGGACTATTGACAGCAGCCTCACAGGTCATGCCAGCCCCCACGGCATCGCCGTGGCGCACCCGGGCGCGGGCGGCCCGGCCTGATCCGAAAGGTGCTCGGCCTTGCCGTCGGCGGAAACGCGCTGTTGATGACCGTGGCGACCGGCCAGTACCACGAGGTGGCACGCCTGGGAGGCCGCTTCCTTGCAAGCGCATTCTCAGGCTCCGCGCTGCTGCTGGGGATCGCCCTTGCCGGTGTTCTTCACCGTCTCATGGCTCACCGAGCGACAACGGCTCAAGCGCGTTGTGGAGAGACGGACGTCCACACCGACGGCGGCGCGGCGGAGCACATGTCACACACGTACCAGCAACCTTGCGAGGCTGGCTGCCGATGTCGGACGCTGGACGTAGTCGTCCACAGGCGTGGGCGCAGTGCTCAGCTCCCTACCTTTACCTTGCTGCTCCTGCGGTCCGCGGGGTGTGAAATGAAAGTCGAACTGATCCAACGGACGGCCGACGTGCTGTTCGGCGTCCCGGACGATGTACATCAGGAGATCATCACGCTCGTCACTGCCGTGGCCCGGACCCCGAAGCCACAGGCCCCAGAGGTGGCGGCAGCGTTCGGTGAATGGTGCTGGCTCGTCTACACCAGCCATGGTGACGTGATCGAGGTGCTGGACGTCGGCTGCGCCCGGTGACGCCGGCAGCAGGTGGGATGACTGCACTGTGGTAGAGAGTGTCGGGCCTGCGCCTGGTCTCATCGGGGCCGTGGCGAGCGAGGTCTGGCTCGTGCTCGTCGGCTGGTTCGTGATCGCCTCAGCGACTGCGGTGAGCGGGCCGGCTGCGCCGACTCTGGCGCGTGTGGCGCGGGGCCGTGACCGCCGACTGCTCGTGGCAGCAGCCGGCACCACAGTCGCCGGCTTCCTGGCCGACCCCGCCTTGCTCTACCGGGATTCGGCCGTCACCGACGCGGTTCCGTGCGGCGCTGACCGCGGTTTGAGGTGGCTGCCATCCGGTGACGACGCAACGTCCACGCTCGGCCCTGCCTCGGTGGGACCGAAGCGAGGTTGGTGGAGAGAGATCAACGATGAGGCGAATCCTGGTCAAAGGCGACGACCTGCTCATACGTCTGTCGTGGTGGGAGAAGGCGGCCGCGCGCCGCGGCAATGTGCACGTGCCGCTGGCGGCGGTGTGCCGTGTGACGGTGGAACCCGATTGGTGGCGCGCCTTGCGGGGAGTCGCTCAGCGCGGTGCCTGGATTCCCGGCGTGATGTGCATCGGCATGCGGGGCCACCACGGCGGGGAGGACTTCGTGGCGGTGCGGCCCGGCAGGCCCGTGGTGTGTATCGAACTGTGGCCTGGGGCTCCCTTCAGCCTGCTCGCCGTCTCCGTGCCGGACCACGCCGATGCTGCAGCACAACGGCTCTGCCGTGTGGCACCGAGGATCGACTCGTCCACCTGTCGGCGTCAGGCTCTCCCCATCCCTGAGGAAAGAGACCCTTCCTGAAGAGATCCGGCCGGGAATGAAGGCCGGCCAGCGTCCGCCCGTCGACGGTTCCACGAGTTCGGTCGACGCTGTGGGCGAGCTGGCGCGGAGCCGCACGGCATGCGCCGCCACAGCGCCGTGGCCGGGGAACGGGGATGGCGAGGCAGCGGCGTCAAGGCAGTCGGCACGCAGGTCAGGTCGCCATCACGGCATCGCAGTCGGGGCAGACCAGGGATGTGTACTCCTCGGGGTACCAGGGGGTCTCAGGGTCCTCGGAAGGTTTCCGGCCGGTGGTCTCCATGGCGAAGGTGTCCTTGCCGCAGAGGGTTCGCGGTCCGGTCGCGGTGGGCCTGCCCGGGGCGGTGGGCGCCGCGTGCAGCGGCGGACGGACCCCTCCCCGCCACGCGCTCCATGCGTGGCCACCACCTTGTCGAGTTCGTACGCGACGACGATCTCGCCCATGCCTCCACGATAGTCAGCGGTCAGCCGCACGCCTGATCCGACCGCAGCAGCCGGACCGGCGGCTACGTTCACTCGCCCGCCGGTTCGAGCCGGGCCACGTCGAACTCGATTCGGACCTCGTCGGCCAGCCGCAGAGTTCCCAGGAAAGCGGTGTACGGCTTGATTCCCCAGGCGGACTGCGTGATGGTCGCCCAGCCTCGCAACAGCCCGTCTCCGTTGCCCTCCCCGTGCACCGTCGCTGGGTGGGTCCGGCCCTTGATGGTGAGGTCCCCGGTGATCTCGAAGGACTGCGGCGTTCCCGTCACGCGGGTGGAACGGAAGGTGATCGTGGGGTGTTCCGCGGTGTGCAGCAGAGCCCTGTTTGTCATTGTCCGTTCGATCTCGGCCCGATCGGCATCGGTGAGCGCCTTCAGTCCTCCCGTTCCCTCGCGGACCTTCAGCGAGCCCGTCTCGACCATCAGACTCACGGACGACCTGTCCGGGATGCCGACGGCCACCACCGCCTTACCGGACCACCGGACGGCCTCGATGGTGAGGTCATGCCCCGCTCGGCGGCCCAGCCCGGCACGGCCGGTCTTGATCAGGAGGCGGGTGGTCGAGGGCCCGAGCCGGTACGTTCCGTCTGTCAGTGCCACGGCGCCGAGGGTAGGGGACGGGTGTGTGTCCTGACCGCCGAGGCTGCCTGGTCGGCGTGTCCCCGTTCCTGTTCCTGTTCCTGCACCGCCTTGTCCCGTGCCCGGTCGTGCGGGCTGGTGGTGCCGGTGGCCCATGAGGCAGTTGTAGGCGCGGACACCGTGCGCGGCTACGACTGAGGGATGGTGAGCTCGCGGCCGCGGTAGAAGCCCTCCCGCTCCTCTGCGCCATACGGGGCCATGGCCACACGTCGCTGCGCCTCCGGCTCGGAGGCCCGCCAGGACTCGCACGCCTTCTCGGAATCCCAGAAGGACACTCCGGTGATCTCCTGCCCGTCCTCCGACCCGTACGCGAAGGCCCGCCGCATCCGAGGCCCCACTTCTGCTCGCGCGACGATCGCGGCGCTGTCCGGGGATGGCGGCCATGAGGCGGGCAGGCACGGTCTTCCGTCGTGGTGATCAAGGACTCGACACTTCATGATCAACGGGCGTCGTGCCTGCCTCGGTCAGTGACTGGCGGTGAGCTCCCCGCTGAGCCTGCCGTGGAGCTGGGCGCTCCGGTCGTTGAGGCCGGTGATCTCGACGTCCTTGCCGCGCTGGGCGTACTTCGTTTCGATCGCGTCGAGGGCGGCGACGGAGGAGGCGTCCCAGATGTGGGCTGCGCTCAGGTCGATGACGACCTTCTTCGGGTCGCCCGCGTAGTCGAATTGGCTGACCAGGTCGCCTGAGGAGGCGAAGAACAGCTCGCCCGTGACCCGGTAGACGACCACGGTGCCGTCGGGGTCGGTGACAAGCCGTGACCTCGGCGAGGTGAGCGACCCGCTTGGCGAAGATCACCATGGCAGTGATCGAGCCGACGACAACGCCGATGGCGAGGTTGTGGGTGGCGACAACAGCCGCGACGGTGATCACCACGACAGTGATCTCACCGGCGGGCATCCGCTTGAGGGTCTTCGGGGCGATGGAGTGCCAGTCGAAGGTCGCGAACGACACCATGATCATGACAGCCACCAGGGCCGCCATGGGAATGTCGGAGACAACGGGGCCGAAGACAATGCACAGCACCATCAGGAACGCCCCTGCTAGGAAGGTGGACAGGCGGGTGCGGGCGCCGGACACCGAGCGGCCGGGGAGACAGCAGGAGCAGATGCGCGACCTGCTGGACGCCTCCGACCGCCTCGACGGCGATCAGCTCACGCCCAGGGAGCGGCAGGCCCTGCTGGAGCGTGTCCGCGGATACGAGGAGGAAGCCACCGAGCAGGTCGCCCGGCTACGCGTCCAGCTGGCGCGCACCGAGGAGTTCGCGCGGACACTGCGCGAGCGGGTGGAGCGGAGCCAGGAGGCCGTCCTCCCGTAGGGTCGGCTGCCTCACCCCCTCTCGTTCGCCCTCCCGCTCTACCTGGCCGACGCCCCGGCGTGGCTCTGGGCGCCGCTGTACGCCGCCACCTGCATCACAGGCGGCCGGGAACCGAGGGAGGGCCTGGAGGCCCTGAAAGACAAGACCTTGGACGTGGATCTCCTGATGGTCGTGGCCGCCCTCGGCCAGGTCCTCGACGGGGCGCTGCTGATCTTCATCTTCGCGACCTCCGGTGCCCTGGAGGCGGTAGCGACCACCCGCACCGAGGACTCCGTGCGCGGTCTGCTTGACCTCGCCCCTCCACCGCGACCCGGCTCCAGGCACCCTCGGCGGCGAGGAGACCGTCGCAGCCGAGGTCCTGAAGATCGGGGACACCATCAGGGTGCGGCCCGGCGAGCGGGTCGGCGCCGACGGCCCGGTCCTGGAAGCGCCGAGAACCCTGCAAGCGTCAGGGCGGCCCCGGGCTCCAGCCGAGGCTAGGGGGTCAATCGTTGTGCTTGTGGCCCCGGTGCGGTGCCTGGGGTGACATCGCGGCCTCGGCCTCCGCCTTGGCGTCGCTCACCGCGGCGGCGGCCTGCTTCTCGGCCTCGTCGGCAGCCGCCGCGGCGTCGAGTGAAGCCGTCGAGCCCGCGCCGAGCGCCGGGATCCGGCTCTCGTGCGACGTGTCGTCAGCTTCGGCGGTGGCTGCTTCCCCGGATCGCGCAGGTTGCGGAGCACCCGCCCTCGACTGCTGGTCGCCGAACGCGCTGGTGACGGTGCGGACCGCCTCAGTCAGCTCGCCCGGGATCACCCAGAACGTGTTGTTGTCGCTGCTCGCCAGGTGCGGAAGCGTCTCAAGATACTTGTACGCCAGGACCTTCGGGTCCGCGTTGTTGCGATGGACGGCCTGGAAGACCAGCTCCACCGCCTTCGCCTCGCCGTCCGCCCGCAGGATCATGGCCTGCTGGGTGCCCTGTGCCTCCAGGATGTCCTTCTGCTTCGTGCCCTCCGCAGTGAGGATCTTGGCCTGCCGCTCCCCCTCCGCGTGCAGGATGGCCGCGCGCTTGTCCCGCTCCGCCCGCATCTGCTTCTCCATCGCCTCCTTGATCGTGTGCGGTGGATCGATGGCCTTGATCTCCACGCGGTTGACCCGGATGCCCCACTTGCCGGTGGCGTCGTCCAGGACGGCGCGCAGCCGGGAGTTGATCTCCTCACGCGAGGTGAGCGTCTCCTCCAGGTCCATGCTGCCGATGACGTTGCGCAGCGTGGTCACGGTGAGCTGGTCGATCGCCTGCAGGTAGTCGGCGACCTCGTAGGCCGCCGCCCGTGGGTCGGTGATCTGGTAGTAGAGCACCGTGTCGATGTTCACCACGAGGTTGTCCTCGGTGATCACCGGCCTGGGGTCGGACGAATAGACCTGCTCGCGCACGTCGAGTTTGGTGTTGATGCGGTCCGCCACCGGCACGACCAGGTTCAGCCCGGGCTGCAGGGTACGGCGGTACCTGCCGAAGCGCTCGATGTTGTAGCGGCGGGCCTGCGGCACGATCCGCACGCTGGAGGCCACGAGGAAGACCACGACAAGGGCCGCCACGAGAAGGGGGATGACCAGTGGATCCACAGTGCCTCCGTTGCTGCGTGTTCAGCTGTTTCGGTGTCGGCCGGTCGGTGTCGGCTGCTCAGGGCAGGAGATCTCGGGGGTAGACGATTGCCGTCGCGCCCTCGATCTCCATGACGTCGACCAGTGCTCCCGCGGGGATCACCAGGGTCTCGTCGAGGGCTCGGGCGGACCACTCCTCGCCGGAGAGCTTGATCAGGCCGTGGGTCGCGGTGACCTCCCGCATGACCTCAGCCCGCCTGCCGATCAGCGCGTCGGTCCCGTCACGGGTGAGGGGCTGCCGTGCCATCTGCCGCAGCGCGACGGGACGGACGATGAGGAAGCCCGCTGCCGCCGCCAGCGCGAGCGCCAGGAACTGGCCGAGGACACCGACGCCTACACCGGCGACTACGGCGGCGACCAGCGCGGCGCCCGCGAGCAGACCGAAGACCAGTGTCAAGGTGAAGAACTCCGCGACACCCAGCGCCGCGACGGTAAGCAACCAGACGAACCACGGCATCGAATCGCCCTCCTCTTGGGGCTTTCTTTACCAAGCTACCTCCAGTGGCGCGGGACAGACAGACACAGGACGCGGCTCCTGATCGTTGAGTGGTTTGCCCTGGTCTGGACAGCTGAACTGCGACCCCAGTTGTGAGCGCCGGTGACGGCGGTCAAACGGTAAAGAAGCGCCGGGGCTGTCATGTGGCACGGGGAGCCTTGGGCGTGCGTCTGCTCGTCTGTCGAGATCCCCGCGCCCACTGCTCGCCGCGCGCGCCGCGTGGGGGACAGGTGCCAGCGCCACTCCAGGAGTTGACGAGACCCGTCGATATCGCGGTCACGGTCCACCCGTTCCGTGGTGACCGCCGGCTGGGAGCGCCAACACCGGGCTGCACGTACAGGGCGGCGGTTACGGCGTGGCCTCGGTTGCTGGAGGTGCGGCGGGTTCGGGATGGCCGTGTTCGCCGAACCAGCGGGCGAGTTTGCCGCGGCGCCCGACGGCGCGCAGTAGTCGCAGCGCCAGCATGATCTGAAACGCGACCTGCATGCGGCGTCTCATCCGGCACCACTCACGACCGTGTCACTACCTGCCGACACTCCACTGCCCCCGATCCGCCGGCCTCGAAGAACCGGCACCGCGTTCCCTCGGCCCTCACCACGAACGGGAAGGGCACATGGTCATCTTCCGGGGCAGCCAGGGGGCGTTCAACGGTACGTGCCAGATCCGGCCACAGTAGGTGACACCGGCGTGGATTCGGTAATGCCCTGCATGGTCGCTGACATGGGATCCAGTCGGGGGTGGAGACCTCAAGCGCCGCCATCTCCGACGCGGACGCGCGGCGGCGCTCAAGGAAGCCGGCATCACGCCGCCGTCGCTGGGGCTGGACGCTCCGACGCTCGCCGGACACCAGCCGGTGCCGCTGATCGACCTCGGGCGCTGCAACCTCGCCACCGCCCGCTTGCTCGCTGCGGCTCTACGGGCCGAGGGAACCAGCCGATGAGCGACGGTACGGAAACGCTCACCACCGAGGAACAGCGCTTGCTGTTACGGGTATTGGCTGCCTTGAAGACGTTGCGTGATGAGTGAGGGCAGCGGGCGGTACGCCCGCTGGATCGCGGGGCGGGAAGGGCTGATCGTTCGAGCCGAGCCGCCTGTGGAACCCGAACCGGTGCTGGAGCCGGAAGGCGACCGGGAGCCGATGCTTCTGGAGTCGGAGCGGCTGGGGGACAGGCGGCCATAGTTCCGGGAACTGAGCGAGCGGCTTCGAGAGCTGAACCACTGGAGCAGTCATGGTGACGGTCTGCGGTGAGCGGGGAGCGACAGGAGGAGCGGCCAGCGTCGACGCCGTTCTCGTCCGGCCCGGCCAGTCTCAGGCTGTCGCCCTGGAGCTGGTCCGTCCCGATGTCGGAGCCACGCACGTCGACGACGTACTCCCCCGGGTTTCCGGCCTCCTACCGCTCGCCCGAGAGCACGCCACGATGGCTCCAGCGCAGGTAGGCACTCGTGGGCCACCCAGGCGTCCGGCGCCGAGACGACTTCTTCCTGCCAGTCCACGTTTCCCCGCCATCACCGTGCCGCCTGGATCTTGATCCCGTGGTACCAGGGCAGTCAGACGATGACCACCGGCGATCTCGCCGAGGTGCAGCGGCGGCTCGTGTGCCACACGCGCACCGGTAGCATTCGCGGTAGCATAAAGGGTATGAGCGAGCCTACCCAGAAGTACTCGATCACGATGCCTCGGGACATCGCCGACGCCGCCCGCGCCCGTAGCGGCCCCTCCGGCCTGTCCGCCTACGTCGCCGCCGCCGTCGCCCGGCAGATCGAGCGCGACAACCTCAACGAACTCATCCAGGTTGCCGAGGCGGAGCACGGCCCCGTCACCGAGGACGAGGTGCAGGCCCTGCGCGATCAGTTGCACCAGGCACGCGCGCAGCAGACCGGCAACGGGAAGAACGCGGCGTGATGCGCTCCTCGGCCACCCCGGGTGGCACGTTGGCACTCGACAGCGAAGGACTGGCCCAGGCCGTACTGCGCGACCGGACGGTCACAGCCTGGCTCGCCCTTGCCCGCGCCGATGACCTGCGCGTGATCACGTCCGCTGCCACCTTGGTGGAAGTCGTCCACCCGCGCATCAACCGACCCGCACTGGACTGGACCCTTTCCCGTCTCATCGTGGAGCCGGTCACGGAACCGATCGCCCGCCACGCCGCCGCACTCCTGACCGATGCCGGCCTGCACGGCCATAAGTACGCGATCGACGCCATGCTGAGCGCGACCGCCCTGGCCGCCCCCGGGCCCGTCACCATACTTACGTCCGACCCGGAAGACCTGGCCGCACTCTTCGGGTCGCGCGCGACGGTCATCAAGATCTGATTCCCGTATCGGCATGAAGCGCGCATTTCGAAATCACGGGACATACGCGGGCTACATCCCTGGCGCAGCGTTGCGTTCTTGTGACATTTGACGACGAATAGGCCGGTGTCAAGACTGCGGCATGCGAGAAGCAGACCGCAATGCGCCGTCGGAGATGCGCGACGACATGGCAAAGGTCCTCTCCCGGCACAGCGATGTCGTCCACCACTCGGCGAGCTCGCTCTCCGACAACGTGGCGATAGGCAGCGCCCGAATCCGGCCTTCGTGAGGGCTTTGGTCACCCACCAGGCTTCCGGTGTATCCGTCCAAGTGACCGACTTCCCCCTCCCCGCCTTGTGGCCGGGCCGCCGAGCAAGAAAAGATTCGTCAGCGACTGTTATTGCGAGTGACCGAGCGTTGCTGGAGGGGCATTATGGCCAAACAGGAGAGGTCTTCGCGGACGCATGAGCGATTTTTGGACGCGTCGGCCGACGAGTTCTCACGCCATGGCTACGCAGGAGCCAACCTTCAGCGTATTGCGACCCATGTCGGCATGACCAAAGGCGCGTTGTACGCCCACTTCCCCTCCAAGGACGCCCTCGCGGCTGTGTTCACGTCGGCGTTCGACCGAGTGGTGCAGGAACTGCTTCAGGACATCGGCGAGGATGACCTGACGATGGCGAGCCTGCGCCATGTCACGGTCGGTTTCGTCCTCCGTATGCAGTCGGACTCGCGGTTCCGCGCCGGGATCCGGCTCGCGTTCGAGGAGGGCTGTACCCACGGTCGCGTGCCTTCCGTTATCAACAATCTGTCGGACACGCTCACCCGGCTTATCCGCGACGCTCAGGAGAAGCGGGAGCTGACCACCCGGCAGCCTCCGGAGCTGATCAGCTCGCTCGTTGTGGCCCTGATGTTCGGGATGTACTACACCGCGGCGGCGGCCGGGAGCGGCGATGACGCCGAACAGGTCTGCGAGCTTTGGCAGTTGCTCTCTCCGAGCGACCCGGAGTGCAGCGCATGACGGCTGGGCGACGGCGGCTCGCCCAGCTCAGACCGGCCCGCCGCCTGGCAGGACGCGGGCGTCGGGAATCCTGGCCAGCAGCTCCGGGCTGCCGCCGACGACGACGGGGTGTCCGACCTCCGTGAGCATCGGCAGGTCCGAGGAGTGGTCCCCGTATCCGTAGCAGTCGGACAGGCTGATTCCCGGGTAGCGCTCGGCCAGGCCCCGCACGGCTCTTCGCTTGCCCTCCCCGATGCACGGCTCGCCGACCACGGCTCCGGTGAGAACGCCGTCCCGCACCTCGGGGCGGGTGCAGAGCACATGGCGGGCACCGGCATCGACCGCGACAGGATCCAACACCGCGGGCAGGGAACCCGACACCAGGACGACATGGTCCCCGGCGTTCTGATGCTCGCGCAGCGCCGCGCGCACGGCTGGAACATAGAAGCCCGGCATACCGCTCCTCCTGGCGAACCATCTGGTTCCCCAGTCCGTCACCGCGTCCAGCCGTTCGCCCCGCCACGCCTCGTAGTACACCCGGTTTCCCACCTCCCGTGGAGAGCCTGCGGCCACCAGGGCGCCGATACGACGCCGTGTCCCGGCCGCGTGCCGCGCTCCGTCGGCGCCGTACCGCCCGGTGAAGTAGAAGTCCAGGAAGTCGAAGAGACTCTTGCCGTTGAGCAGGGTCTCGTCGACGTCGCTGAACACCAGCCGTCGGGGGGGGCGGCCCCGGTGTGTCAGGCATCGCCGTCCCCATCTGCGTCGAGGGAGCGGGCGTAGGCCTCGGCTGCCGGTTCCAGGCGAAGTGCGCCATGGGAGGCGGCCGTCAGCACGTCCGACCAGTGACGGTGCAACTCGCCCTGCACGTCCCGCAGATGGGCTCCGCCGGTGCGGAAGAGCCGGTCGACTGCCGTGGCCAGCCAGTCCACCGCGAGGGCGGCGTCCCTCCGGTTGGCCGCTGTCGCCGCCTCGGTGATCGCCCCGGCGTCCGCCCTTTCCGCCGCCGTACGCAGCATCAGCTCGGCCGCCTCGATCTCCGCGGCCGAGCGGGCGAGGCGCTCCTGCACCGCCCCGTGGTCCAGGGGCCGTACGCCACCGGGCGTGGCTGTCCGGGCCCAGCGGTTCCAGATGGCGAGGGCGCGGCGGGCGGCGCCCACCGCGGGAGCGCAGAACATGAGCCCACCCACCAGGTGAGCGGGCGCTGCGTGGCACCGGGGCAGGCCCTGCGCGCCGCCGCCGGCGAGCAGCGTGGCGAGGGGGACGCTGCGGCCGTCGGGCACGACCGTCGCGGCGAGGACGACGGTGTTGCTGCCGGTTGCGCGCAGCCCCGTGGCGTTCCAGGTGTCGCGCACGGTCACCAGACTCCTCGGCACGGCGAACACCCGGACTGGGCGGCCCGGTTCGTCGGTTTCCGGCGCGGCGAGCAACACCCAGTGGGCATGGTCAACGCCGCTGGCCAGATCCCACTCGCCCTGAAGGGTCCACCCTCCGGACACCCTGGTCGCGCTTCCCGACGGGGGCATGAGGGAGGCGGCGATCCGAACGTCGGGGACCTCGCCCCAGAGTTCCTTCTGCCCTTCCTCCGGCAGCTGCGCGGCGAACCGCCCGTGCGCCGCCCACAGAACGGCACACCACGCGGCCGAGGCACACCCCTCCCCCACGTCGACTGCCGCACGGAACACCTCGGTGAACGTCCCTTCGGCGCCGCCCCAGCGCTGCGGGACGAAATGCCGTGCGAAGCCCGCGTTCGTCAGAGCGATGATGGTATCGTCTGCCAGCCGCCGCTCGCGCTGCGCCTTGTGGGCGTTGCGACCTGCCGTCTTTGTCGCCCGTCGTATTGCATGGGAGCCGGGCCCCTCGAACGGTCCAGGGGGCGTGGCTCGAATTCGTCGTATGTCGGCGTCAGTCATGGCGTGCTCTTTTCAGTTGGCCCCGACATGAGCTGGTGAGGGCGCCGCGGATGCGCAAAGACGCGACGGACCCTTCGATTTTCCGCCACACTTCAGTACGATTCCTTCCTGACGGTTTGTAATCGGTTCGCCGATCAGGCTGGAGGCAGCAAGAGGAGGCAGGGCGTGGGGCGTTGTTCTGTTCCCGGGCGAGAGGGCGGCGTCGGCCGTCACGAGCCCCAGCAGGCAACATTCACCCCGTCGCGACGCCCGGCACGCACTCTCCCCACACCTGGCACAAGCCCGGGTACGTCCGGCACGAGGGCGTGCACCCGGCACGCCGAGAGCACGCACCGGACGCCGTTCCTCGACGGGCGAACGTTGGCCGCTGGGGCACTACGCACAGGGCACAGGCAGGCCCACAGGCTGGTCAGCCGTCGTGACGAGTCGTACCGGAGCCCACACCGAAGCGCAGCTCGCGACCAGGGTGTCGCCCTGGAGCGCGTCGATGTGCAGCCGGTGCTCGGCCCGTGCGGCCACAGCCGCCGGATCGTCGGCCGTCGCCTTCTCTCGTACAACGAGTCGGGTGGGCACGTCGAGTTCCGCGAAGGCCAGACAGTCGACAGCCGCCGACACGAGAGTGAGGGCGGGGCCGTCACCTCGCGGCGTGGCCGAGTGGGTCATCAGGTGCCCCAGCTGGCGGAAGCCCTCCAGCAGCACCATCAGCGGCAGATGATCTGTGGGGTGGTCGAACAGGATGGCGTGATCGGGGTTCGGCCGCAGGAGCCACTCGGCAGCCGACGAACCGCGTACCAGCACACTGTCCCTGTCCCGCAGCCGACCGACCAGGCCCGGCTCCACACGCCGATACGACTCCTCGGCCGCGACGGACAGGGACTCCGCCCGGCCACTCCGCCCGCGGACGATCCGGTAGCTGCGCTCGTCGAGGGCGACCACCCGCAGGCTGCCGCGGCCGCAGCGCCGGCCACCGACGGAGAGCGCGACCTCCAGCCGGGCGCCGTAACGGCGGGGCGGGCGGCGGTCGGTCCACTGCCAGCGCGCCTCCAGCTCCACCGGGATCGGTCGGCCACCCACGCACAGCGCGTCGGGGTCGGTGATCTTGAAGTCCATGTCGTACCCTACGAAACGGTGGCCGAGCGGGACTTCGTAGTGCCAGTGGGCAAGGTAGACAAGCGCCTGTCTGATCGTCTCGGCGAACAGCAGGGGGTCGCTTCTGCGCTGGGCGTCGGGGTGGTAGAGCGCGTGGTCACGCGGCCATTGGCCGCCGACCAGGAAGTGGTTTTCGCCGAGCACCATCGCGTCGGTGACGAAGACCTCCGCCACGGCGGCCCGGTGCACCAGCCGACGGGCTACGGTCCGCTGGAAGTCGAGCTCGGGATCCGCGCGGACGCGGTGCTCAGGATCCTCTCGCCGAAGTCGGCACTGGTACATCGTCTCTCCCCCCACTAGAACTCGAGGCAGGCCGACGCACCCTGCCTCCAGAACCTCAAATATACCTTCGAGCAGGTTTCTTCAAAAGAGCGAAAAGAGATCACCATGGAAATGGCCGGGCCGCGCACCAGGGAGCTGAAGCAGGAGCGCGCGGTACGGACGAGGGAGGGCATCCTCACAGCCGCCGCCCAGGCGTTCGCCGCCGACGGCTATCCAGCGGTGACCATCCTGGACGTGGCCGAGGCGACCGGGATGACCAAGGGCGCTGTCTACTTCCACTACGAGAACAAGGACGCCCTCGCGCTCGCAGTGACCGAACAGTTCTACCGCCGAATCGACGAGATCGCCGAGGCAGTGGCGGAGTTGGAGCTCCCGCCGCTCGGCTCCGTCGCAGAACTCCTGCTCCGGACGGCCGCAGCGTTCCGGGACGAGACAGTCGTCCAGGCAGGAGCGCGGCTGCAACTCGAACGGCAGTTGATCGGTGTCCGGCTCCCGCTGCCGTACGAGGCGTATACCCGGCTGATCACCTCATGGCTGGCCAGTGACCGTGAAGCGGGGGCACGGGAGGACCTGTCGGCGCCCGAGACCCTCGCCACGGTTCTGGTCTCGGCCTTCTTCGGCGCCCAGCACATCTCGTGGGTGTTCGACAACCGAGCCGACCTGGTGGAACGCACCACCGACCTGATACGGACGATCATTCCGTCGGCGGTGGAGGAGATGGGGCGATGTCCGTCCGCGCCGAGACGAGAATGAGGGTTCGGAACCCGCAGAACCACAGGCGGGTACTCAACTGTGGTGCCGATCCGGCCAGTCGAGCGTCGTACACGCATGGTGCACCGCCTCCTCCACGGTGAGCCGCGCCCCGCGCTCGAACCCCTCCGTGAAGGCCGGGCCGCTCAGAACCGCCCGTGCGCCCGCCGTGACACGGTCGACGTCACCGCGCTCCGCGGGCGGCAGCGGGGCGCCCACCTCTCGGCGGGCCGCGTCCGCCGCTCCCAGCAGCAGCGCGGCACACTCGGCGGCAGGCGCGCACCCAAGCAGGGCCGCCCCGCCCGCGAGGCCCTCCAGAGACAGGGCCAGCGCGCGCGGCTCGCCGAGCGAGCGGGCGACGTCCAGTCCGCGCAGGTGATGACGGACGCACTGGTCGGCGTCGCCGCGGAGTTCGGCGATGAAGCCGAGCTCGGCCAGCAGCAGATGGTCGCCCGCTTCCGAGGAGACATCGGCGAAGCCGTCGCGGATGTGGAGCAGGTGGACCTCGGCCGCGTCCAGGTCGCCGGAGCGGCGCGCACCGAGAGCGAGGCCCATCTCGGAGTGGATCTCGCCGTACTTGTAGCCCTGTTCGGCCGCGATGCGGTGTGCCCGCTCGTGCAGACTGCGTGCCTGCTCCCACTGGCCGGCGAGCAGTTCGAGTCGGCCGAGCCCGGAGAGCCGCGCCGACACCTCGGCCGCCAGGCCCAGTTCGCGCGCCAGCCGCAGCCCTTCCCGCTGCAGGCGGGCCGCCTCGTCGTACTCGCCCTTGATCTCGGCGAGCGCGGCGAGCGGCGACACGGTCTGCAACTCACCCCAGCCATCACCCACCTCACCGAAGAGCTCGGCGCTGCGCCGCCCGTCCCGGCCGAGCGCGTCGAGGTCGCCGCGGACCAAGGCGAGCGTGGCACGCAGGCCGAGCGCGGCTGCGGTGCCCCACTGGTCGCCCGCACGGCCGAAGATGTCGAGTGCCCGCGCGTTCAGCTCGGCGCTCGCGGTCACCTCGCCCGCGCTGAACAGGCCGTACGCACACAGCCAGAGGGCACGGGCCCGGCGAACCGGGTCGGGGACGGCGTCGGCCGTCGCGGCGGCCGACGCCTCGGCATGGTCGCCGACGAGGAGCGCGAACGCGGAATGCAGCAGGACGAGTTCGGGGGCGTCGGAGGCGGCGGCCAAGACGGCCGACAGGCTGCGGCGCGCCTCGGTGAGCCGGCCGCGCAGCAGCCACCACCAGGACAGGGCGGTAGCCAGTCGTACGGCCTCGTCGGCCTGCCCGGCTGCGGCGCGACGCACCGCCTCGTCAAGCGCGGCCCGCAGATTGCCCGTCTCCGAGTCCAGTCGGGCGAGCCAGGAGCGCTGGCCGGCACAGCGCAGCCGGGACTCGCCGCGCTCGGCGAGCGCGAGGTAGTGGCGCAGATGGCGATCGCGTACGGCGGTCAGGTCCTGCATCTCGTCCAGCCGCTCCGTGGCGTACGCGGCGACGGACTCCAGGAGCCGGTAGCGGGGCCCGATCGGGCTCTCGACGACGACCACGAAGGACCGGTCGACGAGCCGCGTCACGAGGTCGAGCACCTCCTCGCGGGCCACGCCGTCGCCCGCGCACACCGCTTCGGCGGCGGCCAGGTCGCAGCCGTCGCTGTGCACGGCGAGACGGCGCAGCACGATGCGCTCGGGGGCGCTGAGCAGCTCCCAGCTCCAGTCGATCATCGCCCGCAGCGTCTGCTGCCGGGCGGGCGCACCCCGCTGCCCGGCGGTCAGGATCTGGAACCGGTCGCTGAGCCGGGCGGCCAACTCTCTTACCCCCAGGGCGCGTACTCGGGTCGCGGCCAGCTCCAGGGCCAGGGGGATGCCGTCAAGTCGGCGGCAGATCTCGGCGACGGCGGCGCGGTCGGCCGGGTCGGATGCGTCCGGATCGGCGGTGAACCCGGGTGCGGAGGCGGCGGCTCGCTCGGTGAACAGCCGTACGGCGTCGTCGTTGCGGAGCGGCTCCACAAGGAACACGGCCTCGCCCGCCAGGCCGAGCGGTTCCTGGCTGGTTACCAGGGCCCGCAGTCCGGGGGCGGTGCGCAGCAGCAGCTCGGCGAGCTCGGCGGCGGCGTCGACCACGTGCTCGCAGTTGTCCAGGACGAGCAGGATGCGGCGGTCCCGCAGGACTGCGGCGAGGCGGTGAGCCAGAGACGGGGAGGGCGCTCCGGTGCCCGGCAGCGCGGAAGGGGCGTCGTCGCGTATGCCGAGTGCGGAGGCGACGACCTGGGCGAGGTCGGCGGCGGTACCGGCCCGGGCTCCGGAGAACTCCACGAACCAGACGCCGTCGGGGAGTTCCTCCCCTGTCGCCGAGGCGGCCGCGGCCACGGCGAGACGTGTCTTGCCGACACCGCCGGGCCCGGTGAGGGTCACCAGGCGGGCGGAGCCGAGGAGTTGGGAGAGGCGGGTCAGGGCGTCGGTACGGCCGATGAGGGGGGTGAGGGGGGCCGGGAGGTTCGAGTGGGGGGTTCTGGTGGGGGGACTGGGGATCACCAGGGCGCTGGTGGAGGGTGTCGCGAGGGTGGTCGGGGCGGCGCCGGACGCGGCCGCTGAGGTGCCGGGGGCCATGAGGGTCGTGCCAGGCGCCATTGGCGCCACATCGGTCGCTGTGGGCGGCGTCGTGGTGAACGTCTGCCCCAGCTCCGGATCCTGGTGCAGCACCGCCTGGTGGAGGGCGCCGAGGGCGGGGCTGGGGTCCACGCCGAGTTCTTCGGCGAGGTGGGCGCGCAGGGCCTCGTACGAGGCGAGGGCCTCGCTCTGGCGGCCGGCAAGGTAGAGCGCCCGTATCTGGAGGGCGCGCAGGCGTTCCCGCAGAGGGTGTCGGGCCACCAGGTCGGCCAGTTCGCCGGCGAGCAGGACGTGGTCCCCCGCCTCCAGGCGGGCCTCGGCCTGCTCCTCCAGTACGGACAGTCGCTGCTCGGCGAGGCGCCGAGCAGCCCCCCGTGCAAACTCCTCGTCCGCAAAGTCGGCGTAGGCCGGTCCCCGCCACAGGTCGAGGGCCTCGGTGAGCAGCGCGGCCCTGGCGCGGGGGTCACGGACGGGGCGGGCCTCGGCGACGAGGGCGTGAAAGCGGTCGGCGTCCACCTCGTCGGCCGTGGGGTCGTACCGCAGGCGGTAGCCCGGCGCCTGCCGTACGACGCGGTCCCGCCCGAGTACTCGGCGCAGTTGGGAGACCTTGGCCTGGAGCGCGCCGCTCGGCTTGCCCGGCGGTGCGTCGCCCCACAGGTCGTGGACGAGGCGGTCGGCGGAGACCGGCTTCCCGTCGTGCGCGAGCAGATCCGCGAGCAGGGCCCGGACCTTGAGTTCGGGGACCGTGACGGTCTCCCCCTCGTCGTCCCACACCACAAGTGGTCCGAGCACCCCAAACCGCATGCGAGCAACCGTACAGGTCCGGGGGCGGCGGACACGACCGGGTCACCGCCGGGGCGGCCCGGGCGGTCGACCGTCAGCCAACCGTCAGCAGCCCCGAAGCCCCTCCGAAGCGCCGGCGCGCACAGTCGTCGCCGTCGGGTGCCGCGGCGCGACCGGCAATGGCGCCATGAGGAGGGAGCGGTAGGCATGACCAGGTACGCGGGCAGAAGGGCCGTGGTCGTGGGGCAGGCCACCGGGATCGGGCTGGCCATCGCCAAGCGGCTCGTGGAGGGCGGCGCGGAGGTGTTGCTGATCGCGCGTACCGTGCAGGAGCGGGACCACGCGGGCGTCGAGTTGGGCTCTGCGGCCCGCGTGGTCGCACCGGACGCCGTCGAGGCCGCTCTCGGGCCTGCCGGCGGCATCGACCTGGTGTTCGCCGACGCCGTGCCGACGGTGCGTCCTATGCTGCCGCACCTCGTGGACCACGGCGCGGTTGTGCTCACCGCCCCTGCCCCTACCCCGGCCTCCGTGCGTGCGCTCGCCGCCGAGCTCATCGCCCGCGGCATCCGCGTGAATGCCGTGGCGCCGAGCTGTATCGAGGCGCCGGCCGGTGGCGCGGCACCCCTGCCTCCGCTGGGCCGCCTCGGCTCCGCCGAGGAGGTGGCGCGCGCCGCGCTGTTCCTCGCCACCGACGCAACGTTCACGACGGGTGCCCGACTCCCGGTCGACGGCGGCCTCGGCCCCCCGTAGCAGGCTGCGCCCGACGGCCCACGGCGCCCTACGCGATCCACGCCCGTCCCCGAGAGATCCGGAGATCACCACATGAGCACCTCACCAGACACCACCACCGCCCCCGGAGAGGAGAGCCGAGCCGCACCCGATGCCAAGGGCGGGAGCGGGGAGCGGGAGAAGCTTCCGCTGTTCGCCCTGCTGGCTCTCGCCACGGCGGTCTTCATCACCTGCCTCACCGAGACGCTCCCGGCGGGCCTGCTCCCCGCGATGAGCGACGACCTGCATGTGAGCGAGTCGGCGACCGGCCAGACGGTCACGATCTACGCGATCGGCACCGCCCTCACCGCGATCCCGCTGACCGCGGCCACCTCGGCGTGGAGGCGCAAGGTGCTGCTGCTGACGGCTATGGCGGGCTTCGCCGTGGCGAACACCGTCACGGCCATGTCGTCGGTCTACGAGGTGACGATGCTGGCGCGGTTCGTCGCGGGTGTAGCCGCCGGTCTGGCCTGGGCCCTGCTCGTTGGGTATGCGCGGCGCATGGCGCCCGTCCCGTTGCAGGGCAGGGCGATCGCCATCGCCATGGCGGGTATTCCGGTGGCGCTCTCGCTCGGCGTTCCGGCCGGCACCTTCCTCGGCGAGACGCTCGGCTGGCGCACGGCGTTCCTGGCGATGACGGGGCTCACCGTCGTACTTCTGGTGTGGATCGTCGCCGCCGTACCGGACTACCCGGGTCAGGAGCGCGGTGAGCGCCCGAGGATGCTGGGCGCGCTGCGGGTCCCGGGTGTAGCCTCCGTCCTCTTCGTCACGCTGGTCTTCGTCCTGGCGCACACCATCCTGTACGCGTACATCGCCACGTTCCTGGAGGACCTGGGCATGGGCGGCAACACCGACCTGGTGCTGCTGGTCTTCGGCGCCGCGTCGCTGGTCAGCATCTGGATCGTGGGCTCCCAGATCCACAGCCGGCTGCGCGCGCTGACGATCGCCAGCGCGCTGCTGGTCGCCGTGTCCGCGGCGCTGCTGGCGGTGCTCTCCGACAACACCGCCCTGGTGTACCTCGCCGCCCTGCTGTGGGGGCTCGGCTGGGGCGGTGTGCCCACGCTGCTGCAGACTGCCGCGGGCGACGCCGGCGGGGACTCCGCCGACGCGGCCCAGGCGATGCTCGTCACGCTGTGGAACATCGCCATGGCGGGCGGCGGCATCCTCGGCGGCATCCTGCTCGACGCGATCGGCAGCGACTCCTTCCCCTGGACCATGCTGCTGCTCCTGGTGCCGGTGCTCGGGGTCGTCGTGGCCGCCCGCAGCCACGGCTTCCCCGCGAAGCGGCCCAGTGCGTAAGGCCGGCGCACAGCCCTTGAACGTCCTGCGGGCACGGGAGGTCCGAGGTCCGTCCGTGTGCCGTCCCGTCAAGATCCGGGCGCCACCCCTGTCCGCCGTGGTCCTGAACCTGTTGGGCCACTGACCGGACACCCTGGCGGCTGGTGCGATCCGCTGACACGCCCCTCGACGCCACCCGTCGACGGGCCCCAGAACGGCCGCCGAAGGTACATCCCCCGGCCTTCGGCGGCCATCATCCCTTTGGTGACGAACGGTTGACGCGGCGTACGGGCCCTCATGCCACGCTCCAAGAACCCGTCTGCGCAGGCCGGCTGCCGCCTGCATGCCTTGCGTCACATCTCCCGGGCTGATCTTCTCGCTGGTCAGCGCGCGAAGTCGCGAAGTTGCCGATCAATCCGTGATTTTTTCCTTCGAGAAGGTATTTTTATCCCCGCGAGGATGCTCCGTACACCCACCCGGGTGTGAGCGATCTATGGCAAGGGGGCGTGACGTCAGATGTCGTCAGGGGAGATACGAGCGGCTGACAGAAGCGAGGGGGGCCAGACGTTTCTCGAGGAGATCTTCAGGCCGCTTCAACGGGCGGAGCAACGCCGTTGGGCCCGGACGTATTTACGAGGCCTGCTGCACGTCACCGGCCGGAAGACCCCGCGGCGGATGGCACAGGCCGAGGCACTGCCTCCAGCCGCGGCACGGGGCTTGCACCAGTTCATCAACGCGAGCCCCTGGGACTGGGAGCCGGTCCGCCGCCGGATCGCCCTGCGGGTCGCCGCGAGCACCACGCCGTACGCCTGGACCGTCGCCGAACTCATCATCCCCAAGCGCGGCGAGCACTCGGTGGGCGTGCACCGCCGTCTGGATCCCGATACCGGGCTCACCGTCAACTGCCAGCGGGCGGTCGGGCTCTTCCTGGCCGCGGGCAGCCACTGCTTCCCCGTGGACTGGAGTCTGGTGCTGGACGAGACTTGGGGCCGAAACCGGCAGCACAGCCTCCGGGCACGCGCCCCAGAGGCCGAGACCGCGCGCCCGGTCGGCGACCATGTCTTCGACCTCGCCTCTGGGGTCGCCGCCCAGCCGCCGCTGCCCAATGTGCCCTGGGTGCTCGCTCTCACCCGGTGCGACGACGCGAACGGCGTACTGGCAGGACTCGCCCGGCAGCGGCTCGACATCGTCTGCGAGGTCGAGCCGGGCCAGGTCGTGTTCTCCGGGGACCGCTTCCCCACCGTGATCACCGTCGGAGAGCTGATGGAGGGCCGGTACGCCCGTCAGCAGCAGGCAATCACACGTCAGGCTGCGGACGGCGCGACCATCGGAATCCCGATCAACACCTACGCCGGGACCGTACGTCTGTCGCGGCGCAGCATCGGCCGGGACGAGGTCCGATACCGCATCCTTCAGCGCCCCGCCAACGGCGGACGCCTGCCCGCCCGGTACTGGATCACCAGCCTCACGGACTGGCCCGTGGAGGGCATCATGGCGCTGGTGCGCAGCCGCGCCGCCGTCCGAACCGCCGTCGCCGAACTGCAGGAACACTTCGGCGTGCTCGACTTCGAGGGCCGTTCCTTCCCCGGCTGGCACCACCACATGACCATGGCCTCGGCTGCATACGCCTTCCGGCACCTCCCCGACCGGCCCTCCCTCGCCCCGCTGGCCCCGGCGCCCGCCGCGACGGCCGAAGCCGCGAGCTGACGCGCCGCGAAGAGGAAGGCCCCCACATGAGTAACGTACTCGTGGTGGAGCAGGACGTCTCCACCGCCGAAGCCATGGTGCGCGATCTGCGCCGGCAGGGACACACCGCCCTCAGCGTCGACACGGGCGCGCGGGCACTACGCCTGTACCGCGACGCCGACCTCGTCCTGCTCTCGCTGGAACTGCCTGACATCGATGGACTGGACATGTGCCAGTCCCTGCGGGCCGAGAGCGATATCCCCTTGATCGCCTTCACCCGGCTCGACGAGGAACTGGAACGGGTCCTCGCCCTCAAGGCGGGCGCGGACGACTGTGTCGCGAAAAGCTGGGGATTCCGGGAAATAGGAGCCCGCATCGAAGCGGTGTTACGCCGCACCCGACCCCGGTCGATCATTTCCGAGACCATTTCCCTGCGCCCGCTCCACATCGATCCCCGTACCCGGGAAGTACGCCTACGCGACCGGCTCGTGGATGTCACATCGAAGGAATTCGAGCTGCTTTACACCCTGGCCGCCAAGCCGGAGAACGTGGTGTCCCGCAAGGAGTTGATGGCTAAGGTCTGGGGCAGCAACTGGTCGCGCACCAGCCGAACCATCGACACGCATGTGAGCAGTCTGCGGGCGAAACTGGGGTCCAGCGGATGGATCATCACGGTCCGCGGTGTCGGCTACCGCATGGGCCGCGCCGGCAGGTTGCCGGAGGCGCTCGAGGACTGAACTCCCACCCCGGGAGAGTTGACCGACCCACCGTGTCGGACATGCCGAGGGCCCCGGGCGGTACGTCTCGCCCGGGGCCCTCCGCCCTGTCATGCCGCCTGCTCGTCCAGACGCCGCAGCAGCGGATGGGCGGCACGAGTGTCGGCCCGCAGCGTGTGCCAGGCCCACCAGGCGGACGCCAGGTTCGAGGACAGCAGTGGACGGTCGGCGTCCTCGCGGGCGAGTTCGGCGAGCGCGGCGAGGGTGCCCATGCCGGTGCCGGTGAACAGCAGCGCGGAGTCGCCGGGGATCCTGCGTCCCCGTATGCGCCGGAGGATCTCACGGGTGGTGACCTCGTACGGGTCGAAGTGCTCGCTGCCGTCCGGCTTCCGCCCCGCAGGGACGAGGACGACGTCGTCGACCTTGAGCCCCGCCCGCTCCCAGAAGGCGCGGGAGGTGTCGGTGAGCCACGGCTGGTAGGGCGAGACCAGCGTCAGCCGGGTCACGCCGAGCGCCTCGCACACCGCGAGGATCGCTTGCGTCGAGGACCGTACGGGATGGCCGAAGCGCTCCGACAGCTCCTCACACAGCGCGCGGTCGCCGCCCGGGTTCAGCAGGTAGTGCGAGGCGCTGCACGCCACGACGGACGCGTCCAGGCGCATCCCGCCGAAGTCGCCGAGGGTGTCGGGGAGTACGCGGTTGTACGTCTCCAGCATGTCCCTGAGCCCCGCTCCGGGAGTCACCGGGAAACGGGCGGTGTACACATTCATTCCGTCGCCGACCAGATGGTTGAACTCCGGTTCCGCAGTGGGGTTTTCCGGCGGGACGACGACTCCGAGCCTGTGCAGTGAGAAAAGGTCCATGCCCACACCGTAGGACGCGCATCCCGTGCAGTGGCAGACCTCTACGCGTGAAATGACCCTGGTCGGACATCGGTCTTTCATTTCCTTTCCTACTTGACACTTCTTGACACACCCCCACACAGCCCTGACGCGAATCCCCTTGTCCTGAGCGGGAGTTCGGGAGAACGTATGAACCACGGCCTGCCGAACCCATGAGGAGTGGAAGGAAATGACCACAGAAGAAATCCCCGAGGAAATATCGGCACAGTCGGAACCGCCCCATATTTCCGACGCTACTTTGCGGGATTCCGCGCACATGGCCGGCGTCGAGTTCGGCCCGAAGGACGCCGCCGCCATCGCCCGGCTGCTGGTACGGACCGGAGTCGACCTGGTCGAGGTCGGCATGGTGTCCGGCCCCGGCTCGAAGGACGCCGATCTCGTGCTCGCCACGCACGAGGCGGTCAGCCCCGAGCGCAGCATGACGCTCGTCGTGGTGCGGGACCGTCAGCAGGTCGCAAAGGCCCTCGACGAGGCCGAGCGGCTGGGCGTGCGGCACATCATGTACTCCATCCCCACCTCGGAGCAGCACGCCAAGCTGAAGCTCGGCTCACCCAGCCCCAAGTTCCTGCAGACGCTGGCCCGTTCGGCGATCACTCAGGCCAAGGAGCGGGGCTTCCACGTCACCTTCAGCGGCGAGGACGGCGCCCGCACCCCGAAGGAGCGGCTCGTCCCCTATGTCACCGCGGGCTTCGAGGCCGGGGCCGACCGGTTCCGGCTCGCGGAGACCGTCGCGTATCTGTCGCCCTGGCAGATGGAGAAGGTGATCGCCGACCTCACCGCGATCGACGGCTCCGAGATCGAGATCCACTCGCACAACATGCTCGGCATGGCCGTCGCCAACTCGCTCGCCGCCGTGCGTGCGGGAGCGCGGTGGATTTCGGCGACCGTCGGCGGCATCGGCGAGCGCGGCGGCAACGCGCCGCTGGCCGAGCTGCTCACCTCGCTGCGCGTCATCCACGGCGACACCCGCTTCGACCTGACGCACCTCACCGAGCTGTCACAGCTCGCGCTCAAGGGCGCCGGCCTGGGCGAGGCGTTCCAGTCGGGGCCGACCACACCGCACGCCTTCGCGTACGAACTGCCCGGTCAGCTGAACCATCCTGAGGCGTACGAGACGCTGCCCGCCGAACTCGTCGGAAACAGGCGGGAGTTGCGCGTCCGCAGCCGCCTCACCAACGCGCTCGTCAAGTGGGCACTCGACGGCTCGGGAGTCTTCGTCGACGTCGACGTGTTCACGCCGTGGCTCGTGCAGCGGCAGGAGCTCGGCGGGGCCCCGCTGCTCGACCGGGACGCCATCCGCAAGGCCGCCATCGACTTCCAGGCCGCCTGACCAGCTTTCCCTCTTCTCCCGGCGAAATCCCCTGAGGAAAAAGGAGTTCACTCATGCCCACCGCCACCCTCAACGGCGTCTGCCCCGAGTGCGAGACCGACCTGACCGTGCCGCCGATCGACCGAGGCGAGACGCTCTCGTGCCCCGAGTGCATGCTCACACTGCGCGTCGAAGGTGTCCAGGGTGGCCGGCTGACCCTGCAGATGGTCGAGGTGCAGCTGCGTGACTGGGGACAGTGAGATGCCCCGCAACGTCGCTCTCGTCGCGGACCGGATCAGCTGGGAGGAACGTGAGCTGATCAAGGCCGCACCGGACTTCGGCCTTCACATCGAGTGGGTCAACGACGAGTCCCTGTGTCTGGGGCACCCGGACGCGCCATCCGTGCGCGACTACGACGCGCTGCTGCTGCGCAGCCGCAGCTACACCCGCGGCGGCCTGATCGCCACCCTTGCCGAGGCGGCCGGAGTGCCGGTCCTCAACTCGGCCAGGGCGGTGCATGCCTGTGAGAACAAGGCGGTCCTGCGCACCGTGCTGCGTACCGCGGGCGTGCCCGTGCCGGAGTTCCGGCTCGCTCTGTCCCGCAAGGACTTCACCAAGGCCCTTGAAGAGCTGGAGCTGCCGCTGGTCCTCAAGCCGGTCTACGGCGGGATGGGCAAGCGGGTCACGCTGATCCGACACGCCGACACCGCCCAGTCCGTGTACGACTACGTCGAGGACCTTGGGCACGCCTTCGAGCAGGCTTGCCTGGTCGAGCCATACCTGGGTGGCGGCACCTCGGTGCGCTGCCTGGTCGTGGGGCACGAGCTGGTCGGCGCCGCCGAGTTCGCCTCCGGCGGCACGGACTGGCGCAACAACGCAGCGCTCGGCAACAGCAGCCGCGCCGTCGCCCACGATCCCGACGTGCTGAAGATCATCGACGGGGTGGTGGGCGAACTCGGCGCCGGCATCTACGGAGTCGACCTCTTCGGCACCCCCGACGGCTATGTCGTCAACGAGGTCAATCACGCCCCCGGTTTCCGGGCTGTGGCCTCGGCGACCGGGGCGGACATCCCGTCGGCCGTCGCCCGCTACCTCCAGGAGCTGAACGCATGATCCGCGCAGGAGTCGTCGGCGCCTCCGGACTCGCCGGCGGCGATCTCATCCGACTGATCACCCAGCATCCCGATCTGGAGCTGACCTTCCTCGGCGGCTCCTCGAACATCGGCCGCCGCCCGGCCGAGCTGCACCCGGGCCTCCGCCTCGACCTGGGGCTGACGGTGCAACCGGTCACCGAGGAGATCGCCGACCAGGTCGACGTCGTCTTCCTGGCCACTCCGGCACCAGTGTCGGCGGAGCTGGCCGCGCTCCTCGCCGACCGGGTGCCGGCCGTCGTGGACCTCAGCGGCGCATTCCGCATCCACACCCCGGAGCTGCACGACCGCTGGTACCCGAAGGTGAAGCGGCGTCCCGATCTCGCCGACCGCTTCGTGTACGGCGTACCGGAGCTGATCGGTGACCAGTTGGCGGACGCGGCGCTCATCTCGCTGCCCGGCTGCTACGCCACCGCGATCACCCTGGGCCTCGCGCCGCTCACCCTCGGCCTCGGCCTCGACCTGAAGACCGTGGTGGTGGACGGCAAGAGCGGCTCCAGCGGCGGCGGACTGCAGCTGCGCACCCCCGACCTGCACCCGTTCCGCAGCGGCGCGATCGCCCCGTACTCCCCCACCGGGCACCGGCACGCCGCCGAGGTCGGCGATTTCCTGGAGCGCAGCAAGCCCGGCGCGGTCGGCTCGCTGACCATGTCGGCGTACGGCGTCTCGCATGTGCGCGGGCTGCTGACCAGCTCGTACGTCTTCACGGACGACGCCGTCGACCAGCGCGAGCTGCAGCGGGCGTATGTGCGCTTCTACAAGGGGCATCGCTTCGTGCGGGTCCGCCGGCACGCCGAAACGCTGATCCCGGTGCCGGACCCGCAGGCCGTCCTGGGCTCCAACTACTGCGATGTGACGGCCCTGTACGACGAGGAGGGTGACCGCATCGTCGTGCTCGCCGCCCTCGACAACCTGGTCAAGGGTGCGGCGGGGCAGGCCGTACAGGCCGCAAACATCCGCTTCGGCCTGCCCGAGGAGACGGGCCTGACGATGCAGCCGGTGATGCCCGCATGAGCGAGACGACACCCGTGAGCATGCCCACCGTGGTGAAGCTGGGCGGCAGTTGCCTGGACGATCTCGCCGGCGACTGGTGGGACGACCTCGCCCGGCACGGCCGGGAGCGGCCGCTGGTCCTGGTCCACGGCTGGTCCAAGCCGCTGAAGCAGCTCCGCGCGCGCTACAACGAGCCGTCGGCGATCCTGCGCGACCGCTACGGCAACCAGAGCCGCTGGACCACCCCCGAGGTCATCGCCGACATCAAGACGGTCAGCGCCCGGCTGGGCGAGGACGTCCTCGGCCGCCTCGAACAGCGCGGCATCCCCACGGAACGGCTGGTCGGCAGCGACGGACTGGTCGCCGCGGGCGAGGGCGAGCGCTGGTGGTGGCGGGACAAGCAACTCGTCGAGCTGGAGAACCTCGTCGGTCCGATCACCGGGGTGGACCCGTCGGCGCTGAAGAACCTCCAGCCGGGCCACGCCTACCTCGTCACCCCACTGGCCAGGAACGCGGCGGGCCAGGAGGTCAACACCGACGCCGACCGGGCCGCCGCCGCGATCGCCGGAGCCACCGGCGCCGGCCATCTGGTGCTCGTCACCGATGTCGCCCATCTGCTGATCGACGGGGAGCCGGTGCGCCGGATCTCCGCGAAGGCCGCGGCCGCTTTCCGCGACAAGGGCGCCACCGGCGGCATGCGCAAGAAGCTGCGGGCCGCCGGCGAGGCCCTGGACGCGGGTGTGGAGCACGTCGTCATCGGCAGCGCGGCCGTCACGGACCTGCTCGCCGCCCGCACCGGCACCGTCATCACACGCACCTGAGGAGCAAGCACGTGGCGAAATCCCGTGTACTCGTCGTCAACAACGGCACGCTGTCGCTGAAGCAGCTCCGCAAGCGGTTCGAGGAGCTGGGCTCGGACACCGAGGCGGTCGACGCGACGTCCGTGCCCGCCCGGCTCGACGGCCGCTACCAGGCGGTCGTTCTGAGCGGCACCAAGGTACGGGCCTACGACCGCGACCACTACAAGCCGCTCGTGGATCTCGTGATGGGCGCCGACGTCCCGGTCTTCGGGATCTGCGGCGGCATGCAGATCCTCGCGGTCGCGGCCGGTGGCCGGCTCGCCGAGGGGCGGCAGCGGGTCGGCGGTTACGAGGTGCAGGTCGACAAGTCCGAGCCGCTCTTCACCTACGTCAAGCCGACGGTGACCGTCTTCCACCGGCACACCCTCTACCTCCAGGAGGCCCCCGAAGGTTTCCGTTCCATCGGCCGCTCCGAGCACGCACCCGTGGAGTTTCTGCGCTCCGACGACGGCCGCGTCTTCGGCGCCCAGGCCCATCTGGAGTTCCGCAGCGACGGCCTGGAGATCCTGCGCGGCTTCGCCCGGCTTTACCAGTGACTGCCCCGGCCTTTACCAGTGACTGCCCCGGCGAGCAGTCCCCGACGTCATCCCGTACCCCTACTCAAGGACTTGGACTTGGCATGAGTGAACTCGCATCGAGTGAGCTGGACACCCCCCAGGACCCCGCCTTCACCGTCCATCTGAACGGCAGCGGCGGCGCGCTCAAGGGCTGGGTGGTCGTCGACACCCTGTACGACGGTCTGGCCATGGGCGGTGTGCGGATGACGCCCGGGGTCACCGAGGAGGAGGTGGCCGGCCTCGCCCGTGACATGACCCAGAAGTTCACGCTGGCCGGTCTGCCCATCGGCGGCGCCAAGGGCGGCATCGTCTCCGACGGCGCCGACCGCGAGGAGACGTTCCGCACCTTCGGCCGTACCGTGAAGCCGCTGCTGCACGGCGGCATCCACCTCGGCATCGACATGGGCGTCACCCCGGCCGACCGGGCCGTGTTCTTCGCCGAGGCCGGCTACGACCCCCGCTACCGGCTGGGCGCCCCGGACATGCCGATCGACTGGCGCACCTACTACGAGCCGCTGATCGACTGCACCGGTCACGGGGTCGGCGTCGCCGCGGTCACCGCCCTGGAGGCGAGCGGCCGTACCGGGCCGGCCCGGGTCGTGGTGCAGGGCTTCGGCGCGGTGGGACGGGCGGTCTCGCGGTTCCTGGAGGACCGCGGACACGTGATCGTGGGCGTCGCCGACGTGGACGGCACCCTCAGCGCCGACCGGCTGCCGGTGTCCGACCTGGTCGCCGTCACCGACGAGTTCGGGCGCATCGACCGCTCCCGGCTGCCGCAGCACGTCAGCGTCTCCGCCGAGCAGGACGCCTGGCTCGACGTAGACGCCGACCTGCTGATCCTCGCGGCGCAGAAGTACGCCCTGAACGCGGACAATGCGCACCGGCTGCGGGCCGCTCTGGTGGTCGAGGGCGGCAACATCACCTCCACCGCCGAGGCACGGGAGAAGGTACGGGCTTCGGGCGCGTTCCTGGTCCCCGGTGTGATCGCCAACATTGGCGGGGCCGGCTCGGCCGCCCTGGCCGTCACCCGGGTCGTGCCCTTCGACCTGGAGGCCGAGGCCCGTAAAGCATGGGTCTTCGACTGGGTCGGCGACTGTGTGCGCCGCAACACCCGGGACCTGGTGGAAATCGCCGCCGGTCGTCCCGGTGACCCGCTGCCGGAGCTGCTCCACGTCCGCGGGAAGGAGCGCGGATGAGCACGGCGGCCACCACGGGCCCGGCCGGGGACACCGATCCGGCGGGCCTCTCCGACGAGGAGCGGGCGGCCGTGTACCGGCGCCGGGGCTGGTGGCGGGACGAGACCTTCCTGGACGACCTGCACCGCCAGGCACAGACCCGGCCGCACAAGCTCGCCATCGCGGGCCGCCGGATCACCGAGTCCCGCACCGACACCCTCGACTACGCCGAACTATCCTGCCTCACCGACCGGTTCGCGCTGGCTCTGCTCGACCTCGGCGTGCAACGAGGTGACTTCGTCGCCGTCCAGCTTCCCAACCGGTGGGAGATGGTGGCGCTGATGTTCGCCTCTCTGCGGGTCGGCGCGGTCATCTGTCCGATCTCGCCGATCTGCCCCGAGGAGGAGCTGCGCCACCGCCTCGGCCTCACCGAGGCGCGGGTGTGCGTCACGCTCCCCGAGTGGTCGGGCACCCCGCTCGCGGAGACCGTCACCAAGCTCAAGGACGAACTCCCCTCCCTGGCCCATGTGGTGGTGGACGGGCCGGCCCCCGAGGGCGCGCTCTCGTTCCACGACCACTTCGTGGCCACGGCCCGAGAAGAGCACCGGGCCGGCGAGCTGGACGGCTTGGCGCTCACGGCCGACGAGCCGTTCGTCGTCCTGTTCACCTCCGGCACCACGGGCGAGTCCAAGGGCGTACTGCACAGCCAGAACACCGTCCACTCGGCCGTACGCGGCTATGTGGACGCGTTCGGGCTCGGCGACGACTGGGTCGCCGCGGTGTCCACACCGCTCGTCCACTACTCAGGGTTCGCGCAGGGCGTCCTCGCGGGCGTCATGCTCGGCGGCACGGTGGCCTTCCAGGACATCCGCAAGAACGAGGCGCTTCTGGACCTGGTGGAGCGCTACGGCGCCACGCTGCTGTACGGGCCGCCCGCCACGCTCGCCGACGTGGCCGCCTCTCAGCGTGCCGTGAAGCGGGACACTTCTTCGCTACGGCACGTGGTGATCGGCTCCGCGCCGGTCCTCGCGGAACTGGCCGACGAGGTCCACGACGCCCTGGGCGCCCGCGCCCACTCCCTGTGGGGCATGTCGGAGAACGGTCCGGTGACCATGACGCGGCCTGCGGATCCCGCCGACTGGGCGGCGCACAGCAACGGCCGTGCCATCGACGCCATGGAGACCCGTATCGACCCTCCCCCATTCTCGGCTTCGCTCGAACGGGGGGACGCCCATGGCATCGACGGCGAGAGCGACTCCGTGGGCCGGCTGAAGGTGCGCGGCGCGTCGCTGGCGCTCGGCTACTACCGGCGCGAGGAGGCGTTCGCGGCGGAGCTGGGCGCGGACGGCTGGTTCGACACCGGGGACCTCGCGCGGGTCGACGGCCGAGGCGGCATCCGCATCATCGGCCGGGCCCGCGACGCGATCGTCCGCGACGGCATGGTGGCGCCGATGACGGAGTTGGAGGCCCTGATCGGCAGCCATCCGAAGGCGGTCGAGGCCGCGGTGGTGGGCCTGCCGTCGGCGACGCACCCCGGTGGGACCGCGATCTGCGCGGTGGTGGTCCCGGCGGGCGGCGCGGACCCGTCCCTCGACGACATCCGCACCCACCTGCGGGAGTCGGGCCAGGGCGCCCGCTTCCTGCCCGACCGTCTGGAGCTGCTGCCCGCGCTTCCCAAGACGCTGACCGGCAAGGTCCGCAAGGCGGAACTGCGGCAGCGGTTCTCCGTGCCGACGGTCTGACCCGTCTCTCTCCCCCACCCCCGTTGGAGTCTGAAATGCCCGAACCCGCACCGGTCTCCATGTCGGCGACCCTCGCCGCCGACGAGGCCATGGCCCGCCGGCGTCGCGCCGGTGAGCAGGTGCTGTCGATGACCAGTGGTGAGATCGGCCTACCCGTGCACCCCGCCCTGCGGAAGCGGCTCGCCGCAGCGGTGCACGAGAACGCGTACGGGCCCGTGCCCGGCAGCGGGGCGCTTCGGGAAGCCGCAGCCGGTTACTGGGGGCGGCGCGGGCTCGGCACCGATCCCGGGCTCGTCATGGCCGGCCCGGGCAGCAAGCCGCTGCTCTTCGCGCTGCTGCTGGCCATCGGCGGCGACGTGGTCGTGCCCGTGCCGAGCTGGGTCAGCTACGCCGCGCAGGCGCGACTCGTCGGAGCCCGCCCCATCGCCGTGCCGATTCTGCCGGGCGAGGGCGGCGTACCGGAGCCGGAGCGGCTGCGTGAGGCGGTCACCGCGGCACGCGCCGCCGGGCAGGACCCGCGGTCCATGGTGGTAACGGTGCCGGACAATCCGACCGGCACCGTCGCCTCGCCCGAGGCGGTACGCCGACTGGGCGCCATGGCCCGGGAGTTGGATCTGGTCATCGTGTCCGACGAGATCTACTGCGACCTGGTCTACGACACCTCCGCCCCCGTCGAGTCCCCGGCCCTGCACGCCCCCGAGCGCACCGTCGTCACCACCGGCCTGACCAAGAACCTGGCGCTCGGCGGCTGGCGCACCGGTGTCGCCCGGCTGCCCGACGGCGGCCTCGGGCGGGCGCTGTACAGCCGGCTCGTGTCGATCGCCAGCCAGATCTGGTCGAGTCCGCCGGCCCCCGTGCAGACCGCGGCCGCGTACGCCTTCGGCGAGCCCCCGGAGATCACCGAGCACATCGCGGCGAGCCGCCGTCTGCACGAGGCGGTGGCGCGGGCGGTCGCCGACCGCTTCACCGCGGCCGGCACGTCCCTGGCCCCGGTCCGCGCGACCAGCTACCTTTACCCAGACTTCGAGCCGCTGCGGGACCGCCTGGCCCGTACGCACGGCATTCGCGACGGCGACGACCTGGCCCGCTTCCTGACCGAGCGCCACGGCCTCGGTGTGCTCCCCGCGAGCGCCTTCGGCGAATCCCGGCACGCGCTGCGCATCCGGGCCGCAACCAGCCGCCTCTACGGCGACACCGACGAGCGGCGCTGGACCGCGCTCACCGCACCGGATCCCCTCGTATTGCCGTGGGTCCGGGAGGCGTTGGACCGCGTCGACACGGCCCTGGCCGACCTCACCGGCACGCCCTGAGCGTCCCTCGCCCTTCCGCCCTGATTCCCACAAGCCTGATTCCCACAAGCCTGCTTCCCACAAGCCCCAGGAGAACCTTCCCCATGTCTGACCCGATCCTTTTCGAGGCGCTCTACCACGGCGAGCGCTACGTCGGCTTCGACCTTCCCGAAGCGGGCACGCGGCAGACCCTTTACCGGGTGGCCGACGGACAGCTCGCGGCGGCCTTCATCGCCACCGACGGCTCTGCGGACGCAGTCCGGGCCGCCGTCGCCGAAGGCGCCGAGACCGTCACCCTCACCGCCGGCGACCCGGAGGCTCGGCCGCTGCCGCCGCTGCTGCCGACGGCCACTGGGAACGCGCTCCTGAGCGGCTTCATGGGGACGCACAAGAAGAAGTGGGACGGCAAAAGCGCCCCGGAGGACGAGTTCACGCCGCCCAAGTGGTTCTTCAAGGGCTTCGGCGACTGGGTACGGCTGCCGGGCGAGACGCTGAACGTGCCCGCGAACCCGGTCGCCCTCATCGAGGAGCCCGAGGTCGCCCTCGTCTACGTCAACGACGCCGACGGCACCCCGCACTACGCGGGCTACACCTTCGGCAACGACCTGTGTGACATCGGCCTGCACCGCCAGGACCCCGGCTACAACCCGTACTGCAAGCTGTGCGACACCGCCCTCGCGCCCTGGCTGTTCCTCGGCGAACCGCCGGCCTCTGTGACCGGCCGGGTCACCATCGAGCGGGACGGCGCGACCGCCTGGGAAGGCAGCTTCGAGTGCGGCGACGATGCCCTGTACTTCCGGATACGGGACATGACGGAACACCTGTTCTCATTCCCCGCGGTACGGCGGCCCGGACTGGTCAACTACGTACTCCTGGGCGCCGACGAGGCCAGCTTCCATGACGGTTTCCGCATCGCCGACGGAGACCGCATCGCCATCGACGTCAAAAGCCACGGCGTGGCCTTCGACAACACCGTCAGGTACGGCTCCCCCACTCCCCTCGCCTGAGAGGCAGGCTCCGGGTCCGCCGTCGCTCCGGCCGTTCGCGGTCCCGTCGTGGCGAAGGCAGCACGTACGAGCGCAGCGCCCGCCGGAGGTCCGCCTGCTCCACCGCGAACGTGCACGGCGACCAGGCCGGCCCCCGGGAGTACATCGGCCTGCCTCTCAGCCGCCAGCGGTAGGCGGCGCCGTCGACAACGATCCGTCGTGATCCCTTGCGGACCAATGTCATGACTCCCCCTCCAGCAGCGAGGATGCCGGTAGTGGACCAGGCGCTACCGGCCGCCCGCGATCGACTCCAGCAGCGCCGCCGTCCGCTCGGGCTCGGCCAGTATGGCGTCATGTCCGCAGGCGATCTCCCGGATGTCCCAACCCGCCTGCACCGCACGGCCGTAGGACCGGTCGAGACTCTCCAGCGGTGGCCGGGTGTGCCGGATGTAGGTGGCGGGAAGGGCCGCGAGCGGCGCGGGGTCGTAGTGCGCGGCATCGGTCTGGCACCGCAGCGGAAAGGCCGTCAGCCGCTCACCCACGTGGGAACGCAGGTCGTCCGGGATGCCCCACTGTTCCAGGAACGCCGGGGCCGGTGGGAGGAACCACCCCTCGCCCCGCTCCCGGGCGGTCCGCCGGTAGCCGTCGGCGACCTCGGGCGGCTCCACGTCCAGCAGGCACTCCCCCGGCTCCACGAGGAAGGCCGCGAGGAAGGTCGCCGAGGCCAGCCGTTCACCGACGGCTTCGGCGAGCGGACCCGCGAGCACACCGGCGTAGCTGTGCAGCACCAGATGCACATCGGTGAGGTCCTCGAACCACAACAGTTCGGCAAGGTCGCGTACATGGGTCGACAGACCGATCTCAGGAGTGAGGGCGTCACGCCGTTCGCCCTGTCCGGTCAGGCTGGGTGTGAACACCTCGTGCCCGGCCGCGGTGAGTCTCCGGCGTACCGGGGACCAGCACCAGCCTCCGTGCATCGCCCCGTGCACCAGCACAAATGTCGCCACCGACCGCACCGCCCGCCCGTCCGTCCCGCGCCACCGCGGGTCAGCATACGAACGCTCGGCTCCGAGTACACCGCGCCACCACCGCCTGAGCCCCTGCCGTGCCCCGAACGCACCCGCAACTCCTGCCGTCCCCGTTCATCGGCGGGGACTTCGGGACACTGCGTCGGGCCTGGCCGGCGCCCATCGGCCGTTGCTTCCTGCTCGCCGACACGACGGCGGCGGCTAGCGCCGCGACGCGGGGCTCAGGACTTGGTCGTCGTGCCATGGAGTGTCCGGCCGGTCCGCGCGGCGCACCGCTGCCGGGAGTTCGCCCGTCGTGCCTTCGTGCCGGCATGCCGTCATGCCGTCATGCCGGGAGTTCAGCGCGGTGCTGTGACGGTGAGGCGGGTGATGTCGACGGTGTCGGCGCCGGGCTGCGGGCGGGGAAGCAGGGCCCAGAGGGAGATGAGGGCGACGAGCGCGGCCAGGAGGGCTGCCGTGCCGGTGCGGCCGTGTGCCCAGCGGGCCCGGAAGCGGATGGGGTCTTCCACCAGGAGTTTGGTGAGGAGGGCGGCGAGGAGGGAGGTGCCGAGGAGGACCGCGGTGCGGCTCCAGCCGGTCAGCCCCAGCCGGTCCTCGGTGAGCAGGAGGAAGACCGGCCAGTGCCACAGGTAGAGGCTGTAGGAGATCAGGCCGAGGCCGCGCAGCGGGGCTGCCGACAGGGCGCGGGCGACGGGTCCGTGCGGGGTGTGGGCGAGGCAGGCGATGAGCAGGGCCGCGGCCAGGGCGTGCAGGAACAGGCCGCCGTGGAAGAGGCCGGGTGCGTCCTGGCCGTCGGCGGTGAGCCAGTACGCGGCGATGCCGCCGGCCAGGGCCGGGCTCCACCAGGCCCTGGCGCGTCGGCCGAGTGAGCGGACGAGGCGGACGGCGGGGGCGGTGGCGGCCAGCGAACCCAGGAGCAGGGAGAAGGCGCGGGTGTCGGTGCCTTCGTAGACGCGGGTGGTGTCGACGGGCTCGACGAGCATGATCATGAGGGCGAGGGAGAGGAGCGCCCCGGTCAGGGCCGCTGCCGCGACGAGACGCTCGCCGCTGCCTTTGCCGAAGCGGACGAGCAGCACCAGCAGCAGGGGCCACAGAAGGTAGAACTGTTCCTCGACGGCGATGCTCCACAGGTGGCTGAACACCTGAGTCTGGGACGACTGCCAGTAGCCCGCCTGGTCGGCGATGTAGTGCCAGTTGGCGAGGTTGGCCATCACCCAGGGAGCATCGTCGAGGGCCTGGCGCTGGAGTTGCGGCGTGCCGAATGCCCAGGCCAGGATCAGCGTTCCGGCGATCACGGCGGCGAGCGCCGGCAGCAGGCGGCGTGCCCGGCGTCCCCAGAAGGCCGCGAGGTCGATCCGGCCGTCGCGGGCCCGGGCTTCTTTCAGGAGCAGGCCGGTGATGAGGAAGCCGGAGAGCACGAAGAACAGGTCGACGCCGAGGAATCCGCCGCCGAGGTGTCCGGCGTGGAAGAGGAGTACGCCGAGGACGGCCAGTCCGCGCAGCCCGTCGAGGGCGGTGATATGACCGGTGCCGGGGCCCGTGGGCGGCGCCGGGGTCTTGCGGCGGTGGGAGCGAGGGGCGGGGGGTGCGGAGGAAAGCATGTGGTCGGGGGCGGTCATGGGTCTCCTGGACGTGCGCGGCGGCTTCGGCCGGGCTTGCCGGCGGAAGCCGCCGCGTGCGCGGTGTGCGGGACGGGGGAAACGAGGCGTCAGGCGCAGCCGAGTTGGCCGTAGAGCTTCTCGCCGGTCCATGTGCCGGTGGCCCACTGGTCCGGGGCGGCGGGGGTGAAGCCGTAGTGCTTGTTCAGCTCCTTGCCGAACCAGCTGGCGAAGGCGGCCGAGCCCTGCTGGCAGGAGTGGATGCCGTCCTTGCTGCGCTGGGCCTTGGCGGCGGCGCTGTCGGTACCCCACAGGGTGGAGGCGTCGAGGAAGGACACGGTGTCGGGGTGCTCGGCGGCGACCTCGCTCGCGGAGCGCGGCGCGGCGGTGATGGCGGCCTCGTGCGCCTGGTAGAAGTCGTCGAGCTTGAACGGCGGTGCGGAGACGATCAGGAGGTCGGCGCCGGCGTCGTTGACCGTCTTGGCCAGGCGTTCGTACCCGGCGCGCTGCTCCTCGGGAGTGCCCCAGTCGTAGGTGGTGATCTGGTAGGCGACGACGTCGGGCTTGAAGGCGGCGAGTTCCTTGGGGAGGGTCTCCCAGGTGGGGGCGGCCATCTCGCCGATCACGCCGCCGCCGCCGGCTGCGGCCATCGAGGCGAACTCGGCGCCGCTCGCCTTCATCGCCGCGCCGAGTGCGGGCGCCTGGGCCTCTCCGATGGAGTCGCCCATCCACAGGAGTCGGCGCGGTTTGGCGTCGGGGGTGGCCTCGGCCTGCGTGGTCGCAGTGCCGGCGCCTTCCTTGGTTCCGGGGGTGGAGTCCTGGCAGGCGGTGAGGCCGAGCATCCCGGTGGCGGCGACGAGGGCGAGGGCGATCGTACGGGTCTTCATGGCTGTTGCGGGGCCTTTCGTACAAGGGGGTGTGGTGAGGGGTGGAGGAGGGGGCGGCAGAGGGCCGGCCATGTCCACCACCGGTTGCGTCAGGACCTCACCTGCCGCGCCGGGGCCGGAGCCCCCGGCGGCGGGTGCGGATGCGGAGCCCGGCAGGAGGGTGAAGGCCACGGCACCGGTCAGGGCCGGGGTCGCCGCGGCCGTCCACCCCACACGGCCCGGACTGCATCGGCCCGGACTGCCACGGCCCGGACTGCATCGGCCCGGACTGCCCCGTCGGCTCGTCCTGTTGCTGCGCTGTGCATTGCCCATGCCCTCGACGGAACCGGCTTGCGGCGCCGAAGAGGCAGGCCGTCATCGTTTCATCACAGAAGGCGGAACCACCCGTCATACGTTTCGAGCACGCTGGTCGAATGAGTCCCCAGACGCCGCCGGAGGAGTGCGACCCCACGCCATGCCACGAGTCCTGCTGATCGAAGACGACCTCGCAGTGCAGAAGGGGGTGACCCTCGCGCTGAAGCGCCGGGGGCACGCGGTGGAGGTGGCGGGCAGCGGTGAGACCGGTCTGCTCGCGCTGCAGCGCCACCGGCCCGACCTGGTGCTGCTCGATCTGATGCTGCCTGGGATGAGCGGCCTGGAGGTGTGCCGCCGCATCCGGGAGAGCAAACAGATACCGATCATCATCATGTCCGCCCGCGGTGACGACATCGACATGGTCGTGGGGCTGGAGGCCGGCGCCGACGACTACATCGTCAAACCGGCCGGTGACGAGGTGCTCGAAGCGCGCATCAAGGCGGTCCTGCGCCGGGTCGCCCCTGCCCAGGACGGCAGCGCGCAGGCCGCCCCCGCGCAGCCGGGTGCGGAACGGCACGGCGCCCTGACCGTGGACCGCACGGCGCTCATCGTGACCAGGGACGGGGCCGAACTCGCCCTGGCTCCCTCCGAGCTGAAACTGCTGCTGTTCCTCTCCGCCGCGCCCGGGCAGGTCTACTCCCGCCAGCAGCTCCTGGAGCAGGTCTGGGAGCACTCCTTCTACGGCGACGCCCGCCTCGTCGACGCCTGTGTGATGCGGCTGCGGGCCAAGATCGAGAACGACCCGCGCGCGCCGGTGTATGTGCAGACCGTGCGAGGTTTTGGCTACCGCTTCGGGCCGCTCGCATGACCTTTCGCAGACCCTTTCGGCTTCGTCTTCCGCGCGGGCTGCGGGTGCGGCTGGTGGCCGCCTTCCTCTTCGCCGCCGCCTTCGGCGCCCTGCTCACCGCGGGGCTCACCTTCCAGCAGGCCCGCTCCGCGATCCTCGACCGCACCCAGGAGGCCGCCGTCGCGGATCTGCGGGCCCAGCTCGACTCCCTCGCGCCCGGCCTGCCCTTCCCACCGAGCACCCAGGGCCTGCGCGATCTGGCCCTCCAGCTCGACCGTGCCGGCGGCGCCCACACCTGGCACTCCGCCGCCGCCTACCAGGACGGCCCGCTCGTCTCCGCCGCCCCCACCGCCCCGCCCGTCCCCCAGACACTCCGCGAAACGGCACGGGACGGGGCCGAGGCCGCGTACCAGCGCATCGAGCACGAGGGCCGGCCCTGGCTGGTGCTCGCGATGCCGGTCTCCTACGCGGGCTCTTCGGCCTCGGCTTCCGGCGACTCGGGCACCACGTCCCGTGCTTCTTCCGGCCTGACCGTCTACGCCGCCCTCCCGCTCGATGAGGACGAGGCGGACATCGCGGCCCTGCGCACCGCCGCCCAGGCGGGCGCCGTCCCGGCTCTCGCCCTGGCCCTGGTGCCCGCGCTGTTCGCCGCCCGCCGCGTGCTGCGGCCCGTACGCCGGCTGCACGACGGCGCCGAACGCATCACCGCCGGCGAACTCGACACTCGCCTCGACGCCGAAGGGCACGACGAACTCGCCGACCTCACCCGTACGTTCAACACCATGGCCACGGCCCTGCAGCGGGACGACGCCGAACTACGGCGGATGGAGGCCGGCGCACGCCGCTTCGCCGCGGACGTCGCCCACGAACTGCGCACCCCTCTCGCGGCGATGACCGCGGTCACCGGAGTCCTCGACGAGGACGCCGGCTCCGGGGCCCTGCCGCCCGACACCGCGGACGCCGTCCGTCTCATCAGCGACGAGACCCGCACCCTGGCCCGGATGGTCGAAGACCTCATGGAGGTCTCCCGCTTTGACGCCAGGACCGCGCCCCTGCGCGCCGAGGACGTCGATCTGCGCACCCTCGTCTCCAAGACCCTGCGACTCCGGGGGTGGGATGTCGGCGAACACGTCACCGGAGACCTCGCCGGCCCCGTTCCGGTCCACGCCGACCCGCGGCGCGTCGACGTGATCCTCGCCAATCTGGTCGGCAACGCCCTGCGCCACGGCAGCCCACCCGTGACCGTCCGTGTGCGCGCCGAGGGCGAGCGGGCGGTCCTCACCGTGACCGACCACGGCCCCGGCATCCCCGCACACGCCGTTCCCCACGTCTTCGACCGCTTCTACAAGGCCGACACGGCACGCGCCCGCTCCGAGGGCAGCGGCCTCGGCCTCGCCCTCGCCCACGAGAACGCGCTCCTGCACGACGGCACACTGACCGCCGCCAACGCCCCGGGCGCGGGCGCCGTGTTCACCCTCACCCTTCCCCTCGCCACCCCACCCGCACGGGAACCACGATGATCCGCCGCCTCACCGCCCGCACGACCGCAACCGTCGCGGCCGGCGTCATCGCCTCCACCCTGGCAGGCTGCGGCATCACCCCCACCGGCCCAGCGCCCGCGGGGGCGCCGGCTTCCGGCATCCAGCGGCCCGGCGCCGAGGCCCGCACCGTCCAGCTCTACTTCGCCGGTCCCTACGGTCTGCGTGCTGTCAGCCGTCCCACCGACCGGCCCCTCAGCCCCCAACAGGCTCTCGACCTCCTGCTGGAGGGCCCCACCCCGGCCGAACGCGACCGCGGCCTGGTCACTCAGGTCCCCCCGATGGCCGGCCAGCTCACCGCCACCGCCACCGCGGGCGCCGTCGACGTCTACATCCCCCTCACCGTCAGCAGCGGCGACCTCGATGTCACCGCCGTCGCCCAGCTCGCCTGCACCGCAGCCCACGCCCACGTCCCCGGAGACCGCCCCGCCACCCGGATCGACATCCGCATCCACGAGAACCTCGCCCCCTCCCAGACCCCCTGGACCGTCCGCTGCGGCCCGAACGGCACCGTGACACCTGTCACCGGATAGAAGCCGTGCCCGTAGCGCCCGGGTCCTCCGAACACCGACAAGGTGACTCCGTCAACCGTCCTCCGGCCCCGGCCGGTTTCGTCCAGCAGCCAGGGCGCTGCGGTGTGCCGCCGGCGACCTTGGTCTCTGCCCGGCTACCGCACGAGCCGCCCCCCAGCTACGGCACGAGCCGCCCCCGGCAGGAGAAACCAGGAAGGCGGCTTCGCGGTCATGACACAGGCTTCGCAGCGCGATCTTTTTTGCCCTGCCGTACGAAGGCCGTGAGGGCAAAAAGCAGTCCCCGGTAGTGCTGCACGTGTCCTGGAGCTTCAGTCGTCACTGTCACTCCGGTATCGCGCCGGCTTGCCGGGGGCCTAAACCACATCCTGTCCAAGTCCACTCCGCCGACTAGACGTCCTCATCGACTTTGCGACTCTTTCGGTGTTATGGCCTATCAACCAGACTAAACCTGTTATGCACCGAGTCAAGATGCTTTGTGGAAGGTTTTCAGCATCCGGCGGGTAAAGATGGGTGACTGCCCCGGGGCCGCTGTGTCGTGTCGGCCGTCCGGCACCGTGCCCAACCAGCATGGGGCCCGGCACTGGGATGCCGGGCCCCATTCCGGTGATCGGAGTCAGGCGTCGCCGTTGAGCATGGCGGCGGTCAGGACGTTGCCGGCGACGCCCCAGCCGCCGTCGGCGACTTCATCGACGAGTACGACGGTGGTGGGGCGGGCCCGCTCACCGTAGATCTCCGCGTACAGGTCGGTGGTCCGCTCGACGATCTTCTTCTTGTCCTCGGCGGTGACAGTGCCGGCAGGGACCTTGAAATAAGCGAAAGGCATGGATGCTTCTCCTTGAATTGGCTTCTTCCGTGGAATCGGGTGCCGCCGGTTCGGCCGTGGTGTCACACCATGCCGCCGTTGGCGCGCAGGATCTGGCCGTTCACCCAGTGCCCTTGCGGACTGGTGAGGAAGGCAACCACATGGGCGATGTCCTCCGGGGTGCCCAGCCTCTCCAGTGGCGGGATCTTGGCGAGCCGGTCGATCTCCTCGTCCGTCTTGCCTTCGAGGAACAGATCCGTGGCCGTGGGCCCGGGAGCGACGGTGTTCACGGTGATGTCCCGTCCACGCAGCTCGCGGGCGAGGATCAGCGTCATCGCCTCCACGGCGCCCTTGCTCGCGGCATACGCACCGTAAGCAGGGAACTGCGTACCGACCACGGAGGTCGAGAACCCCACGAAGGAGCCGCCCGCCCGCAGTCGCCGCGCTGCCTGCCGGGCGACGACGAAGGTGCCCCGGATGTTGGTGCGGTACACGGCGTCGAGCACCGTCAGGTCGAGATCGGCTATGGGCGACAGAGCGAGCCTTCCTGCGGAGTTGACGACGGCGTCCACACCGCCGAACTCCTTTTCCGCCTGGTCGAACAGTGCGGCGACCGCGTTCTCGTCCGCCACGTCGCCCTGAACCGCGATCGCCCGCCCGCCGTCAGCGGTGATGGCCGCCACCGTCCCCTCGGCGACCGCCGCGTCATGGGCGTAGTTCACCACGACGGCCAGGCCGTCCTGGGCGAGTTTCCGGGAGACCGCCCCGCCGATGCCGCGTGATCCGCCGGTGACGATGGCGACCCGCGTGGCCGACGCGGCTTCGGTGGAAGACGAGGGTCCAGTGGAAGGGGTTGCGTTCATGCCTCCATGGTGAACAGCGCTGACCAGCGGAACCAGGGGATGTCATCCCCTGTGTCCGCACCCCCGGCCGAGCGCAGAATGGCAAACATGGGTTCTGCGAAATACACCGAACTGGGGTCCTTCCTGCGTTCGCGGCGGGAACGCATCCGCCCGGCCGAGGTGGGACTCCCCGCCGGGCCCCGTCGCCGGGTGCCCGGGCTGCGGCGTGACGAGGTCGCCCAGCTCGCCGGGGCATCGGTGGACTACTACACCGAACTCGAGCGCGGAGCCGGGTCTCAGCCGTCCGAGCAGATGATCGCCGCCCTGGCCAGGGCGCTGCGCCTGACCGCTGACGAACGCGACCACCTCTACCATCTGGCCGGTCGTCCGGTGCCCGTGCACGGCGGAGCCGCCTCGCACGTACACCCCGGCATGCTCGATCTGCTCCAACGTCTGACGTCGACACCTGCGCAGGTCATCACCGACCTGCACGTCACCCTTGTGCAGAATCCGCTCGCGGTGGCCCTGCTCGGAGACCAGTCCGGTTTCCGGGGCGCCCGGGCCAGCTTCGTCTACCGGTGGTTCACCGATCCCCAAGCCCGGCAGCTCTACCCGGAAGCCGACCACGAGGTCCAGTCCCGCGCCTTCGTCGCCGATCTGCGGGCAGCCGCCGCCAGGCGGGACGCGAAGGACGTCGAAGCCGGCTCGATGATCAGTGCACTGCTCGACCTCTCGCCCGAGTTCGCCGCGCTGTGGGCCCGCCATGACGTGGCGTTCCGGCGAGACGACCGCAAACGCCTCAACCACCCCACGCTCGGTCTGATCCAGGTCAACTGTCTCAACCTGTTCAGCGAGGACGGCCGGCAACGACTGCTCTGGTTCACACCTGCGGTCGGCACGGACAGCGCCGACCTGCTCGACCTGCTCACCGTCATCGGCACACAGGAAATCGTCGATTCGACGCGCTGAAGGTTCGGGCTCACCGCGCATCCACCACCTCGGCTGCGGGGATCGCCGGCGGGGCGTCCACGGCCACCGTGCGCCGGGCGGTCACTCCGCACCGTCCTCGTTCCGGCCGCGCCAGCCGTTGAGCAGGTCGAACGCGTCCGGCAGCGCCGGGAAAAGCGGCGCGCACTTCGGGCACGCATAGACGTTGAACCCGGGGCCGGAGCTCTGGTGCACCTCGGAGACGACCACGGGCGCGTCCGTGACGACGTTGCAGCGCACGCAGAGACGGACGGGCTTGCGCGTCGGCGCGTTGAAGGTCGGCTCGCTCACCAGGCCACCCCCGTGGCGTGCACGTCCCGGGTGTCCAGGTCGACGCCGAAGTCCGCCGCCAGTACGAGGGTGAGGCGCCGCCGCCGCTGGCGGGATCGCTGCTCCTTCTTCTCGTACTCGACCAGGTACGGGCGGATGAGGGCCGTGTCCTCTCCCCTGAGCATCTCCGCGAGCCCGTGCGGGGGCCTGGGTCGCGGAGTCCGGCCCCAAATGGGACCGATCCGCTCACCCGCCCCTGTCCGGGAAGGCTCGCTGGTCGATCGGGCCGTTTCCGTTCGCCTGGCGGAATCCGGGGTCAAGGGACGGGCTCCGGCCCGACGCCGCCCGGTTCCGGGCGCAAGTACGCCCAGCAGCAAGCGCAGGCAGACATGGATAATGCCCACTGTCATCAACCTCCATGGGGTTGGTGGCCACGCCCCCGGGCCGCTGCAACGGCTGCGGGGGCTCCTCTGTGATGTACCACGGTACGCCATGGTGGCCATTGGTGCACCATGGGCTAGCGATGTAGGTCCTGGCACACCGCGCGAAGCTACAGACATGGCCGAGTACGAGTGGCAGAGGATCGCACGCACCATCGAGGAAGAGATCCGGTCCGGACGCATTCCACCGGGCGGGGCGCTGTCCAGCATCACGCGGCTCGCCCAGACTCACGGCGTTGCCGACCGGACAATCCGGCGGGCACTGCGAGACCTCCGCGAACGAGGTCTGATCGAGACGCTGCCCCACAAGGGCTCGTACGTCGTCGACGTGCTGCCGCCCGTCAACGAGCCCGAGGACGACGAGTCCGTCGACTAGCGTGCGGTCGGCGTCCAGGGCTGGGACGGCACCGAGTGCGCCGTGCGCCCGGAGCGCGCGCACCGAGCCGAGGCCTTCTCCCGCCTGACCAGCATGAGCCGGGCGGTGTGCAGTCGCGCGGGCGGTGCGAGACCCGATGGGATGCGTGGGTCCGCTGGGGCGCCGGCCGGCTTACAGACCGTGGTCGTCCATCAGCCGCATCAGGTTCCGCTTACGTCGTTGGGCGGTGCGCAGGGCGGCGGTGTAGGCGGTGAACTCCTCGGGTGTGCCCAGGCGGTCGTGGCAGTCCCGGATGCTCAGCAGCAGGCTGACCAGCCGCTCGTAGACGGTGTTGCCGGTCTGCCGGGTCAGCGGCTCGGCCAGGCGCAGGTAGACGGCGAGGGCGTCGGCGGGGCGGGTGGCCCGGGTCCGGTCGGCGAGGGTGCGCCACTGGGCGTCGTGGGCGCCGGAGTCGGCAGCGGCCTGCCAGGCGGCGTCGGTGTCCTCGTCGTCGAGCAGGGCGTCGACCAGGACGGGGCCGCCGTACCGGCCCTGTTGCCGCCCTGCGTCGGCGCGCAACAGGGTGAGTGCGCCCTCGCGCTCGGCCGGCCAGCAGTCCGCGGCCCGGGCGGCGGCGCGGAGCTGCTGGTACGCGAGCAGGGAGCGGCGGGCACGGAAGTGGTCGCGGCGCAGGGCGACGGCGTCAGTGGGCCGGCCGGCCTGAGCGTAGCGGTCGCAGAGATAGTCGACGAGGGCCGTGTCGACGGCGGAGAGTTCCCGGGTGTCCCGGATGCCGCGTTCCGCCCAGCGCAGGGCGTCGTCGGCGCGCCGGGCGGCGTCCAGCTCGCGGGCGATGACCAGGTGGGTGTGACCGTCCGCTGCGAGGTCGGCCGCATGCACGGCGATCACCGTGTCGACGTCTCCGCCCGCCTTGGCCAGACGCTCCATCAGGTACTTCTCGGCCCAGCCGCGGCGGTTGCCCCGCCATGCCCCGACCGCCAGCTTCCGCAGGTCGGTCATTCCCTCTTCACCGAGGATGTCCTCGTAGTCGAGCGGGTCGACGTCGGTGAGGTGGGCTGCGTCGTCGAGCGCCTGACCGATCAGCCAGCGTGCCAGCTCCCGGGGGGCGGGGCGCGCCGCACGGCAGGCGTCGAGGTGGGCGTCGGCGAGGCCGTCGCCCACCTGTCCGAGCCGTCCGTCGGAGTCGTCGACGCTCTCTGCCGCTTCGGCCAGCAGCCTCATCGCCTCCCGCGACAACGTGATCGCGTCTTCGGCCCGGCCCGAGCCGGTGAGCCCGCGGATCGCGGACAGCGCCTGCCCGGCCTGGTCGGCATAGGCGCGGGCGTCGGCGTACTCGACGTACCCGTACTGCGCGAACGGTGAGACGTCCAGCAGCTCGCGGACGCGGGCCCGGACCCCGGCCAGGTCCCCTCGGGCGCTCGCGGCCCGCAGCTCCAGCCGACGCCGCAGCTGCCGGTCCTCGGCGATCTGCTCCTGTACGAGGGTGAGGAGTCCTTCCCTCGGCAGGCCGGACAGCCAGGCGTCGAGGTCCTGCGCCCGGCCGCGGGCCGCCTTCCGCTGCCGCGGCAGGCTCTCCCGCTGGGCGAGCAGGGTCAGACCGAGCGCGACCAGGTGCTTGCAGAAGTTGCCCTCCATCCCGTACGGGCAGTCGCACTCGCCGGCCACGCCCCCGGGCCCGGGCCCGTCCAGGGTGAGCTCCACCTCGTACCGCTCCGTGCCGTGGACGGTCGCGGCGACCCAGGCGTCACCGACCTCGATCCCGGACACCGCGTCGAGATATCCGAGCCCGCGCTCGAAGGAACGGGCGCCGGCCAACGCCTTGAGGTCCGCCTCGGTCAGGCCGTCCACAGCTCGTTCAACCCCCGCCCCCGGCACCGTTCGTGACGAACCTCAGCATAACGACCGCGGGGCTCGCGGGTGAGCCGTACGGCGCGGCTACCCGGCGTCCGGCCACCTCTCCGGGGGCGCCGGCGACGAGGGTCGGCACCGCGGCGGCATACGCGTAGAGCGCACACCGGACAGAACGCCTGGGGCGGACGTCTGCCGGTGAAACAGAACGCAATGCGCCAGGCGACATCGGCCACCTTCGGCTGATGGCAAGAAGGCCGAGATGCAACGCCGCCCGGACCGTCGAGTCCTGGACGGGGGAGGTTCTCGGAACTCGAGGCCGCCGGCGAGGCCCTCTGACGGCGTCGAGGTCGAGTGCAGCCCGCCGGCTTCGGAGAGTTCAGCGGCTGCGCAGGGCGGCGAGCGTGGCGTCGAGGTCGGCCGTGCGGGGGCGGTTGTGGGGCAGCTTGCCGAGGGCCGCCGCCATGCCGCAGGCGCCGGTGACCGCGGAGAAGACGAGACCTCCCGCCAGGCCTGCGGAGAGAAGCAGAAACGCCGGATGCGCAAGCAGGCCCAGCAGGAGCCCGAGAAGCACCGCCGCGCCGGCCGTGAAGCGGACCTGGCGTTCCATGCTCCAGCCGGGGCGGGTGTCGCAGGCGGCGGGGCGGTGCAGGTCGTGGCCCCGGGCGGCCCAGGCGCCGGTGCCGCCGGACAGCGTGGCCGTGGGGATTCCCTCCTCGGCCAGGAGTCTGGCGGCGCTCTCGGAGCGGGCGCCGGAGGCGCACACGACGAGGATGTCTCCGCGGTCGGCGGCCTGGCGGATTTCGGGCAGCGCGCGGCGGATGCGGTCCAGGGGGAGGTTGAGGGCGCCGGGCAGGTGGCCGGAGGCGTACTCGGCGGGTGTGCGCACGTCGATGACCGTCAGTTCGTGCAGGCGGGTGCGGGCCTGGTCGGCGTCGAGGGCGACGGGGTGGGGGGAGTCGGTCATGGGGGTGTGATCCTTAATGGTCGACGTCGTCCCGAACCGGGACGTACAGTACCCCTAGGGGTATTCATAGAGGAGTGATCGTGGAACTGGAGCTTGCGGGTGCGGATCTGAAGGCCGTGCTCAACCGGCTGCGCCGCGCACAGGGCCAGATCTCCGGGGTGATCCGGATGATCGAGGAAGGCCGCGACTGCGAGGACGTCGTGACGCAGCTCGCCGCCGCCTCCCGTGCGCTCGACCGTGCCGGTTTCGCGATCATCGCCACCGGGTTGCAGCAGTGCGTGGCGGACATCGACTCCGGGCGCGGGAACGGCGAGGACACGGAAGCGATGCGCGCCCGGCTGGAGAAGCTGTTTCTGTCCCTGGCGTGATCATGCGCCGTGACCGCTTCCTGTCGCCGCGTCGATCAGCATGAAGGCGGCCACGACCAGCAGCACCACGGCGAAGATCCGCTGAAGCGTGTGCCCGGAGACCTTCGCGGCCAGCCGTTTCCCGTCCCATGCCGCGAGGATCGCGGCGCCGGCGAAGGGCCCGACGACCGCCCAGTCCAGCCCCTCGACCGTGCCGGCGCGCGTCGCCAGCGCGGCCACGGAGTTGACCGTGATGACCAGCAGGCTGGTGGCCACGGCGCTGCGCATCCGCATGCCGAGTACGCCTGCCAGCGCCGGTACGGCCAGAAAGCCGCCGCCGACGCCCAGGACGCCGGTGACCGCACCGAGCCCCGCCCCCGCGGCCGCGGCCTTGCCCGGCCGTATCGGGGCGGCGACATCCGAGGTGTCCGGGACGGCAGTGTCCGAGGTGTCCGGGACGGCGACATCCGAGGTGTCCGGGACGGCAGTGTCCGAGGTGGTGGCCGCCGAGGCAGCGGTCTCCGCCGCCGTAACGTCCGGGGCGTTGGCAGCCGCGGCCGCGGCATCAGAGGCTGCGGCGTCCGGGGTGGGGCGCAGTCGCAGCATGCGCAGTGCGGCGGCTGCCGCCACCACGCCGAAGGCCGCCGTCAGGGCCGCCTCCGGCAGCCTCCCGGCGACCGCGCCGCCCAGCATCGCCAGACCGACCCCGGCCGCCGCGAACAGCAGCCCCGTACGCCAGCGCACATGGCCGTCGCGGGCGTGCGCGGACAGCGCGGCAGCCGAGGTGACCGCGACGATGACCAGGCTCGCGGTGGTGGCCGCGACCGGTGTGAAGCCGAGCAGGTAGATCAGGGCGGGGACGGCCAGGACGCTGCCGCCGCCCCCGAGCGCCCCGAGCGCCAGGCCGATCACGGCCCCGGCGGCCAGGGCGAGTATCACCGCGTTCACGCGACGGAGCCGTTCCGGCCGTGGGAGTCCACCACCGGCAGTCCCGCTCCGGCCCAGTCCTTCATGCCGCCGATCACATCCACGGCCTCAGCGCCTCTGGAGGCGAGCAGCGCGGCCGCCTGCCGGGAGCGGTTGCCCGAACGGCAGATCACGACCAGCGGCCGTGACTGGGCGTGACCGGGCAGCGCTGCCCCGGCGACCAGCGCGGACAGCGGCAGGTGTACGGCGTGGGGGGCGTGTCCAGCCTGCCATTCATACGGTTCGCGGACGTCGAGCAGCACGGCGGCGACGCCCCGCACACCGCCGCTCGCGCCGCCGTGACCATGGCCGGTGCGCCCGGCCGCCTCCTGCACGGTCACACGGCCGGGGCTGCCCCGGCCTCGCCGGAAAACGCTCATTTCGCTTCTCGGGCTCCTGTTCCCGTCTCGGTGCGCACGCGTACGGAAGGGACGGTGAGTCCCGCCTTCTCCGCCGCGTCGAAGGAGTCGTCCACGGCGACGACGTCGCGGCCTGCGGCGTCCAGCAGGGAGGCGGCGACGGCGGCGCGCATGCCGCTCGCGCAGTGCACCCACACCTCACCGGCGGGGACCTCGTCGAGGCGGCGGTGCAGCGCGTGGATCGGGATGTGCACCGAGCCGTCGACATGGCCGCCGGCTCGCTCCGAGGCACGGCGGATGTCGAGGACGACGACGCCCCCCGCCGTGCGCCGACGGGCGAGGTCCGCGAAGGTCCCCCGCGGGAAGGAGGCCGGCGTCTCGCCCTCCCGCACCCAGTCGGCCGGGGCGCCGACAGCCGCGGCGGCCGGACGGTCGATGCCCACGCGGACCAGCTCGCGCTGGGCGGCGGCGAGCTGCTCGGGGGACTCGGCGAGCAGCGTGACCGGTTTGCCCCACGGGATCAGCCAGGCCAGATAGGTGGCGAGCTGCCCCTCGGCCTCGAAGTTGAACGAACCGGAGAGGTGCCCTTCCGCGAAGGCGACGCGGTTGCGCAGATCCACCACCCACTCCCCCGCCGCCAGCCGGGCGGCGATCTCCTCGGGGTCGGCCACGGCCGGGGGCGTCAGGTCGACGGGGGCGGGGCCGGCGGCGTTGGCCGGGCCGATGTGCGTGTAGTACGCGGGGATGTCGTCCAGACCGGCGAGCAGATCGGCCACGAAGGCGTCCACGTCACGGGTGAGGGCCTCGTTGGAGGCCTTCTCCTTGCCGATGGTCGTGTCACTTCCCTCGGCCTGGGAGGACGAGCAGAAGCTGCCGAAGCCGTGCGTGGGGAGCACCGCCGTCTCCTCGGGCAGCTCGGCGGCCAGCCGGTGCGCGGAAGCGTGCTGCGCACGGGCGAGACGCTCGGTCAGCCGCGGCTCGACGAGGTCCGGGCGGCCGACGGCGCCGATCAGCAGTGAACCGCCGGTGAACACCGCGACCGCCGTGCCGTTCTTCTCCAGCACATACGACGTGTGGTGCGGGGTGTGGCCGGGCGTCGCCAGGGCGCGCAGGGCCAGGCCGGCTTCGGCGTCGATCTCCGTACGGTCGCCGTCGTGCACCGGTACGCGCGCGAAGGAGACGCGGGCCCCGGCGGGCACGAGGTAGGCGGCGCCCGTGACCCGGGCGAGCTCCAGCCCGCCGGTGACGTAGTCGTTGTGCACATGCGTCTCGACGACGTGGGTTATCCGCGCCCCACGCCGAGCAGCCGCCGCGATCACCTGATCGATGTCGCGCGGCGGGTCGACCGCCACGGCCGTCCGCTCGCCGCCCGCCAGATAGCTGCGGTTGCCGAGCCCCGGCACCTCGATCGTGTCGACGAAGAACACGAGGTACTCCCTTCCAGTGAAGAATTACCCCGGGGGGTATGTTGTCGACGGTAGCATGAGTACCCCGGGGGGTATTCCCAAGGGCGGGGAACTCCCGGGTACCCGAGCCACACCTCACGGGTACCTCGCACAAGGCCGGACACCCGTCCCCGGACCCGAACACGATGGCGGCCCTCACCGAGCTCGACGCCCTCCGCCCGATCGCCCAGGAAGCCACCCGTCGCCTCGACGCCGCCCTCACCTCACTCACCGCACCGGACACAGGCAGCTGAAACAGGCGCTTGCCCGACGACGGCCGACACGGCCGCCGAGGGCCATGGCGCGCGCATGCGGGCTGAGGGCGGTAGAAGTGGGTGTAGGGGGTCGGTACGGCGTGGCGGACGCTTCGCGGGCCGGTGTTCCGCGGCTGTGCCGGGTGTTCTGCGGCAGCCTTCCCCAAGGCCAGGGTCCACGGGGCCGGAATAGGCGATGATCGACATGCACGATGCCACCCCACCCGGCGACGGCGGCCGCGCGCTCCCGGATCCGGAACCGCACCCGGAACCACCGCCGGAACCGCGCCCGGACCCGATCACGACGGATGAGGCGTTCGCACAGTGCCACCTGCCCGTCATGGTGTTCGACTCCGGGTTGCGGGCCCTGCGCGCGAGCTCCGGCGCCGCACGGGAGCTGGGCTTCACCGAAGAGCAGATGCACGGTCGGCGCATCACCGAGATCCTGCCGCCCCACGCCTGCCGCACGGTCGAGGACGGCATGCTGCGGGTGTTCCGGACAGGTGAGCCCGAGCAGTTCCTGGTGCGGGGCAGAGCCCGGCCGGAGGCCGGGGAGAGGGTCTGGTCCGTGACCGTGTCCCCGATCAAGACTCCGGCGGGCCGGGTGCGGCATCTGCAGCTCTCCGCCCTGGACGTCACCGAGCAGCACCTGGCCCGGGAGCGGCTCGCCCTGCTGAACGACGTGAGCACACAGGTGGGCAGCACTCTGGACGTGACCCATACGGCGCAGGAGATGGCAGACGCGATGGCGGGTCGGCTGGCCGACTTCGTCACCGTCGACCTGCTGGACTCCCTGTTCCGCGGCGCCGAGCCGAGACCTGCCGCCGCCGGCGCCGTCGCCCTGCGGCGCGCGGGGCAGCAGTCGGTGCTCCCCGGCGTGCCCGAGGCGATAATCCAGCCGGGCGACGTGGACCACTATCCGCAGTCCACACCTCCCGTCCGCTGCCTGACCACCGGCCGGCCCTCGCTGCACCGCACGCTCGACGAGGACTTTCCCAGCTGGCAGCGAGCCGATCCGGAGCGGTCCGAGGTGGTGCGGTCCTTCGGGATCCACTCGGTCATGGTCATCCCGCTGCTCGCCCGGGGCATCACCCTCGGCGTGGCCGTCCTCGCCCGCCATCGACGCCAGGACTCCTTCGACCAGGACGATCTGCTCCTCGCCCAGGAGATCGGCGCCCGGGCCGCCGTGGCCGTGGACAACGCCCGCCTGTACACCCTCGAACGCACAACCGCCCTGGGCCTGCAACGCAGCCTGCTCCCCCGCCGCCTGGCCGCCCAGGACGCCGTCGAGGCGGCCTACCGCTACTTCCCGGCCCTCACCAGGGCGGGGCTGGGCGGCGACTGGTTCGATGTGATCCCGCTGTCCGGCGCCCGGGTCGCACTGGTCGTCGGCGACGTGGTGGGCCACGGTCTGCGCGCCTCCGCCACCATGGGACGCCTGCGGATCGCGGTGCGCACCCTGGCCGACGTCGACCTCCCCGCCGACGAACTCCTCGTCCATCTCGACGACCTGGTCACCCACCTGGCCGCGGAGGAGGACCCCACCGCGGAGCCCGGCCTCGACCCCTCGACGGGGCTCATCGCCACATGCCTGTACGTGGTCTACGACCCGGTCTCGCGCCACTGCTCGGCCGCTGCCGCCGGGCACCCGCCGCCCGCCGTCGTCACACCGGGCGGCGCCGCGGAGTACGTCGACATTCCCCCCGGCCCCCCGCTCGGGGTGGGCGGTCTGCCGTTCGAAACGGTCGAGTGGGAGCTGCCCCCCGGCAGCGTCCTCACGCTGTACACGGACGGCCTTGTCGCGGGGTCCGAGCACGACCCCGGCAACGGCATGACGCTCCTTCTCCAACGCCTGGAGCGGCCCGCCGCCTCGCTGGACGCCCTGTGCGACGATCTGATCCACACCCTGCTGCCCGCAAAGCCGCAGGACGACGTCGCGCTGCTCGTCGCCCGCACCCGGGCCCTCGACACCAGCCAGGTCGCCACCTGGGACGTACCGTCCGACCCCGCCGCGGTGGCCGACAGCCGCGCACGGACGCTGGCCAGCCTGGCGCAATGGCGGCTGGACGACCTGGCGTTCACCGCAGAACTGGTGGTCAGCGAACTCGTCACCAACGCGATCCGCTACGGGCAGCCGCCCATCCAGCTGCGTCTGATCCGCGACGCCTCACTCCTCTGCGAGGTCTCCGACAGCAGCAGCACCGCCCCGCATCTGCGGCGGGCCCGCACCTTCGACGAAGGCGGCCGCGGCCTGCTGCTGGTCGCCCAGTTGGCCCGGCGCTGGGGGACACGCCACCATGCCGACGGAAAAACGATCTGGGCGGAACTGGACGTTGCAGAACACCAGATCGTTGACCTGTAAACAGAAGTGGCCTTCCGCACCGCGCCGACTGGATCGCCCCCTTTGATCTCAGATAATCTGACGCGGCCTATGCTGCAGACTCGGATCAATCACAGCCGGGAGGCCGTTGTGCCGGAGAACAGCCTCGGTGAGCGACTGAACAGGCTTGAAGGGGAAGGACTGCCCCCGGGCTCGGCCGACAAGAGCGCGGGCCGCAAGCCGTGATACACCGGGACACCATGCGGCGGGACAGCCGCCGCTTCGTCCAGAGCCTCGACCTGCCCCCGGCGGGCAGCATCCGGGAACTGCTTCCGGCCATAGAACAGCGGACGGGCTGCCCCATCCACCTCCTGCCCGCACCCGCCGGCAGCGCATTCGGCGTGTGCGGCATGTGGATACGGACCGTTGAGGACATGGACTACATATTCATCCACGAAGACACCAGCCGGGCCCACCAGGACCATATTCTCGCGCATGAAATAGCGCACATCCTGCGCAACCACCATGAAAATCCAGCCTTTTCACCGGTCAGTCCGGTCCCCGAGCGACTGTTCCCCAATATCGACCCGGAGGTGGTGAGGATGATGCTGGGCCGCAGCGAATACACCTACCGGGACGAACGGGAAGCCGAACTGATCGGCTCCTACCTGCAGCGCCATGTCCACCGGCGTACCCGACAGATAGCGGATCACGACCGCGCGGCAGAGACGCTGCTGCGCAGGAGGACATAGGAAACCCGTGCAGCAACTCCTCCACCCCATATGCCTGACCCTGGCCGTCACCGGATTCCTCCTGCTGTGCTGGCCCCCGCGGCATCTGCGCCAGGACCGCGCGCTGGCCGCGCTCGCCGGCGTCTACGGCTTCTCCGCCCTCTCCTTCCTGGTGTCCCTGGAACCGGTCTGGCGGCTTCTGGACGACATCACCGGACGGCCCTCCACCGGAATCCTCGGAGCGTTCGGCTCCGTCGTCGCGCTGCTGGCCCTCCAACCGGTCGTGCTCGCCTACTGGGCACTGCCCCCGGACAGAGCACGGAAGCGGGCGCGCGTGTGCCTGGCGGCCGGGGCCGGGGTCATCGCAGCCCTGGCGGTGCTGTTCTTCCAGCTCACGCCGGCCGGCCGGACGACTCCTCAGGGTTTCACCGCCAACTACATCCACACCGGCGTCTATCAGGCGTATCTGACCCTCTATATCGTCGCCTACACCGTCGGCGAGACCGTCCTCGCCGTGGGCTGCTGGACGGCCGCACGCCGCACGGACCAGGTGTGGGTGGCTCGGGGACTGCGAGTCGTGGGCATCGGCGCACTGCTGACCTTGGGCTACAGCGCCGTACGCCTCGCCGGAGTCGGCGCCTCCCTGCTGGACCTCACTCCTCCGTCGGCGGACGCCGAGAGCTTCGCGTGGATCTGCGCGGACGGCGGCACCACGCTCACACTGGCGGGGTTCTTCATCCCGACCGTGGCGGTGCACGCCGTACCGAATGCGCGCGCCTGGATACGGGCGCACCGCGACTACCGGCGGCTGGCGCCGCTGTGGAAGGCCGTGCACCGCGCCATGCCCACGATCGCGCTCCAGCCCGCCCGCACCGGCGCCGTGGCCCGGCTGCGGGTCTGGGACATCAACTGGCGGCTGTACCGGCGTGCCGTGGAGATCCGGGACGGCCAATGGGCCCTGCAGCAGCACCTGGACGAATCCGTACGCCGCGCCGCCGAGCAGCGCCACCGCGCCGCCGGCCTCACCGGCGCAGAACTGGCCTCCGCCGTCACCGCCGACCAGCTCCGCGCCGCGCTCACCGCCTACCGCCGCGACGAATCCCCGCAGACCCCGACCGAGTACGCCGACGCCGGGACCCGCGACGACGTGCGCACCCCGGACGACGACGTCCGAGCGCTGCTGCGCATCGCCGCCCGTTTCGACACCGAACCCGCCCAAGAGGAAGCCGCCCCTTCATGGACCTGACGCACCACTCCGCCGGCGAACAGCTGCACGCGCTGGAACGCGGAGAGGTCTCCAGCCGCGAACTGACCACCGCGCACCTGGAGCGCATCGACCGCCATCCCGAGTACAACGCGGTCGTCACCCCCGACCGCGAGGGCGCGCTGGCCGCGGCGGCAGCCGCGGACGAGCGGCGAGCCGGAGGCAGGGCGGACGGGCCGCTGCTCGGCCTGCCGGTCGTCGTCAAGGACTCGCTGGAGACCGAGGGACTGCGCACCACGTGCGGAGCGACCGACCTGGCCGGCCATATACCGGCACAGGACGCCGACGCGGTGGCGCGGCTCCGTGCGGCCGGCGCCGTCATCCTCGGCAAGACCAACACCCCGCCGATGTGCCAGGACCTCCAGACCGGCAATCCGCTGTTCGGCACCACGCCCAACCCACACGACCCGCAGCGCACCGCCGGCGGCTCCTCGGGCGGGGCCGCGGCCGCCGTGGCGGCCCGGCTGAGCCCCCTGGGCATCGGCAGCGACCTCGCGGGATCGCTGCGGCTGCCAGGCCACTACTGCGGCGTCTACACCCTGCGCACCAGCCACGGAATCGTGCCGACCCGCGGTCATATCCCCCGCCCGCCCGGCTGGCTCTCGTCCTCCGACATGCTCACCCTGGGTCCTCTCGCGCGCAGCGCGGCCGACCTCGACCTCGCCCTGGGCGTCCTGGCCGGCCCGTCACCCGACGACGGCGCCGCCTGGCGGCTGGAGCTGCCCGCCCCTCGTCGCGGACGGCTGCACGAGTACCGCATCGGCGTCTGGGCCGACTCCTCGTACTGCCCCGTGGACTCCGAGACCCGCGCGCTGCTGGAGGACGTCTGCAAGTCCCTGCGCTCCATCGGCGCCCATGTCGACGAAACCGCGCGGCCCGTGGACATGGCGGCCTCCGACCGCCTCTTCCAGACCCTGATGTTCGCGGGGTCGTCCGCCGGCGCATCCCCGGAGGCGTTCGCCGGAGAGGCGGCGGCCGCGCGGGACCTGGCCGCCGACGACCGGCGTCCCAACGCGGCGTACCTGCGGGCCCGCACCATGCCCCACCGGGACTGGCTGCTGGCGAACGAGGAACGCCAGCGCCTGCGGAGGCGGTGGGCGGCCTACTTCGGCGACGGCGGCGTCGACGTGCTCATCACGCCCGCCGCGCCGACGGCCGCCGTGCCCAACCAGACCGATGTGCCCGTCCCCGAGCGGTACATCACGGTGGACGGCGAGCGCCGGGGCTACTGGGACCAGACGTCCTGGCTCAACCTCGCCGGACCCGCGAGCCTGCCGGCGGCCACCGTCCCGGCGGGTCGCACCGCCGACGGCCTGCCCATGGGCCTCCAGATCATCGGCCCGTACCTCGCCGATCGCACCGTCACCCATGTGGCCTCGCTGCTCGCGGAGGCGGGGTGCGCGCTCCCCGAGGCGCAGCGCTGATCCGGGGCACGAGCCGTGGTCCAGGCCCGCCTCCCGGTCCGCGGCCGGGGGGCGGCGCCGGCAGACCGCCGTCCCCGACCCCGGCCGGTGTCGGGGACGGGGACGGGGTCGGCGGTCAGCCAGTCGGGGTGTCCTTCTCGTCCGCCGGGTCGAAGCCCGGGCTGCAGACGATGACCAGATCGGCGTCATCGCCCTCAAGGGTCACTTCCTCTCCCGGGTGAACCATCAGCAGATCACGCGGCTCCAGTGACACCTCCCTGGCGGGGGTGCGGGCCGTCAGCGAGCCGCCCAGCAGGAGGTACACCTTTGCGCTGCGGTGGTTCACACGGGGGGCGTGCAGGCCGTTGAGGCGGCCGGTGACCAGGCTGACGTCGGGTGAGGCCGACGACGGGAGGAGGTCGGTGATGGTCATGGCGTCGTCCGCGGCGAAACGGAGAGCCTCGGAGCTGGGTCGATTGATCAAGAGAACCGCCTTCGTTGATGGTTGAGTGGATGAGAATGACCAGATTGCGGTCGGAGAACGGCCACGGTGTGACCTGATTCCGGGCACCGGGAGAGACGAACAGCCAATACTCGGCAACGGTTCATGCACGTAGGGGTGAAGCGTCCCCGCGGGCCGTGTGGACGGAGTATCTTGAGCCGCTCCGACATGAAGAACTCTGGGAGGGTTGGCCGTTGGAATACATCGATGGCAAGGTGGCCGTCGTCACCGGAAGTTCACGTGGAATCGGCCGTGCCGTAGCCGTGGCTCTGGCCGGTCTCGGATGCGACATCGCAGTGACCTACCGGGAGCGGCGTCAGTCGGCCGAAGAGGTCGTGGAGCAGATTCGTTCACTGGGCCGCAAGTCCTTTGCGTACCAGTTGGAAGCCGCTGAACCCGACGGTTTCACCGAATTGCGCACGGAGGTGGAGCGCGATCTCGGCCCCGCTGCGATTCTGGTCAACAATGCGGGCACGATCCTGCGTCCGGGAGAGTGGGACGTTCAGGAACCGGAGGAGATCCGACGGACGCTTGCCGTGGATCTGGAATCGGTCATTCATGGGATGCGAGCCTTCTCTCCTCCGATGGTGGAATCCGGTTGGGGCCGCATCGTCAACATCACCACGACGTACTCGTTCAACGGCGCTGCTCCGGTGCTCTCGTACACGGCTGCCAAGGCCGGTGTGAACACGGTGACGCGGGCCATGGCCGCCGAGCTCGGACCTCAGGGAGTCCTGGTCAACGCGGTGGCTCCCGGGAACATCGACACGGAGCTGACGCGGTCGGCCGGCGAGGATCTGGTCCAGTGGTCGGTCGACACCACGCCCCTGGGAAGGCTGGGCACGGTTGAGGAGGTAGCAGAGGCGGTCACGTTCCTCGTCCGCACCACCTTCATCTGCGGAGAGATCATCGCTGTCGACGGTGGACAGCTGCTCAAGATCTGACATCAGGGGCCCCTCCGGTGTGTGCCAGGTAGCTGCATAGCTGCCCGTCGAGGTCGTCAGGGGTGAGCCGGGTGATCGGAACGTGGACTCCGGACCCCAGATCGCGAGTCGAGTAGACGTAGGTCCGTGAACGGCGAGCCGTGCACTGCAGCATCAGGCTCGCCGTGAACCGTCCGGGGTCGCTGATCACGCGATGCGGCACCTCGGCCCGCAGCACATAGGACGTGCCAGCCGTGAGCGTGGCGTCGAAGACGCAGCGCAGCCTCCGGCGGCCCAGCGATGTGAGCGGAAAGGACGAGCCGCCTCCGGGTGACCGGTAGGTGTACGCGTGATACGTCTCCGCCGAGGCGCCGGAGGCGACGGAGCCGGCATGGAACTCCTGGTACCTGTAGGAACCGGCCAGCAGACAGGACGCGAAGTCCCAGCGGTGATCGTGAATGTCTTCGACGTGGCGGCCGCCAGGCGTGGCATCCGGCCACCAGAGATGAAGGCGCAATTTATATGACTCCCCCGCCAGAAGAACGATCTTCGTGAATCCGTTGGCATGGAGATACGATCGTTCGGCTGCGGACGAAAGGCGTTCCGGAGCGGCACGCAAGTTATGGACGAGTGTGTGCGGCACCTCGGGTTCGGCAAGGCTGTGCATCGCATCCGGCAGGGCCTGGGCATTGCCGCTCTCATGAGAGCGCACTGCCTCCGCAAGCCGCCTCTCCAGCTCATGCAGTCGCACCGACAGCCTCCCTGGTCCGGATATGCGCGGCAATACACGGATCGATCGAGTCGATCGAGGCCAGAAGTTCGACAGGTTCCCTTCCCTTATGATGGCCGCCGGGAACTCCCGGGCCAAGAAGGCGAAGTCCGCACATGTCAGAGAAATCGAATGAGCTTCGGCGGACGCTGCTCCGAAGGTCACCAGCCGTATCCACTGAGACGACTGAAACCGAAGCGGCGCGCGAGCGTAATGTTCTGATTCAGCTGAACTGATTCGAGGAATCTCCGGCGCGCGGGTTCCTGGGCGATCGAGGCGGATTTCCGCCGGACCTCCTCCCAGGCACGGTCCAGCCAGCGGCGGGCGGCGTCGGCGTCACCGCCGGCATGCAGAATCCACGCATGGTGAAAGAGGATCTCCTCACTGCGGACGGTGGACAACGGGCCGCAGCGCTCCACGATCTCCACCGCGGACGTGCTCAGCGTGAGGGCCTGCGACGGCTCTCCGTGGTAGCGGCGCAACCGGGCGAGCAGGGACAACGCGTTGACCTGACTGCGCGGCAGGCCACCGCTGCGAGCATCCTCCAGGGCCGCTCGCAGCATGGCGTCGGCGCTGTCCCACGCGGCTGCGTCGGGCAGGAGCCGCATCGACACCTCCGCGTGGAAGATGCGCACGATCGGGACGATGTTGATCAGCCAGAGGCGCTGGGCGTCGGCCCACGCGGCGTCGGCCAGCCGCCGCGCTTCCTCCAGCTCGCCCTGCTGGGCGAGGGTGCGACCGAGCAGTCCCAGATTCCACGCGAACCAGCCGGTCCGCTCCTCGTCCCGGCTCTCCTCGCAGGCGATGGCCTCACGCAGCGAGGCGACCGCCTGGGGCAGCTCGCCGAGGGCCAGTTCGATCTGCGCCCGGTAGTTGAGCGCCCCCGCCAGCTCGGCACATCTGTCCCGGGCCCGCAGGCCGCTCACGCAGGCGTTGATGCGACGCGTGGCGTCCTGGAAGTCTCCGACGTCAAAGCTGTTGATGCCCAGCTGCATACGGGCCTCGTCGAGTATGTGAGCGACCGTCGGGTCCTCGCTCGCGGAGAGCTCGGGGCTGTCGTCGTACAGCGCTTCGGCGCGGCGCAGCAGGTCCAGCCCGGCCCGCAGGTCCTGTTTGGCCAGCTGGTGGCCGTACTCGGCGGTGACGATGAACCGGGTGACGACGTCACAGCCCGTCTGGGCGAGCCCGACGGCCTGCCGCAGGCGTGGCAGCGCTTCATCCACGCCGGAGGTGCGCAGCAGGGTCTTGCCCTCCAGGAAGAGGGCGCGGGCGCGCAGGGCGGGATCTCCGGTGCGTTCGGCGGCGGCGCTCGCCTCGGAGGCGAGCTCTGCCAGCACCAACCCGCTGCGCCGCTGCAGGTCCGGCCGTCCGCGCCAGCGCAGGGCGGTGACGACCAGCAGCAGTTCGATGGCTTCGACACGGAGGCGGTCCGCCTCTCCCGACTGCGGGGCCACGGACCGGATCTCTTCCAGGGCCCGCCGGCAGAGGCTGGCGGCCTCGCTGAACGACGAGCTTCGCGTGGCCAGATCACGAGCGCTGCGCAGAGCGTGCTGTGCCGCAGTCATCGGTTTCCGCCCCAGGTGGTAGTGGTGACAAATGTCTAGAACGAACTCCTGTGGTACTCCGGGAACGCGGGACCTCATGTCGTCGAGAACCGCCCCGATGGCGGCATGGCGGTCCCGCTTGGTCTGGGGACTCTGCAGTTCGTAGAACGCCAGCCGGAGCAGAGCGTGCTCGAACGCGTAGTAGTCCGAGCCGCTCGCCGTCACCCAGGGCGGCGCGGCCGTCGGCCGGATGACGCCGTAGTCCCGGTGTACCCGGTAGAGCCGGTCCAGTACCTCGTCCCGGCGCCGTCCCGACAGCTTCTGGACGACCGCCGACATGAACTGCTCGCCCTGGGTCGCGCCGATCGTCAGCAGCAACCGGGTCTCGGGGTCGATGTCCTTGGTGCGTTCATGCAGGACGCTCTCCACCGTGGCGGGCAGTGAGGACGGGCTGCCGGATGGAGTCCCCGGGGAAAGGACCAGCTCCGTGGCGTTCGACGACCGCAGCGTCGCCAGAACGCCGAGTGCGGAGCGTTCCTCCAGCAGGGTGAGGTACTGGTCGAGGAAGATCGGGTGGCCGCCGGTGAGCCGTAACAGCCCGTCGACCGCGGCGTCGTGGCCCGGCCACTGCAGCCGCCGGGACAGATAGTCCGAAACCGTCTGCCGGGAGAAGCCGTCCAAGGGCAGGGACGTGTGCCGCCCGGCGGTCTCGGCGTCGGCGAGGACCTTCACAAGGGCGTGTCCGCGGCCGACCTCTTCCGCCCGGTAGGCCACCACGAAGCTGAGGGCGTGCTCGTGGAGCTGGCGGGTCAGACTGCGCAGGACGAGAGTCGAGCTGACGTCGATGCAGTGTGCGTCGTCGATGGCCACGACCAGCGGGTGCCGCTTGTGGGCCAACTGCAGCACCGCTTCGCAGACGGCCTGCCGGACGGACCCCGCCAACGGCAGGGCTTCCGGGTCGCCCCCGGCGTCGAACGCCGCCTTGGTGACCGCGGCCCCGGCTTGCAGGATGCGGCCGATGCCCGGGACGAGCGCCAGCAGATCGGGGGCCTCCCGCAGGAGCGCACGGGCGCCTCTGCGCCCGCGGACGCGCCGAACCCGCTGGAGCAGCCTGAGCAGTTCCAGAAACGGACCGTAGGCGTTGACCTCTCCGATCTCGCCATAGCAGGGGACGCGCACCACCCGGCAGCGACGGCGGCCCGCAGCTGCGGCGGCCCGCCGCTCCAGCTCGCGTAAGAGCGTGGACTTTCCCACCCCGGCGGGACCGGCGATGGAGGCGATCCGCCCCTGCCCCCGCGCGGTCTCCGCGAGCAACCCGTCAAGCACAGCCAGCTGCCGGTCACGATTGATGAAGGCAGCCGTCACACGGCACCCCCGCCATGACACTTCCCCCCGGGCATCGGTCCCCCCTCAGCCTGCCGATGCTGCCCGAAGGCATAAAGGGTAGGGGAATCACGTGTCTGACGCAGCATCGCGTCGCGACGAAGGCGTTGCCGGAGGCCCCTGGCCTGCGCGATCGAGGTGATCTCCGCCGGCGAGCGGTTCCGCGCGGGCGCACGCCCTGGCGGAGGGGCAGAGTTGAGTCCGTGCCGGGAGTGTCCGGCCCGTACGCCCCGTCCCGTCAGCTCCGGTGTGCCGCGGGCGTACCTGTCACGTCGGCGTGAAACCGGGCGGTCTCGAAGCCGCCCCCGTACCGGCGTCCGTCCATCGCGGCCCCGTCGACCGAGACGTCACCGTGGAAAGAGGCCAGTCCGCCGCCCACGGGGAGGGAGAAGTGCGCGCCTTCCGTGAACCGACAGCGGTCGAAACGCGTCCGGCCGTGGAACTGGGCGGCGGTGAAGTCGCCGTACGCCACATGGCAGCCGGTGAGGTCGAAGTCGATGAGCGTGGCGCCGGAGAGCGCGAGCACCATGCCCTCCCATGCCCGCAGCCGCCCGGCGAGCAGGTGCTGGGCGCTGCGGCGCACCTCCAGTTCCTCCGTGTGACCGGCTGCCGGGTCGACGGCCCGGGCGTCGACGGCGAACCCGAGGGGCGTACGCAGATAGGCGCACACCGCGGTGACCGCCGATTGCCGGAGGGCGGGGTCTACGTCCCCCAACTCCCCCAGGAGGGACAGCCCTTCGAGCCGGACCCCGGGGTCCGGGTGGGCCAGCTGGCGGGAGTAGGGAAGGACGGACTCGTCCGGCACCACGTGCCGTTCACCGCCACGGGCCGGTCCGAGGGTCCAGCCGAGCGGCCATGCGCGGAGTTCCTCGTCGTACGGGTCCCCTTCCTTGTCCTCGTCCGTGTCTGCGGCCGCCCGGCTGCCGGTGAGGTCGACCGTGGGCTGGACCAGATGAACGCGGTCGCCGAACCGGGCCCCGGTGAAGAAGGCGTCCGCGCCGAAGCGGGCCTTCCAGAACCAGGACGGCCCCTCGAACCGAGCGTCCCGGAAGAAGGCGGGACCGTTGAAGCGCGTCCCGTCGCCGCCTTCCTCCCAGCTCTGGTAGTCGCCCACCAGCACGGCACGGGGCCAGTGCGGATCGTCCTCGTTCGGCTCGTTCCAGGAGTCGGGCCCCATCCCGCGCCGGTCCGGCCGGGGTTCGTCCAAGGCCGCGTCCTCCGGGAAGTCGTCCTCCCAGAGCGCGTCCTCGCCATGGCCGAACCAGGCGATCTCCGCGAACCGGGCCCGGGAGAAGTCGGCGCTCCCATGGAACCGGGTGCGTCCGAAGGCGGCGTTTGAGAGGAAGCGGACGTCCGTGAACCGGGCGTCGCCCGAGAACAGTGCACGCTGGAAGAGGGCGTCCCCGCTGAACCGGGCCCCTGCGAAGGCGGTGGGCCCCTGGAACCAGGCGTCGTGGAAGCATCCTTCACCGAAGTGGCAGCCGCTGAAGTCCGCGCCGGACAGGTCGGCGCCGGACAGGTCGACGTCCATGCCCTCCCAGAACGCGCCGGCGGGGCCGTCAGCGGCGTCCGGCGGGCCTTCGGGCCGTGGGCGCAGACGATCGGCCAGTCTGCGAAGCGCCTCCTGACGCGTGCGCCGGTCCGGCCCCGGGCGGCGGAGCAGTCCGCAGAGGGCGTCCACCGCGTCCTGCCGCCGCTGAGCGCGCCGTGCGCCGCCGTCAGGGGCGTCGGCGGTGTCGGCGTCAGGGGCGTCGGCGTCGGCGTCGGCGTCGGCGTCGGCGTCGGCGTCGGCGTCGGCGAGGCTCTCGATCGCCGCCCGGTACTCGGCGAACACATGTTCTTCCATGCGCGGAAGCCAACCATATGCCGCTGACACCGAACCGGTCCGACCGGGACGTCACTTCAGGCGTCGGGCGGCAGCGGCGACGCGGCCGGGTCGGCGACCAGGACGGAGCTGTGAGGGGAGCGGGACTTTGGGCCGGGCGGGGTGCCCGTCGAGGGGCGGCTCCCCGGAGGGTGGAGCACATCGTGGCAGCGGCGGGCCTCCCGCTCCGCGTCGGTACGGCGGACGAGGAGGTGGTCGGCCGCGCCGTCCTCGCCGAGGGCAGTGATCAGGCACAGGTCGTCGTGGAGCCGGGCCGCTGCAAGAGGCCCCTGCGGTGCGCCGGGTTCGCGCGGCGTCACCAGATATGCGCCGCTTCTGGTGTCGACCGCCGTCGTCCGCACGTCGCGGGTGTGGAGTGCGTCGGCCGCGCGGCTGCGCTCGGAGGGGGTGCGGAAGCGCCAGACCTCGTCCGTCTGGTGCACGATCACGGCTGCCGCGGACGGGCCTCCCGGGCCCACGAGGGTGCCGCCGCCCTGGGCCGCGGCCCAGGGGAAGGGGCGGCAGTGGAGCCGGACGCCCGTGCGTTCGGCCCAGTCGACGGCGCTGTCGTGGACGACCTTCGCGCCATGGCGGGACATCCGCCGCAGGCCCGCGTAGCCGATCCGGTCGAGGGTCCGTGCACCCGGCACCAGATACGGGTCGGCGGTGCACACCCCGGGCACGTCGGAGTAGAGCTCGCACACGGCGGCGTCCAGCGCGCCCGCGAGGGCGACCGCCGAGAGGTCCGAGCTGTTGCGGCCGAGCATGACGGTGCGTCCGGCCGGGTCGGCGGCCTGCCCGCCCGGTACGACGACGACCCGGCAGCCGTCGCCGTCGGAGCCGTACAGGGCGGAGCGCAGCGGCCCGGGGTCGGCGCGGTGCAGATGCGCCCGGTCGGACAGCCGGTCGGCGAGCAGACCGGTCTCCGCCGCCGACAGCGGACGGGCGGCTACGCCCTCGGCGTCGAGCGCCGCGGCGAGGAGGGCGACGCTGACCGTCTCCCCGCTGGTCAGCAGCATGGCGGCGGCGTCCGCGGGCGGGTCGGGGGCCAGCGAGTCGAGGAGCCGGCGCAGCCTGCCGGTGGTTCCGGACATCGCGCTGACGACGACGATCAGCGGGCGTTCCCCGTCCGCGCGGCGTCGCGCCGCGTACCGGGCCACCCGGGTGAACCCCTTCAGCTCCGTGAACGCCGATCCGCCGAACTTCATCACCAGGGGAGGCCGCGCGGTCAACTCAGCCATCCCTGCTTGGCGGCGAGTTCGACGATCTGCAGCGCGTTCAGCGCCGCGCCCACCCGGAGGTTGTCGGCCACGACCCACAGGGCCACGGCCGTCGGGTCCTCGGGCTCGACCCGTATCCGGCCGACGTGGACCAGGGCCCGGTCCTCGGAGCGGGCGAAGACCGAGCGGGGCATGGGGTACGAGGGGCTGTGAGAGCGGCGGTAGGCCCGCAGGCCCGGCGTCGCGGCCAGCGCGTCCTCGACCGCTTCCGCGGTGACCGGTCGGCGCAGCCTGACGTGGACTGCTTCGGAGTGGCAGTGGAAGACCGGGACGCGGACCGCCGTCGCGGCGACCCGCAGGCCCGGCAGGCCGAGTATCTTGCGCGGCTCGCGCACGAGTTTGCGCTCCTCGTGGCTGAGCCCGGTCTCGTCCTGGAGGCCGATCTCGGGTACGAGGTTGAAGGGCAGCGGCTGTCCGAAGCGGCCGCCGGCCTCCTCCGGGGGCGCGCCGGGGGCGGAGAGCAGGCGCGACGAGCCCTGGGCCAGCTCTTCCAGTCCGCGCAGGCCGCCGCCGGAGGCGGCCTGGTACGTCGCCACCACGACGCTTTCGAGGCCTGCGAGTTCATGCAGCGGATGCAGCGCGCGGACCAGCTGGATGGTAGAGCAGTTGGGGTTTGACACCAGGTTGCACGCCGGGCGGTCCGCCAGGGCCCCGGGGTTCACCTGCGGCACGACGAGAGGGACGTCGGGCCGCATCCGGAACGCGGAGCTGTTGTCGACGACCAGCACGCCGGCCGCCGCCAGCCGCTCCGCCTCGCGCCTGCTCACCTCCGCGCCCGCGCACAGCACCGCCACGTCCACGGCGTCCGGATCGACGTCCTCGACGGCGGTCAGGGGGGCCAGCGGCAGTGACAGCCCCCACTCGGATGCCAGGTCGCGCCCGGCGCTCCGCGCCGACGCGGCCGGCGCCACCCGGGCTGCCGGCACGATCCCGCCGTCGAGCAGGGTCAGGCACTCCCTGCCGACGGCTCCGGTGGCGCCGATGACCGCGATGCGTAACATGCATGTCCTCCTGTGGGCGGCGCGGCACGCGCCGTGGGTGGCGACCGCACCCCGTGTCAGGTGCGGGAGGGTCCCCGGAACGCACGCCGGTAGGCGTTGGGGGTCGTGCTGAGCGAGCGCACGAACTGGTGGCGCAGGGCGGCCGCGTTGGGGAAGCCGGTCCGGGCCGCGACGGTCTCCACGGTCTCGTCCGTGTTCTCCAGGAGCCGCTGGGCGCTGAGCACCCGCTGGCCCAGCAGCCAGCGGTAGGGCGTGGTGCCCGTCTCCATCCGGAAGCGGCGGGCGAAGGTCCGCGGCGACATGCACGCGCGGGCGGAGAGCAGTTCCACCGTCAGCTCCCGGTCGAGGTTGCGTTCCATCCAGGCGATGACGTCACGGATGCCGTCCTCGCGGTACTCGGCCACCGGCCGCTCGATGTACTGGGACTGGTCGCCGTCCCGATGCGGGGGCACGACCATGCGGCGTGCGATGGCGTTGGTGACCTCGCTGCCCTGAAGTTTGCGCACGAGGTGGAGGCAGGCGTCGATGCCCGCGGAGGTGCCGGCCGAGGTGATGATCGGATCCTCGTCGACGTACAGCACGCTCGGTTCGACGCATGCCTTGGGGTAGCGCTCCGCGAGCGCGTCGGCGTACCGCCAGTGGGTGGTGCAGCGGCGGCCGTCGAGCAGGCCCGCCGCGCCGAGGACGAAGGCGCCGACGCAGACGCTGAGCACCCGGGCCCCCCTTGCCACGGCCTGGCGCAAGGCCTCCAGAAGCTCGGGGGGAAAGTCCCGGGTGTGGAAGTCGTCTCCCACCGGAATGGTGATGAGGTCGGCTTCCGCTAATCGGTCGAGGCCGTGCGGTGTGCTGATGGTGAAGCCGGGGACGGCGCGCACCGACGAGGACTCCGCTGCGACGAGTACGAAATCGTAGGCGGGCAGGCCCTCGGCCCGGCGGTCGATGCCGAACACTTCGCACACGACGCCGAGCTCGAAGGGATGGACGTTGTCGAGCAGCACGGCGGCTACGTTCTTCAGCATGGGGCCCAATATGGCAGGGATTCGCTGTCCGGCGACAGTCCATCCACTGTCCATCGGCCACCGGCTCCCGCACACTAAAGACATGCCTCATGCAGAAGGTCCTGGTGGTTCGGCTCGCTCTTCGGGTGCGCTGAACGGGAGTACGATGCCCGGTCCGTCGCTTATCGCGACGACTCCGCCGCGGATGCCGAATACCACGGCCTGCGTCCGGTCGGCAGCGCCAATCTTCGAGAAGAGTGCGGACAGGTGATTCTTCACGGTCTTCTCTGATATACCGAGAGAGTTGGCGACTTGACGGTTGGATTTTCCCTGCGCCACCAGAACGAGCACCTCTCGCTCGCGCGGTGTGAGGAGGGCGAGCGCCTGCCGGCACCCCGAGTCGAGCACCGGCGCCGGCGGCCGGCTCTGTCCGGCGGCGGGGCCCTGCTCGGCCGCGAGGCCGGGCGTGACGTCAGGGGCGACGTCAGGCGTCGCGTTCGGCGCGACGTCCGCGGGCCGCGCGGCCCTTGTCGACGCGCCTGCCGGCGGAGCCGCCGAAGCGGGGACGACGACAGTGTCGCCCAGCAGGCACTCGATCATCCGCTCCTGGGCGTCCAGGGCGCTCTGCACCGCACTCAGCGCCATATTGATGCGTTCGACGTTCTCGGCAAAGGCCGCGGCGGGCTGCTTGGCTCCGCCGCACAACTGACAGAAACCCCGGCCGCCGAGCTCGGCGACCTGCCTCGTTTCAGCACGCTTCATCGGGTCGATTCCCCCTCGACTAACGGCGAGCTCGTTGAATGACGAGGTTCTGTATGGAGCGCGACCGTCTTGCACCGCGTGTATTCCCGCAGCGCCTCGAATCCTTTTTCCACCCCTATGCCGGAATTCTTGTAGCCGCCGAACGGCAGCTCCACCCCGCCGGCCGCGCTGTAGTTGTTGATGAAGACCTGGCCCACTCGCAGCCGCCGGGCCAGCCAGTGGGCCGCACCCACGTCGGAGGTCCAGACACCGGCGCTGAGGCCGTATGTCGTGTGTTCCGCGAGTTCCACCGCTTCTTCGAGGGAGCCAAAGGACGATATGCACAGAACGGGGCCGAATATCTCTTCGTTGAAAACCCGGTGCGCGGGGGTCACCCGGTCGAGAATAGTGGGCTCCACATAGAAGCCGTCGGCGTACTCCCGGCCCTCGGGCGCACCGCCGCCGGTGACCAGGGCACAGGTGCGCCGCGCCTCGTCCAGATATCCGAGCACCCGGTCCCGCTGCTTCGCGGAGATCAGGGGGCCCAGATCGGGGTCGCCGCTCCCGGGGCCGATCCGCAGGGCGTCGAAAGCCTTGGCGAGTGCCTCCACCAGCTCGTCGTGCACCGACTCGTGGACCAGCAGCCGGCTGCCCGCCGAGCAGTTCTGCCCGGCGTGTTCGGTGATCGAGCCGACGATCAGCGGCACCGCGCGCCCGGCGTCGAAGTCCGGCAGCACGATGTGCGGGGACTTGCCGCCGAGTTCGAGGGTCACCGGCACGATGTTCCGCGCCGCCGCGGTCATGACGGCCTCGCCGACCTCCCGCGACCCGGTGAAGGCCAGATGGTCCACGTCCGGATGGGCGGTGAGCGCGGCGCCGGCCTCCTCCCCGTACCCCGGAACAACGTTGAGCACCCCTGCCGGAAGGCCGGCGGCGAGCGCGATCCCGGCGAGTCGGAGCGCCGTCAGCGGCGCGTCCTCGGCCGGCTTGAGCACACAGCAGTTGCCGGCGGCGAGGGCCGGCGCGAGGGTTCTGGCCGCCACCTGCAGGGGGTAGTTCCACGGGATGATGTGACCGCACACCCCATACGGTTCGCGGAGGGTGAAGGCCAGCAGCCCTCCGTCGGGCAGGAACGTTTCTCCGCTGAGCGCCTCCACTGCGCCGGCGTAGAAGTCGAAGTAGCGTGCGGCGACGTCGACATCGGTCAGCGACTGGCTGATCGGCTTTCCGGTGTCGCGGGTCTCCAGCGCGGCCAGTCCGGCGCGTTCGGCCCGCAGCCCTTCGGCGATCCGGCGGCAGACGAGGGACCGTTCGGCGGGTGCGGTGAAACGCCAGGCGCTCTCGTACGCGGACCGGGCGGCCCGCACCGCCTCATCCATATGCGGCGCGCCGCACCGCGGCACCCGGGCGATGACCCGGGCGTCGGCCGGATCACGGACGTCGATCCACTCCTCGGCCGGGACTCTCCTGCCGTCGATGAAAGCCAAATGCTCAGGCGCTGCCGGCACTTGCCGAGGATCTCGCGCGTCCCGTGTGCCTCGCGCGTCCCGTGTGCCTCGTGAATCTGGTGCTTCTGGTGAATCTGGTGAATCTCGAATGTCTTGGGTGTCCGAGGTGTCTACTGTTTCCGGTGCATCGGATTCGCTCACGAGGGCATCAGCCTCCTTGATGCCTGACCTGGGGGAGTCAGGGCTGAGTGCTCAGCCAATCTCAACGCGCGCTGCTCAGCCAGTCATGGAATCGGTCAGAATCCGCTCCAGATCGCGGGCTGCGACGTCTCTGGGGCAGCACACCAGCAGCCGCTGCTGTTTGAGCGCGCCCTCGACGAGCGCCGGGAGATCCCTGCGCGAGTAACCGAAGCGGGACAGGCCCGTAGGCCCTCCGGTGTCCGCCACAATGCTCAGCAGGGTGGCGGGCAGCACATCCGCGCCATTGGCCGCCGTGATGCCGTTGAGATTCGCACCCAGCAACTCCGCTGCGCGCAAATGCCGTTCCGGAGACGTCGGATAGGTGAACTCGAATGCGGCGGCAGCGGTGGCCACGACGGCGGCGCCGTGCGGGACCAGCGCATGACCGGCCGGATAGCCGTCCGGCCGGTAGTCGCGGACCAGACCGGCGATCGGATAGGCGCAGGCATGCGGAATATGGGTGCCGGCGTTGCCGAAGCCCATCCCGGCGAAGCAGGCCGCCTGGCTCATCCCCGTGCGCGCCTCGAGGTCGTAGGGATTGAGCACGGCGCGTCTGAGGTGGCGGCCGACCAGCCGCAGCGCCTGTTCCGCCCAGATGTCGCTGATCGGGTTGGCCCCGACGTACAGCGGGCGGTCCGCCGGCGCGGGATACGGCGGACGGCGGTCGTAGGCACGCGCCGTGTAGGACTCACAGGCGTGGGTGAGGACGTCGTACCCCGAAGAGGCGGTCACGGCCGGGGGGAGCGTGAGCGTGTTGGCGGGGTCGACGACGGCCAGGGAGGGGAGCAGCCGTCTGTCGCTGATCCCGGTCTTCACCCGCAGACCGCTGACGCCCAGCGCCACCATGGCGGTGCACTCGCTGCCGCTGCCGGCCGTGGTGGGCACCGCGACCAGCGGCTTCAGCGGACCCGGTATGGGAGCTCCGGCGCCCACCGGCGCGTTCAGATAGTCCCGCACGGCGCGGCCGGGATGGCTGAGCAGGAGATTCAGCATCTTGGCCGTGTCGATCGAACTGCCGCCGCCCAGGCCGATGTAGCCGTCGACGTCGAGGGAGGACAGTTCCGCGGCCGCCTCCGCGCAGCTCGCGTCCGTGGGCTCGACGGCGGACCGGTCGAAGACGGATACCGAGACGCCCTCCTGCTCGACCGACTTGGCCACCTGGGAGGGGAGTCCCAGAGCGGCCAGCGAGGGGTCGGTCACCAGCAGCACGGAGCGGATGCCGGCCCGGGTCAGCTCATAGCCGATCTCCCGGGTGGCGCCGACGCCGAACTTCAGCGGTGGTGCCTGCCAGCCGATGACCTTCTCGTGGTCTGGCGTGTTGCCGCCCAGTAACGCAACCGGCTCCACCGTCTGCCCTCGCTCTCGCAGTTGGACTCAGCGATCCCACCAGGAACAACAGATTCGATCAAGGTGCGGTTGTCGGGTCCGAGGCCGCGTGTTACGCGTGTTGTGCGTGCGTTCATGCGTTTATGCGTGATTCCGCGGCGGACTGAGGATTGACTCTAGTTGAAGGTGCTTCGTCCCCGACATAGGACTGATGTCCTATGCGGCCGTCAAGGACCTACGGCCTATGGCACGGCCTACGGCTCGACGATCAGCTGCGCCTCGATCTCCTTCACCCGGGCCGTGTCGGCGTCGACGGCCTCCTGGCTGCGCCCGCCCAGGATCACCCACCCGAGACTGGTGAACAGATCCTCCGTGCAGGGCACCGGATCGCCCGAGGCGTACGGGGTGCCGAGCCGGTGGAAGGTCTCCAGCCCCTCAGCCGCCCTCAGAGCCTCGGCGTTGCGCAGGGTCCCCGCCCGAGGGCTGGACAGCCACACCACCCGGACCGGCCGGAGGATGTCGTACCCAGGGGTGAAAGCGCCGTCCAGGCAGTGCCGGACGGTGCGGTCGATCTGGGAGTCGCCCGTGGCCAGCCGCGCGGAGTACTGAAGACAGCTGCCGGCCAGCCTGGCGGCGATCTCGATCAGCCGCGGCCCTTCGTCCGTGAGCACGATCTCGGTGTGGGTGGAGCCGTTGCGCACGCCGACGGCTTCGGCCACCCTGCGTGTGTACGCGGCCAGTTCCCGGGCGACGGGGTCCTGCGGCGAGAGGTAGTCCAGAGCGTCGTAGATCCCGATGCGGTCGTTCTTCGCCGACTTGCTGTAGCGGGAGACGGAGACCACTCCGAACGCGCCGTCGACCGAGTAGGTGTCGACGATGTACTCCGCCCCCTCTGCGAACTCCTGCACCAGCACCGTGTCGTTGCGGATGTCGAAACGGTTGACGGAGCCGAGGAGGCGGTCGAAGTACGGCCGCCAGTCCTCCCCCGCGGCGACCTTGTGCACATCGTCGGTGCCTCCGCTGCGCCGGGGCTTGAGCACCAGCGGACGCCCCTCAAGTCCGGAGTCGGTGATCCATGCCGCGACCTCCCGGGGGTCGGCGGTGGCGATCTGCCGCAGATGCGGGATGCCCGCCTCCGCCACGGCCCGGGCCATGGGCCACTTGTCCCGGCGCGCCTCGGACAGTTCGAGCACATTGCCCGAGCCCGGCATCAGCTCCGCGACCAGCCGGTCCACCAGCATGACCGCGGACTCGTTGCCCGGAACGACGGCGACGGGGTCATAGCTCTTCACCGTCGCCACGAGATCGCCGAAGTCGCCGTCGAAGAAATGGGTGCGGAGGAAGCCGTCCGGCGCCCAGGTGCGCCGGTAGGAGTCCAGGGGGCCCGGCGTGCTCAGCACGGCGACGGGCTCGATGCCCCGCTCCCGGAAGGCCTTCGCATACTCGGCCGCACCGGAGTAGGGGTCGACGAGGATCACATGGCGCTGCATGGCGGTTCCCTTCTGGTGGTGCCGGCACTCGGAACGTTCGTGTGTACCCGTACGGGCGCCTGCCGACCGGTGATGTGATGCGTGATGCCGTCTCATGTCTCGGCCGACGCCTCCGTCGGCCCCTTGGCCGTGGAGTCCGCGGGGCCCTTGGAGCCGGCTGGTTCAAGGGGGCGGACGCCGAACCAGGCGGCGGCCACCGCGAGCAGGCCCACGGCCCCGCACCCCAGCCACAGCCCCTCCCCGAAGCGGTTCCAGAGCATGACGCCGACGAAGGGGCCCAGCGCTGTGCCGAGCCCGTACAGCGAGTTGGACGCGCCCAGATAGCGTCCGCGCAGCTCGGGCGGGCCCGCCTGGGCGGGGTAGGCGAAGAAGAGGGTGGGATAGCCGACGATCTCGCCGAGCGACCAGACCAGTGTGGCGATCACCAGTGCCGCCAGGCCCAGAGGCAGGGCGTACAGACTCATTCCGACGCCGGTCAGCGCCACGCCCGCGACCACCGCGATCCGGGCCGGCCAGCGCTGCACCACCTTCGCCACGAGCAGTTCGCAGGTGATGACGAGAAAGCCGTTCAGCGCGACCAGGACGGCGTACACCGTCGTGCTCATCCCCAGGTGGCGGACCGCCAGGGGCAGGGTCGACACATACTGGATGTAGATCATGGAGCTGGCGAACATCGCCAGCAGGAACAGCAGATAGCGGCGGTCCGCCAGCACGGTCAGATAGCTGGCCTTGCGCGCCCTCGCCGCTCCGTCCCGGCTCGCGGCCCCGCCGTCCGCACCGCCTTCCGCGCCGCCTTCCGGCCCGTCGGCCGGGTCGGCTCGCGGGTCCTCGCCGGAGCGGTGTCCGCGGGGCAGGGTGGCGGCCGCCACGGCCGCGAACACCAGGATGGCGAGGGACTCGCCCCAGAAGAGGAAGTCCCAGGACACCTGGACCAGCGCCGCGCCCAGGAGCGGAGCCGCCGTGGTGCCCAGATTGATCGCCAGCCGCACCATGGCGAAGATCATGACCTGGCGTTCCGCGGGAACGAGCTGGCTGATCATGCTGGTGGACGCCGGCCGGTACGCCTGGCTCAGCGCCCCGCCGACGCCGATGACCGCGAGGATGGCCGGATAGCCGTCCAGGTAGAGCACGGTGGGCAGCAGCAGCGCCGAGGTCACCAGGGTCGACATGATGGTCAGCCGCGGGCCGATCCGGTCCGACATCCAGCCGCCGGTGAGCACGCCCAGGACCGTCCCGGCGCCGTACACGCCCAGCGCGCCGCCGGCCTGCGCCGCGGTGAAGCCGCGCTGCGTCATGTACAGCACCATGAAGACCTGGACGAACCCGCCGAGTCTGTTCACGGCCGTGCCGACAAGCAGGGACTTGACGGCGGTCGGCGCCTCGCGCCAGACCTGCTTCACCCCGGCGTGGGCCGCCCCGGTGCTCTGTGTCGCATCTCCTGCGTCTCCCGACGTGGTGGACGTATCACTGCTCGCCATACGGTCACTCTGCGATGGAGATCGCGGGCACAACAGTGGCAAGACCGACCGGCAACCACGAATTACTGCCATGCGCCGGGCCGTCGCGTCGCTCCGTCGCCGCTCCTCCCCCGTCCTTCACCGGGGAATCTGAGTCCATGGGCCCAGACTTCCCCGAGGGGACCATCGTCCTATGGTGCGGAACAACTCCCGGAAGCCACAGTGATTCCCACGGCGAGGCCCGGCCGTGAAGGCCATGACGGGAGTGAACATGTCGGTACAGATTTCCATCGACCCCGGACGCTTCAGCCAGTTCGGCGAGGCCACTGGCAGTACATTCTGTCTGGTCACCAATCCCGAACTGGTCGACGGGATCGAGGTGGTGAAGACCGCCTCCTACGAGCGCTTCCTCACGATTCCCATGGGCACCGGAGACCGTTTCGAGGACCTGCTCGAGAAGAGCATCCCGGAGCCCTCGCACGTTCTGGTCATATCTCCGTACCGGTTCTTCGAATCGCCCGACCCGGCACTTGTCGGGCAGCGGAAAATCATGGGGATGGCGTGCAATTCGACGCCCACGTCACTCGAAGAGATCCGGCATTTCCTCGGGGTGATGGAACGGACCTCGGCAACCGAGCAAGAAGCTTTCTGCGATACGTTCTTCGAGATCGCGGAGGAGTCCGACCACCTCGTGTACGTCGATCCCGTGCACGGCACCCGCGCGGTACTCGACCATCTGCGCGACGGCCTGGTGTGGAACCAGCAGGCCGGCCCGCTGGACTGGGGCGACCAGCAGATCGTGCCGTCCGGCGAGGTGAGCGTACTGCCCGTCGAGATCCGGGAGTTCGACGAGGCGCTCAAGCTCCCGCTCGAAGGGGAGATCACCCTCCGCGGCTACCCGATCCTGCACAACGGGACCCCGTCGTTCTCCCGCGCCGACCAGGCCCGTGTGCACTCCCGGCTCTGGACGATGAAGGACAACGCGATCAAGGCCGTCGTCGTGGACGGCAGGATCACCGCCCTCGAGGCGCTGGACGCGGGGGCAGCACCGGCCGTGGAGATGCTGGAGCACATGTTCGCCGTCGACTCCCGCTACCGCATCGTCTGGGAGATCGGCCACGCGCTGAACACCTCGCTGGACATCCTGCCCGGAAACCACGCCATGAACGAGGTGTACGGAGGCACGGAGGGCTGTCTGCACTACGGCCTCGGCCTCACCCCGTACACCCAGTACCACCTGGACATCATCTCGCCCGACACGCGTGTCCTGAGCAGCAGTGGACTCGCGCTGATCGGACACCCGGACCGCCCCACGGCAGAGCGGGTCGTCACCGCTGGCCAAGCGGCTGAGGGTCAGTGAACCGCCGTCGGGGTGAGCACAGAAACCGCTGCCGACAGGAGGTGAAGGGCATGAAGAAGATCAAGGTTCAGAAGAACCGCAACTACCTGGGCACGCTGCTCGGCTGAGTGGGCTGAGCACCGACCCGCGGCAGGGCGCTGCACAAGCCCTGCCGCGGGGTTCCCGCCATGTGTCGCATGAGCGGGTCGAGTACGAGTCGAGTCTGAGGGAGTGCTGTCGTGCCGTCGCCGCTGGAACTCACCGCGTCCTCCTTTGGCCAGTTCGGTGAACCGGCCGGGACCTTCTGTCTGATCACGAGTGAGGACGGCAGCGGCGCCTTCGCCCTGGACACCGCGGCGGGAGGGCGCTCCGGCTACTCCGACGGCCTGATGCTGACACTGCCCGCCGGACGGAGCCTGGGTGAACTGCTCGCCCGGAGCGTGCCGCCGGACGCACATGTGCTGGCCGTCTGCCCCGGCCGGTTCCTGGACTCCCCGTCACCGGAGCAGCTCGGCAAGCGCAAGCTGGCCGTCCTGCCGGCCGGGTCCACCCCGCTGACCGTCGGGCATATGCAGTACTACCTGCGGTCCGCCGCCGAGACCGCCATCGGCCTCCAGGAGCGTACGGCCGACGACTTCTTCGAGCGGGTCGCGACGAGCGAGCGGCTGACGATCGTCGACGACTCCAGCGGCAGCGAGGCGGAGTTCGACCACACCGCGGGCGAGTGCGTCTGGAACCAGCAGGCCGGGCCCCTGGAGCCGGGCGAGCAGCAGATCTTCCCGCCTGGCAAGCTCAGTGTCACGGCCAACGAGATCACCGCCTTCCGGCCCGATGCACGGCTCCTCGGGCTGAACGGCGAGCTGACACTGCACGGATGGCCGATCGTGCACCGCCACGCCGACCCCGCGGACGCCGCCGACCAGCAGAAGCTCTTCGAGGCGCTGTCCGCCGTCGTCTCCCACCCCGTGACCCTCCGGGTGGCCGCCGGCGCCGTCGAGCGGATCACCCCGCAGACCTCCGGGGGCCGGCCCGCCGCCGAGGCGCTGCAGCGGCTCCTCGACGACGATCCGCGCTACCGCGTCATCTGGGAACTGGGTTTCGGCATCAACGCCACCACGGAGGCCATCCCGGCGAACTGCGGCCCCAACGAGGTGTACGGCGGTCCTGCCGGGACAGTGAACCTGGGGCTGGGGATCACCCCGACCACACGGTTCGCCCTCGCCTTCCTCTGCCGGCGCAGCTCGCTGCTGACGTCGGACGGCACCCCGGTGCTGGGCGCCCGCAAGGCGGTGCGGCGGGGCCGGATGCAGCGGGTCTCCAGCGCCGGCTGCGGATGCCACTGACGCCGCCCGACGCTGCGGCGGCCTCACCGAGGCCGCCGAACGGCGCGCGCAGCCGCGTCACCCGCGCACGCCCCGTCCCACACGTCACCCGCGCACGCCCCGTCACCCGCATGCACGAGCCTCGCCCCGTCCCGCACGCACGCACGCGCCTCGTCCCGCACGAGCCACGCCCCGCACGAGCGTCGCCCGCATGCGCGGGCCACGCGCCCCGAGCCATGAGCCATCGGTTGCACCAGGAGGGAAGCAAGCCCATGACGACCAGCCCCGACCTGCGCCGACGAGTCGACGCCATCCTCGACTCCTTCATCAAGGACTTCTACGAGACCGTGCCCTTCGCCCGGCACCAGAAGGACGCGGCCGAGCTGAACCTCGAGTACTACAAGCGGCACAACATCGAGACGATCCTGCGCCTGCGCCGCAAGCGGACCGTAGACGCCCTCGCCATCAAGTACTTCACCAAGACGGACCCCGTCCAGGCGAAGGCATGGGCGCACTACACCGACGACGAGATGCTGCACGACCGGCTGTTCGCCGCCGACCTCGCAAAGGTCGGCGTGAGCAAGGAGGAGATCTACTCCACGGAGCCGCTGCTGTCCACCAAGCTCCTCACCGGCTACCTCCAGTACGGCATGGAGTTCGAGGACAGCCCGCTCGCACTGATCACCAGCGTGTACTTCGTCGAGTACGTGACCACCCGTACGCAGCCGGACTGGCTGGACAATCTGGAGAACGTCCTCGGCCAGGAGCATGTGAAGGGCGCCCGGGCCCACGTCAACACCGACCTCGACGACGACCACGACGACTTCGTGTGGCGGGTGATGGCCACGCTGATCTCCGACGAGGACGACGAGAAGAAGGTCGTCGAGCATCTGAACCACATCTACTGGCTGTGGAAGCTCTACTTCGTGGAGCTGCACCAGCTTACGGTGCTCGGCAAGACGGAGGCCCAGATACCGCTGCCCGGCACGGCGGACGTCTGAGGGGCCGCGCGGTGCGGGAGACCGACCGCCGGACATCCCGGCCGGACGGACACGGGAGCGCCGAGGTCCTGGCGCTGCCGCCCGGCCGGGAGCTGCCGCCCGGGACCGGGGCATGGATCGTCGACGGCCTGGTGGAGACCATGCCGGGCCTGCGCATGCGGGAGCTGTTCGCCCTCCGGCGCGACATGCTCACCGAGGCCGAGTACATCGTCGTCGGGGTGGACCGCGAGCTGGACCGCGCCGTCTCCCTGCTGACCTCCCGGTGGGCGGAGCTTCCCTCGGGGCGGCGGTGCCTGCATGTGATGGTCCAGTTCGTGGGAGACGCGTACCGCCACGGCTCGCTGTTCGGCGAGAGCTGGTCCGCCCACTTCGCCCGGCTGCTGGCCGACGGCCGCCCGTTCCCGGAGATCATCGCGCTCAAGACGTACAACCCCGTGGTGCACTGCGCGATGGCGGCCTTCAGCGGCCACCCCGACATCACGATGTATCCGGACCTCGGGGGCCGGCACGCCTCCGGCGCGCCGCGGCTCGCGGCGGAGGTCGCCGACGCGCTCGCCCCCGGCGCGCCCTTCGACCCGGCGGGAGGCGTCCTGCGCGGCATCGGGCGGCCGGTGGACCTGTACCGGGAGCGGCCCATGAGCTACGTGGCCGAGACGAACGCGTACTTCGCGGCGAACGCGGCGCCGGGCGACAGGGTGCTGTGCCTGCTGCACGTCCCCACCCGAGCCGGTGCGGACTCGATCCTCTCCGCCCTGGGCGTGCCCCTCCCCTCGGGGCGCGTCTGACAGGCCCTTATCTCCCGACGGCCCCTGGAAGCGAGAGACCGCGATGGCCTACGCCTTTCCCTTCGACTACGCCCAGGCACGCAAGGAGTTCGTGCACGCCGCCGACTCCGCGGGCGCCCGGCTGCGCACGTTTCCGCTGCCCGGGCACCGTGGTCCGGACGGCGGCGAACTCCGCGTCGACACCGCGTACCTCGGGCCCGCCGCCCCGGCGACGCTGCTGGTGACGGTCTCGGGCACACACGGGATCGAGGGGTTCTGCGGCTCCGCGTGCCAGACGCGGATACTGCTGGGAGAGGGCGTGGCTCGCACGGCGGCGGCCCAGGGCACCGGCGTGCTGCTGATCCACGCACTCAACCCGTACGGCTTCGCCCATCTGCGGCGCGTCAACGAGGACAACATCGACCTCAACCGCAACTTCGTGGACCACGACCGCCCGCCGCACAACGACCCGTACGACCTGGTGCACTCCGCCCTCACCCCGCAGGACGGCGACGCCTTCCGCGCCGACGGCGTGGCAGCGGGACTGGCCCGACTCCGCGACCGGCTCGGCCCGCAGACGCTCCAGGAGGCCGTGACCCGCGGCCAGTACCGCCATCCCGACGGCCTGTTCTACGGCGGACGCGGCCCCTGCTGGTCGCAGCGGGTCTTCCGGACGATCATCGCCGACCAGATCGACGGATCCGGCGCGGCGCACATCGGCTATATCGATCTGCACACCGGTCTCGGCGAACGCGGCCTCGGCGAACCGATCTTCCGTGGCGGCCGGGACGCCGGCGCCTACGAGCGAGCCCGCCGCTGGTACGGCGACGCGCTCACCGCGTCGGAGAAGGGCACCTCCTCCTCCACCCCGATCGTCGGCAACACGGCGACGGCGGTCGCCGACGGCCTCGGCCGCGACCGCCGGCTCACCGCCGTCACCCTGGAGTTCGGCACCCGCCCGGGCCCGGAGGTGCTGCTCGCCCTGTGCGCCGACAACTGGCTCCATCTGCACCGGGAACCCGCGGACGCGGCACGGTCGGAGCTCAAGACGCTGATCCGTGAGGCCTTCAGTCCGGCGGACGACGAAGAGTGGCGCACCCGGGTGTTCCGGCGCACCCGGGAGGTTCTCGCCCAGGCGCTCGCCGGCCTCGCCTCGGACGCCTCAGACGCCGCGGACACGGCAGACCGCGCGTAGCCCTCGTCGACGCCCGGCCGCCGCCGGTCCACACTCGCGATGTGGTGTGCTAACCCCCATGGATGGTGCTCTCTCGGCTCTCATCGCCGTCTTCGGCACGGTGCTGGGCTCTACGGTGGCGTATCTCTTCCAGCGGAAGACGGCGGCGCGGAACGAGGGTTTCGCCCATCGGCAGCAGTTGCGGGCGGAGCGGATGGCCGTCTACAGCGACTTCGCCGGGGCCGTGACCGAGTACCGGCGCAGCCAGTACGACCGGTGGCACCGCACGGACGAGGACCCGCAGGGCCCCGCCGCCGCGGAGGCGCGGCGGGAGTCGTACCGGCTCAAGGGGGCCGCGCAGCACGCGATGTTCCGGGTGCGTCTGATAGCCGGCTCCACCGCCGTGGCAGAGGCCGCTTGCGCCGCTCTCGACGCGGCGTCCGGCATGCACGAGGCGTCCGGCAGGACGCGGGTGCGCGACAGCGGCGACGAGGCCAGGGAGGCCGTGGAGCACTTCATCTCGGTGGCCTCCCACGATGTCCGGTGACCCGGCGCACCCGACGGAGGGCTCAGGGCTGCAGCCGCTCCGTCCGCCAGTCGCCGCCCTGGTGCGTGTAGCGCAGGCGGCGGTGGAGACGGTCGGAGGCGGCGCACCAGAACTCGACGGCCTCGGGGGTGAGGAGGTAGCCCGCGAAGCGGAGCGGGCGCGGGAGGGGGTCGCCCGGTGCGGCGAGCCTGCCGGACTCGGCGCGCAGCGCGGCGGGGTCGGCGAGCGGCTCGGACTGGCGGGAGGCCGTGGACATGGGGTGCAGGGGGGTGGGGCGGGCGGACCACAGAGCCTCCGACTCGGCGGCGGGCAGCTCGGCCGTCGGTCCTGCGAGGGCGATCTGCTGTCCCGTCTCCCGCCAGTAGAGGAGCGCGGACGCCCAGCCGGTCGCGGCCAGATCACGGGCCTTGCGGCTGGTGGTGTGGGTGGTGAACACCAGTCCGCGGGGCCGCACTTCCGTGATCGTGACGATCCGTGACGAGGCACGGCCCCGGGCGTCGGCGGTGGACAGGGCCGTGGACAGCGGTTCGCGGACGCCGCGTGCCGTGGCGTCGGCGAGCCAGCCGCGGAGGAGGTCCATGGGGTCGGACGGAGGGGTGTCGTACTCGGGGAAGGGGAGGTCGGTCTCGCCGCTGAGGGACTCGAATCGGCTGGTGTCCGCGGTCACGGGGCTCCCTTGGGTACGCATGGCTCCTGGAGTACCAGGCGGCGGGAGCAGCCGGGTCGAGAGTGCGTGGAGCGATGCGTCGCCGCGCTGCGGGCCGGTCTATGCGCTGCGCTTCCGCGACCGCGCAGCGGGCTTCTTCGCCGGGGCCTTCTCGGCGGCGGCCTTCTTCGCGGCGGGCTTCTTCGCGGCTGGCTTCTCAGCGGTCGTCTTCCCCGCTGCCGTCTTCCCCGCTGCCGTCTTCTTGGCGGCGGCCTTCCCGGCGGCGGGCTTCTTCGCCGCGGCCTTCTTGCGCGTTCCGATCGGGGTGACCTGCGCCTCCTCGCCGCGCGCCTCCTTCGCCGCCTTCACGCTGCTCTCCAGCGCCGCCATCAGGTCGATGACCTTGCCGCCCGGCTCGGCGGGGGCCTCCAGGGCCGCCTCGCCGCCCTCCGCCTTGGCCGCGATCATCGCCTCGACGGCGTCCCGGTAGTCGTCGTGCAGCGAGTCGAGGTCGACATCGCCGAGCGTGTCCATCAGGGCGTCGGCGAGGTCGAGTTCCGCCTCCCGCACGGTCACCTCGGTCTCCGGCGCGACGCCGACCGGCTGCCGGATCTCGTCCGGCCAGAGCAGCCCGTGCATGGCGATGACGTCGTCGACCACCCGGAGCATGCCCAGCCGTTCACGTCCGCGCAGCGCGTACTTGGCCACCGCGACCTTCCGGCTGCGCTTGAGCGCCTCGCGCAGCAGGGTGTACGGCTTGGCCGCCGGCACGCCGTTGGCCGAGAGGTAGTACGCCGCGTCCATCTGGAGCGGGTCGATCTCCGAGGCCGGTACGAAGGCGACGATCTCGATCGTCTTGGCCGTGGGCAGCGGCAGGGACGCCAGATCCTCGTCGGTGACGGGGATGATCGTGCCGTCGGCGTCCTCGTACCCCTTGCCGATCTCGGCGGCGGCGAGCTCCTTGCCGTCCAGCTCGCACACCTTGCGATAGCGAATCCGGCCGCCGTCGGCCGTATGGATCTGACGGAAGGCGATGGAGTGGCTCTCGGTGGCGTTCACCAGCTTGATCGGGATGCTGACCAGGCCGAAGGAAATCGCGCCGTTCCAAATGGATCGCACGTTTCATCCCTTCCATCCGTTAATGGTGTGAATCATGAGACTCTCATCGTATGACGCCGATCACAGAGGTGGCGGGGCGGCGGCTGGCGCTGAGCAATCTCGACAAGGTGATCCATCCGGTCACGGGGACCACCAAGGGCGAGATCCTGCACTACTACGCCACCGTGGCGGAGGCGCTCGTCCCGCACACGGCCAACCGCCCGGTGTCCTTCCTCCGCTACCCGGACGGCCCCGACGGGCAGCTGTTCTTCACCAAGAATCCGCCGCCCGGCACTCCCTCGTGGGTGCGGACCGTGCCGGTCCCCCACTCGGACGACCCCCGTGCCCGGCAGGTGGTCGTGGAGGATCTGCCGTCGCTGATGTGGGCGGCGAACCTCGTGGTGGAGTTTCACACCCCGCAGTGGCAGGCGGACGCCCCGGCCGTGGCCGACCGCATGGTCTTCGACCTCGACCCCGGCGCGCCCGCGGGTGTCCCCGAGTGCTGTCGGGCGGCGCTGTGGCTGCGTGAGCGGCTGGCCGCCGACGGACTGGCCGCGTATGCCAAGACGTCCGGGTCCAAGGGGCTGCATCTGCTGGTGCCGCTGGAGCCGACGCCGTCGGAGGAGGTCTCCGCGTATGCGAGGGGCCTGGCCGTGGAGGGCGAGGCGGAGCTGCCGCAGCTGATGCTGCACCGGATGAAGCGCTCGCTGCGGCCGGGGAAGGTGTTCGTCGACCACAGCCAGAACGCGGCTGCCAAGACGACCGCGGCGGCCTACACCCTGCGCGCACGGCCGGAGCCGGCCGCGTCGACGCCCGTGACCTGGGAGGAGGTCGAGCACGGCCGGGAAGGCGGGAAGCTGGCGTTTGTGCTGGGCGACATCGCGGACCGGCTGGCGCGGCACGGGGACCTCCTCGCACCGCTCCTCGACCCCGGCCGGGCCGGACGGCTGCCGGGGAAGGCCGGATGACGCCGCGCGGGCGGGCGCGGCCGCTGCGGCCGCCGCTGAAGGTCGCGCTCGCGGCGCCGGTGGGCGAGCTGCCGCGCGGGGCGGGGCTGGCGTACGAGCCGAAGTTCGACGGCCACCGGATGGTGGTCTTCCGGACTGCGGACGGGGCGCTGCTCCAGGCCCGCTCGGGGCGGATCGTCACCGCCGCCTTCCCCGATCTGGACGAGGCGGCGCGGCGGCTGCCCGTCGGAACGGTGCTGGACGGCGAGGTGGTGGTGTGGCACGAGGGGCGCACGGACTTCGCCGCGGTGCAACGGCGGGCCGCAGCCGCCCCGGCCCGGGCGCCCTCGCTGGCTCGGCGGCTCCCCGCCTCGTACGCCGCCTTCGATCTGCTGGCCGAGGCGGGTGAGGATCTGCGGCTGCTGCCGTACAGGGAGCGGCGGGCCCGCCTGGTGGCGCTGCTCGGCCCGCTGGGGCCCCCGCTTCAGCCGGTGCCGATGACCCAGGACGCGGAGGAGGCGGCGGTCTGGTTCGACAGGCTCCCGGCGATCGGCCTGGAGGGCCTGGTGGTCAAGCGCCTGGACGAGCCGTACCGCGGCGGGATGCGCGCCTGGCGGAAGCTGCGCCATACGGACGCCCATGACGCGGTGGTGGTCGGCTTCACCGGTCCGGCCGCGCGCCCGTCGGCGCTGGTGCTGGTGCTGCCGGACGACGACGCGCCGGTGGTGTCCGCACCGCTGAGCCCGGCGCTGCGCGCCCAGGCGGGGGCGGCGCTGAAGGCTCCGGGCAGGGTGGGCGAAGGCACGGGGACGGCGGTCGCGACCGGTCTCGGGGAGGTCGGCTACCGGGAGGTGACGCCGGGACTGGCGGCGGAGGTGGAGCGGGTCACGACCCGGCACGCGGTCACCACCGTGCTGCGGCTCCGGATTCCGGCGGAGCTCAGTTAATCAAGTTTGACTAGTGGCAGGGCCGGGCATATCCTCGTCGACCACTAGTCAAACTTGACGAGGAGTGCCTGTGACCGTTCTGCCCGACACCGGATACACCCCGACCGCCGACGACCTCGCCTCCGTCGAGAAGTGGTTCGCCGACTACGACGCGGCGAGCGGCCGGCGCGACATCGAGCGCATGGCGGACATGGCCGTCTTCCCGCTCAACCTGGTCAGCGACGACTCCGCAGGCTGCGGGGCCTCGGCGCAGTGGGACCGGCAGCAGTACATCGAGACCATGATCCAGGTGCTGGGGGACGGGGAGGAGGACATCTCCTTTGAGTCCACCCGCACGCCGGTCTTCCTCAGCCCGGCGATGGTGATCGTCTTCTCCGACTCGACCATGACCATGGAGGGACACACCCAGCAGCTCCGGTACGCGGATGTGCTGATCCGCCGCGAGGACGGGGAGTGGGCGTTCCAGTCCATGCTGCAGGGCGGATGGGGCGACCGACTCCGCTGACGCCTTCCGTGACCGGGGCTCCGCCCCCACGCCCCCGCTCCTCAAACGCCGGAGGGGCTGGATCGTGCGGGACACCGCGCCTCCCGTGGGGGAACCGACCCTGGCCGTCACACCCGCAGCCAGGTACGGCGGTCGCGCGCCAGCGCGTACAGCGCCTCGATGTCCGCGGGCTTCAGCACCCCTCCCAGCCGGGCCAGCGCCGGGAGTTCGCAGTCCCGCATGATCCGTACGTCGAACGGCGCCATCCGCACCACGTCCAGCCGGGCAGCGCCCACGACGGCAAGGACCGGGCGGACGGGCGCGGTCAGCGCGAGGGCGGCGCGTGTGGCGCGGCGGCGCGTCAGCCGCAGCAACGGGTCGGGACGGCCCCGGCCCGTGCGCACGTGCGGGTCGTCGACCCGCACCCTGGCACGGCGGGCCCGGACGGTGTGCACCGCCAGCACGCCGCCGGGCCCCACGGCCAGATGGTCGACGCGGTCCGCGCCGGGCAGCGGCACGGAGTGCAGAATCCGCCATCCCGCGTCCGTCAGCAGGTCGAGCGCGCCGCCCACCCGCTCCTGGGCGGCGAGTTCGGCACGCCGGGGGCCGCCGTGTGAGCGCCACGACCGGATCGGCCCACCCCCTGTCGCTCGTACGGTCGGCACCGATCGAATTCGGTCGACTTCCGTGGGGGATTCGGTACCGTCGCGGGCGGGCGCGGCGGCCTGCCCGGCGTCGGAATCCGTGTGCAGCGCCTCTCCAGGGCGGTTGGGGGCGAGGTCGTCGTCGGGGTGCAGGGCCAGCCGGGCGAGGTCCGCCGCGGTGGGCACGGGCGGCGGGCCGATGCTCACCTCGCCCGCGAGATACGGAGCCAGGGCCTGAAGCACCGCGTCCCGCCTGCGGTCCGACACCAGGATGACGCTGTTGCCCGCCCGGTCGTACCAGGCGACGACGCCGCCGTCCGGCAGCGTCACATAGAGCCGATCACGTCCGGCGGCGCGCGACGGCGTCACCCGCAGCCGGACGCCGCCGGCCCGCCCCGCCGTGCGCTTCTGCGGGTCCATACCCCATCACCCCCGACCATGGAACAGGCGCGACGCCATCGGGGCAATATCCCCGCGATGTCGGAGCGGTGGTGCACACTCTCCCCAAGCGCAAGGTTCTTGGGAGGGGGCAAGCGTGTTCGGGGGAATCGACGAGGTCGACTGGGCCTCACTCAGACATGCCTACGGCCCGGCCGACGATGTGCCGGAGCTGCTGCGCGGACTCGCCTCGGCCGACCCCGCGGAGCGGGAGAAGGCTCTCGACGGGATGTACGGCGCGGTGCACCACCAGGGGGATGTGTACGACTCGACGCTGGCGTGCATCCCCTTCCTGCTCGAACTCGCCGCGGCGGACGCCGTTCCGGACCGCGGCGGCATCATCGAGCTGCTCACCAGCATCGGCGGCATCGACTTAGACGGGGACGACGAACTGGACCCGGAGGACGAGGAGTTCGAGTTCGCGGCGAACTACGCGATGGCGGCGTCCGCCGTCACCGCGGGAGCTGACGTCTTCCTCGGGCTGCTGGACGCCGACGACCGGGGCGTGCGGCTCGCCGTCCCGGTCGCGCTGGCCACCCTGCACGCCGACCCCGCGCGGGTGCTGTCGCTGCTGCGCACCCGGCTCGCCGTGGAGCCGGACGCGGAGGTGCGGTTCGCCTGCGTCGAGGCCGGCGGGCGGATCGCGCTGCGCCACGGGGAGCTGGCCGCCGAGGTGGTGGACTGGCTCTCCGGACTGACCCGGGCGTCATATGACGCGGGGCTGCGGCTGGCCGCTCTCGCACAGCTCGCCCGCTGTGCGCCCGAGGCGCTGCCGCACACCGTCGTGCCGTGTGTGACCAGCCTGCTGCGCGAACTGCGCGCGGACCCGGTCGTGTTCGCCGTCCCCATGGCCGAGCGGACTCCGTCGCCGCCCGCCGAGCGCTCCGTGCAGTCCGCCGCCGAGCGGTCGTCCCTGGCGGAGCGCTCCGCCGCACCCGAGTGGCCCGCTTCACCCGCGTGGCCCGGCCCACCCGGGCGAAGTGCCGCACCCGACCGATCCGGACCGCACGACCGATCCGGACCGCACGGCCGGTCCGGACCACAGGACCGGTCCAGCGCATACGAGCGGTCCGGCCCCCACAAACGGGCCGACGCACAGAACGGAACCGACGCGCAGGACGGAACCGACGCGCAGGACGGAACCGACGCGCAGGGCCGGACCGGCCACCACGATCAGAACGCCCCGCACGACAGGGCCGCCCCGCACGGGCAGAGCACCGCGCAGGAGCGGCGCTCCCCGGCCGAGGAGCGGCCGCCGGCCAGACCCGAGCGGCCGGGGGCGCACGGACCCGACGAGCGGCCCTCGTCGCCGCCCACCCTGTTGAGCGGGCTGCGGCAGGCGCGCGCCGCCGACACGGCCGGCCGCGGCGCGCCGCCCTGGACCGCGGATCTGCTGCGCACGCTCCACGCCGGACTCGGCGACCGGGTGGACGACCGAATCGCGCTCCTGGCCGACCAGTTGTGCAGCCCCGACTGGGGGCAGCGGATCGACGCCGTGCGGATGAGCAGCGCGCTGCTGCGCACCTGGCGCGGCGCCTACGACGAACTGGTCTGCCTGATCGGGGAGCAGCTGGCCGACCCGGAGCCGCGACTCGCCGACGCCGCCGTGGACACACTGGCCGAGCTTTTCTCGCTCGCCGCGCCGGCCGCCGACGCGCTCGCGGACCGGGTCGCCGCCGATCCCGCCGGACGGGTGCGGAGCTGGCCCGGCGGCCCGGTGGCACTCGGGGGCGCGCTCACGGCCCTCGCCCGCACCGGCGACCGGCGTGCGGCGCCCGCGCTCGCCAGGATGCTGGAGCTGGCAGAACCTCCGCAGGGCCTGGGCCATGCGCTGGGCCATCTGGGTGCGGCGGCCGGTCCGCTGGTGCCCGCGCTGTGCGCCCGGCTGGGCGCGCTGCCCCTCGACGACCGGCTGTACGACCGCGCCGCGCCGCTGCTGCACGCCGTCACCGAACTGCGCGCGGCGGATGCGCTGCCCGAGGTGCTGCGGGTGCTGCGGGGGGCGCCCGAACACCGCAGGGAGTGGGTGGTCGAGTGCGCGCTCCGGGCGCTGACCGCCTTCGGGCCCGCCGCCGAAGAGGCCGCCCCCGAGCTGCGCCGGCTGCTGCGCGACCCCTCCCCCTCACTGGCCGCGCTGGCCGCCCAGGCCGTGTGGGCCGTCGAGCACGACGCCGGGGCGGCGCTGGGCGCGCTGCGGACGGCGCTGGAGGCATCGCAGCCGCTGGCCCTGCGCTCCGCTGCGGCCGCGCTCGGCACACTGGGTCCTGCCGCCGCGGAAGTGGCCGGAGAGCTGGGCGCGCTGCTCCGCTCGCCCGAGCCGGGGATCAGGGTGGACGCGGCGCAGGCCCTGTGGCGGGTGACCGGGGACCGGGAGCGGGCCTGGCCGGTGCTGCTGACCGCCTGGGACGAGATGCCGCACACGCGGGTGCCGATCGCGGAGTGCCTGGCGGAGCTGCGGGCCCGGGGCGTGCAGCGGCTGCTGCTGGCCGAGCTCACGGCCGTACGCCGGCACAACGCCCTGGACAGCGGGTACGGCAGTCATGACATCTTCACGGACGAGAAGCTGCTGGCGCTGTGCCGGCGCGCACTGAGCAGAGGCTGACCCGAAAGGCCACCCGAGATGATCATCTTCGGCTCGAAGAGCTATCTGCACCAGCTCGCGATGCTGACGCTGGTGTGCGCGCAGTGCGGCAATCCGGCCGCGCACGCGCTGCGCAAGCGCGTCGCGAAGTTCACGCTGTTCTTCGTGCCGTTGTTCCCGTACTCGACGACGTATGCGACGCAGTGCACGTTCTGCGGGCTGGAGCAACGGCTGAACCGGGAGCAGGCGGAGCAGCTCCGGATACACGGCGCGGGCGGGGGCGCGGCGGGCAGCCCGGCGACCCCGCGGCCGGGCGCATGGCACCCCGGGCCGCGGTGACCGGCGGCGATGGCGAGCGGCGGTGACGAGCCGCGGTGACCGGCGGCGATGGCGAGCGGCGGTGACGGGCCGCGGTGAGAGGGCGGCAGTGAGGAGGACGCGGTGAGAGGGCCGCGGTGACGGGCCGCGGAGCCGCACACCGGCGGCGAGGCGCCGTGGCCGTACCGCGCGAGGGCTTGTGCAGGGCTGTTACAAACCTGTCGAAGCCCCGCGACGGTTGACGCCTAGCTTCTTCACTGTCATCTGCTGCGCACAGCCGCGCAGAACAGCGCCGCACAGAGGAGTCAGGAATCCACCGTGCACCCCGTCCGCCGCCGCAGCTTCGTCCGCACCGCCGTTGTGACCGTCGCCCTCGGCGGGGCTCTGACGGCGCCGGTCTGCGCCTTCGCCGCTGACGCCCCGCAGCCCGGAGACCTGGCCGGACATGCCCCGGAGGCCGCGCCCGTCAGGGTGGTGACCATCAGTGACGCCGCGTACGGCGGCGCCGGGGAGCCGGTGGCGGACGTGACCGCCGCCCGCGCGGACATGGCGGGGATCTCAGCGGGGCGCGACACCGCGACGACGATCGCGGCGGCTGGCGGGCTTGCCTCGATCGGCGCGGCCGGGCTGGGCTTTGCGATGATGCGCCGGGGCCGAACGGACGGCTGACGGAGACGGACGACCGAGGGAAGCCGACCCCACTGGACAAATGGGACTTCCCGCGAAATAAGGTTGCCGAGTCGGCTGATGGTCGCCCGGATCTCCGCCCGGTCGTTCTGCCACCCTTCCGCAGCCCGTTCCGCAGCCCGCGAGGAGTACGTTGAGCCCGAGCCCGCACCGCACGGCCGGCGCCGCGCTGCTGACCGCGGCCGCGGCCGCCGTGCTGTCCGTTGCGCTGTCGGGCTGCGGCGACGCAGGCGGGATCGAGAGTGCGGGCCCCACCCAGCCGGCCGCCGGCCCGGTGCGCCTCTGGCCCGGCCTGCCGCCCGTCACCTCTCCCCCGTACGACTTCGGGGAGGGCGAGACCGAGCGGGTGCCGGGCGTTTCCGTACCCGACGACGACGTACGGCGCATCGACCCGGTAGCGGTCGTCCAGGCGGAGGTCCGCTCGCACCCGGAGCGGTATTCGGGAGCGGACGGGCTCTACGAGGAGACGGCACTCCAGATCGCCGAGTGCACGGAGAAGCCCGACTCCTGCCCCGTGCTGGAGCCCGCGTACTACCGCGATCTCACCGGGGACGGCAAGGAGGAGCTGATCGTTGGCGTCACGATGCCCGAGCAGCAGACCGTGGTGCGCTGCTACATGCCGCAGGACGGCGCACTGATCCGGATCATGTCCACCTCCGACCAGCTGGTGAGCGTGGAGCTGGCGGAGCGGGACGTGATCCTGCGTTCGGTCTCCGCGGGCATCCCCGGTTACGAGTACCGGACCCACTGGTCCTGGGACGACCGACAGCAGGCGATGCTGCCCACGCGCGACGAGATCGTACGGGTCAAGCCGTCCGCCCCCACCCCGCCGGACGCGACCCCCTCCCCCGGCGGCGCCGCCGGACCCGCCGGCTTCCCCACGCCCGAGACCGCACCGGGGGCCGTGCCCGGGGCCTCTCCCGGCGGCGGCGCGGCGGGCACGCCATGAGACGGCCGCGACCTCCCGCCTGGACCGCGACGCTGACCTGGAAGGCCGCGGTCTTCATCACCGTCATGTGCTGTGCGCTGGCCGCCCTGCTCGGCGCGCTGGTCCATGTGTCGGTGACCCGTCAGACCGTCGACCAGGCGCGGATGGAGGCGCTCTCCCGGCTGGAGCAGGCGACTCGCGCATATGTGGCGGGCGAGCCGATGCCCCCGTACGCGGCGGTGGACCCGCCGGGGCTGCCCGCATCGCTGCGGGCACTCGCGCTGCGCGGCGAACGCGGCACGCTGGTCGCCGACCATGAGGGCAGCCCCGCGATGTGGGCGGCCGGCCCGGCCGACGGACGGGCGCTCGCGGCACGCGTCGACTACACCCTCGCCGCCGAAACGATCACCGGCCTCGACCAGGCCATCGTGGGCTCCTCGGTACTGGCGATCGGGGCGACGCTGCTGGTAGGGGCGTTCGCGGTCACCCGCGTCACCCGCCGGCTGCATCTGACCGCGCAGGTGGCGCGGCGGATCAGCGCGGGCGATCTGGACGCCCGGGTGAACGACCCGCGCACCGAGGACCCGGCGCGCCCCAAGGACGAGGTGGCCACCGTCTCCGGAGCGCTGGACACGATGGCCTCCTCGCTCCAGCGCAAGCTCCAGAGCGAACAGCGCTTCACCGCCGATGTCGCGCACGAGCTGCGCACCCCGCTGACCGGGCTGTCGGCGGCGGCCGAGCTGCTGCCCGAGGGACGTCCGGCGGAGCTGGTCCGCGACCGGGTGCGGGCCATGCGGTCGCTGACGGAGGACCTGCTGGAGATCTCCCGGCTGGACGCGGGCGGCGAGACGGTGGATCTGGACGTGTACGAACTCGCGCCGCTGGCGGAGCGCGTGGTGCGGGCCTCCGGCACGGACACCCAGCTGAGGATCGTGCGCGAGACGACCGTGGAGACCGACAAGCGGCGGCTGGAGCGGGTGCTCGGCAATCTGGTCGGCAACGCCCACAAGCACGGCCGGCCGCCGGTGACGCTGACGGTCGACGGCCCGGAGGTGACCATCAGCGACAAGGGGCCCGGCTATCCCGGGTATCTGGTGGAGCACGGCCCGCAGCGTTTCCGCACCGAGGGCGGCGGCAAGGGACACGGCCTCGGACTGACCATCGCGGCCGGCCAGGCCGCGGTGATCGGCGCGGAGCTGACCTTCGCCAATGCGCCGGAGGGCGGCGCGGTGGCGCACCTCGTGCTGCCCGAGTACGCGCCGATCGACCCCGAGGGCGAAGACGTCAGCGGCCGGAGCGCCGACCGCGCCGACGACGACCATGGCGAGCATGGCGAGCATGGCGGGCATGGCGGGCATGGCGGCGACCACGGCAACGGCACGGGGCCCGACTCCGGCGAGGGCTCACCGGACACACCGGCACGCTGATCCGATCAGCCCGATATAACCGGACATACGCGGCGCGGTTGCTACGTTGCCTGGCATGACCACAGCGACGGTCGAACGCCGGGGCCGCCGGGGCGTCGAACTCAGCCTCCTCGTCTGCGCCGTCCTCATCTGCGTATACGGCTATGTCACCGTGGGGCTTGCCCGAAACCACCAGGTGCCGCCCGACGTCGCAGGCTACGGAGCGGGCCTCGGCGTGCTGGCGCTCCTCGCCCATCTCGCCGTACGGCTGCGCGCCCGCTGGGCCGATCCGCTGCTGCTGCCCATCGCGGTCCTCCTCAACGGCCTGGGCCTGGTGCTGATCTACCGGCTCGACCTCTCCACCCCGGGAGAACGGGCCGCCCCCGCCCAGCTCGTGTGGTCCACCCTCGGCGTGACGCTGTTCATCGTGGTGGTCGTCCTGCTGCGCGACCACCGTGTGCTGCAGCGGTACGCCTATCTGTCCGTCGCCGCCGCCCTCGCCCTGCTGACCGTGCCGATCTTCTTCCCCGCCGTGAACGGGGCGAAGATCTGGATCCGGATCGGCGGGCTGTCCTTCCAGCCGGGCGAGTTCGCCAAGATCCTGCTCGCCGTCTTCTTCGCCGCGTATCTGGCGGCCAATCGCCAGGCGCTCGCCTACGCCGGCCGCCGCATCTGGCGACTTCAGCTGCCCGCCGGACGGGTCCTCGGCCCACTGGTGGCGATCTGGCTGCTGAGCGTCGGGGTGCTCATCCTGGAGCGCGACCTGGGCACCTCACTGCTCTTCTTCGGCGTCTTCGTGATCATGCTCTATGTGGCGACCGGGCGCACCGGATGGGTGGCGGCAGGGCTGCTGCTGGCCGGAGCGGGGGCGTTCGCGGTCGGCACGCTGGAACCGCATGTGCACAACCGGGTCCAGGACTGGCTGGACCCCTTCGCGAGCATCGCGGCGGGTCGCGGGCCCGGCCAGCTCGCCCAGTCGCTGTTCTCCTTCGCGGCGGGCGGCGTGCTCGGCACAGGCCTCGGTCTCGGCCACTCCACCCTGATCGGCTTCGCCGCCAAGTCGGACTTCATCCTTGCGACGGCGGGCGAGGAGCTCGGGTTCACCGGGCTGACCGCGATCTTCCTGCTGTACGCCCTGATGACGGCCCGCGGCTACGGCGCCGGGCTCGCCCTGCGCGACCCCTTCGGACGGCTGCTCGCCATCGGGTGCTCCTCGATCCTCGCGCTCCAGGTGTTCGTCATCGCGGGCGGGGTGATGGGGCTGATCCCGCTGACCGGGATGGCGATGCCGTTCCTCGCGCAGGGCGGTTCGTCCGTCGTCACCAACTGGATCATCGTGGCGCTGCTGATCCGGGTCAGCGACTCGGCGCGCGCGCCGGACCCCGATACCGCGGAGACGGGCGAGGGCCTCACCGTGTCCGCACTGCCGACCGCCGTCGAGGAGAGCCGGTGACCCCCTGCATCCGGCGCGCCGCCGCGCTGCTTCTGCTGCTGTTCTTCGCCCTGTTGGCCAACGCCCTCCGTGTGCAGGTGATCGAGGCGGACGCCCTGGACTCCAACCCGGCCAACCGACGCCCTGCGATCTCCCGCTATGCGCAGCCGCGCGGCGACATCCTGGCCGGCGGGAAGCCGGTGACCGGCTCCGAGGACACCGGGGAGCAGCTGCGCTTTGAACGCACCTACGCTGACGGGCCGCTGTACGCCCCGGTGACCGGGTACGCCTCGCAGACGTACGGCGTCTCCCTCCTGGAGGAGGCGGAGGACGCGCTGCTGTCCGGTGCGGACCCGGCGCTCGCCCGGCTGCCCTTCCTCGGCGGCGGCGCCCGCCCGCCCGGCGGGAACGTCGTCACCGGAATCCGCCCATCGATGCAGCGCGCCGCCTTCGAGGGCCTCGACGGGCGGCGGGGCGCGGTGGCCGCGCTGGAACCGGCGACGGGCCGCGTCCTGGCGCTGGTGAGCAGCCCCTCGTACGACCCCGGGGTGCTGTCGGGCACGGGGAAGCGGGTCCGGGACGCCTGGGCGGAGCTGACCGCGGACGACGCGTCGCCGATGCTCAACCGGGCGATCCGGCAGACGTATCCGCCCGGTTCCAGCTTCAAGATCGTCACGGCCGCCGCGGCGCTGGAGGCCGGGGTGGTGGCCGAAGCCGAGGCCCCGACCCGCACCCCGGAGCCGTATACGCTGCCCGGCACGGCGACCACGCTCCCCAACGAGGCCGCGGGCTGCCGGAACGCCTCGCTCGCCTATGCCGTCCAGTGGTCGTGCAACACGGTCATGGCGGAACTGGGGGTGCGGGTGGGGCTGGCGGGGATGCTGGACGCGGTGGCCGCGTTCGGTTTCAACGACGGTTCGCTGCGCATCCCCTCACAGGTGACGCGGTCCAACTTCGATGCGGATATGACGGAGGACCAGCTCGCGCTGTCCTCCATCGGGCAGTTCGACACCAAGGCGACGCCCCTGCAGATGGCGATGGTCGCGGCGGCGGTCGCCAACGGCGGCGAGGTGATGCGCCCGCATCTGGTGGACCGGGTGACGGAGGCGGACGGCGACCTCGTCCCCCGCGCCGCGCAGCGCACCCGTCCGAGCGTCCACCGGACTGCCATGAGCCCCTCCACGGCGCAGGTCATGCGGCGGCTGATGGTGGCCGTTGTGGAGGAGGGCACCGGCCACAACGCGGCGATCGAGGGCGCGACGGTCGGCGGCAAGACGGGCACGGCCCAGCACGGCGTGGGCAATGCGGGCACCCCGTACGCGTGGTTCATCGCCTGGGCCCAGGCGGACGACGCGGCCCGGCCGGCGGTGGCGGTCGCGGTGGTGGTCGAGGACGCCTCGGCCTACCGCGAGGGCATCAGCGGCGACCGGATCGCCGCCCCCATCGCCCGCAAGGTGATGGAGGCGGCGCTCAAGGGCTGATCAGTCGGCCTTCCGGGGCGCGGGCCGGCGAAGGACGGTGAGGTCGATCTCCAGGGGGAACGGGCGGTCCAGCCTGAGCTGCTTGCGGAAGACGCCGGCGGGCATGTACGCGCCGGTGCGGCGGTCGAGTTCGAAGGCGTAGACGACCGCTCCTATTGACACGGGCGGCCTCAGTCGGCCCCGCACCCGTCCTCCGCGCGGTCCGCCGCGCCGTCCGCGACGCCCTCCGCGATCGCGTCCCGGACCTCCTGGACACGGTCCCGCTCCTGTGCGGCGAACCGTTCCCCGTCGAGGCGGTCCGCGATCTCCTCGTCCTGGGACATCAGCTGGTCCAGGCTGGCGTCGCCCAGGTCAAAGACGCCCATGTCGACATAGGCCTTCTGCAGCCGCTCGCCCCACAGGCCGATGTCCTTCACACAGGGGACGATCCGACTGAACAGCAGCTTCCGGAAGAGCCGGAGATACTCCGAGCGCTCCGACAGCTCCGCCGCCTCCCGCTTCGGGATGCCGAAGTTCTCCAGGACCTCGACCCCGCGGAGCCGGTCCCGCATCAGATAGCAGCCCTCGATGACGAACTCCTCGCGCTCCCGCAGCTCCGCGTCGCCGAGCTGCCGGTAGTAGTCGCGCAGCGCCATCCGCCCGAAGGCCACATGGCGAGCCTCGTCCTGCATCACATACGCGAGAAGCTGCTTGGGCAGCGGCCGGTTCGTGGTGTCGCGGATCATGCCGAAGGCGGCCAGGGCGAGCCCCTCGATCAGCACCTGCATACCCAGGTAGGGCATGTCCCAGCGGGAGTCGCGCAGCGTGTCGCCGAGCAGCCCCTGGAGGTTGTCGTTGATCGGATACAGCAGCCCGATCTTCTCGTGCAGAAAGCGGGCGTAGATCTCGGCGTGCCGGGCCTCGTCCATGGTCTGCGTCGCGGAGTAGAACTTGGCGTCGAGGTCGGGAACCGACTCCACGATCCGTGCCGCGCACACCATCGCGCCCTGCTCCCCGTGCAGAAACTGGCTGAACTGCCAGGAGCAGTAGTGCCGGCGCAGCTCTCCCTTGTCCCGCTCCGTCAGTTTGGGCCAGTGGCGGGAGCCGTAGAGGGTCAACGACTCGTCGGGCGTGCCGAGCGGGTTGTACGGGTCGACCTCGAGTTCCCAGTCGATCCGCTTGGCGCCGTCCCACTGCTTGTCCTTGCCTTTCTGGTACAGGGCGAGGAGGCGCTCGCGGCCGTCTCCGTACTCCCAGTTGAAGCGCGCGGCGCCCGACGCGGGGATCTCCCAGAGGGGGTCCTCGGGAGCGTGCACATAGTGCCGATACGAGGAGGACGGGGCGGGTTCTGCCGACGCTGTCACTGACGGCTCCTTCGTCTGATGACCCGTACTGATGACCCATACACACGTACAACAGTGGACTGTTGGCAGACTCACACGCTGATAGACGATCCGTCAACAAGTGGCGCGCAGGGGATTGACGGCCTTGCTGACAAGCAGTCTCATAACCCTCATGACGTCCACGCCACCCACGCCGACCGTGACCGATCGCGACATCGAGGCCCTCCGCGACGCCCTCGGCCCGCTCCGGGACCGCGAACAGGTCGCCGCACGCCTGCTCGAATCCTCCGCGAAGCACTCCTTCGACCCGGACAAGGAACTCGACTGGGACGCCCCCCTGGAGGACGGCCAGTGGTTCTGGCCGCCTGAACTGCTCTCCCTCTACGGCACCCCGCTGTGGCACCGGATGTCCGAGGAGCAGCGGATCGAGTTGTCGAAGCACGAGGCCGCGTCACTCGCCTCACTCGGCATCTGGTTCGAGATCATCCTGATGCAGCTGCTGGTGCGCCACATCTACGACAAGTCCGTGACCAGCAATCACGTCCGATACGCCCTGACCGAGATCGCGGACGAATGCCGGCACTCGATGATGTTCGCCCGGATGATCCAGAGGAGCGGAGTCCCGGCCTACCCCGTACCGAGGATCTACCACAACCTCGCGCGCGTACTGAAGACGATCTCGACGACCCCGGGTTCGTTCGCGGCCACCCTGCTCGGCGAGGAGATCCTCGACTGGATGCAGCGGCTCACCTTCCCGGACGACCGCATCCAGACCCTGGTGCGCGGCGTCACCCGGATCCATGTGGTGGAGGAGGCGCGCCACGTGCGGTACGCACGCGAGGAGCTGCGCCGCCAGATGGCGACCGCGCCCCGCTGGGAGCGACGCCTCACCCAGGTCAGCTGCGGGGAGGCCGCGCGCGTCTTCTCCGTCTGCTTCGTCAACCCGCAGGTGTACGAGAACGTGGGCCTGGACCGCGCGGAGGCCGTCGCGCAGGTCAGGGCCAGCGGGCACCGCAGGGAGATCATGCAGACCGGGGCGAAGCGGCTCACCGACTTCCTGGACGACGTCGGCGTGCTGAACGGCCTGGGCCGCAGGCTCTGGAAGAGCTCCGGGCTGCTGGCGTAGCAGCGGCGGCCGGAGGGGTGGACGAACAGGCTGACGAGACCGGCCGCGCGCGGGGGAACGAACAGGCCGACGAGACCGGCCGCGGGGAGTGGCCGACGGCCGGTCGCTCGGCTGCCGGGCGCAGTCCGCGCAGGGCTACGCTGCCGACATGACCAGCCCCGCTCGCGTCCCGGCCAAGGCCGGGGCCCAGGACCCCGCACCGTCCCGCGCGTACCGGCGGCTCAGCGTGGAGGAGCGCCGCACACAACTGCTCGACGCGGCGCTGACCCTCTTCGCACACCGCGCGCCGGACGATGTCTCGCTCGACGACGTGGCCGAGGCGGCCGGGGTCTCGCGGCCCCTCGTCTACCGGTACTTCCCGGGCGGCAAGCAGCAGCTGTACGAGACGGCGCTGCGCTCCGCCGCCGACGAGCTGGAGATCTGCTTCGCGGAGCCCCAGTCCGGACCGCCGACCGAGCGGCTGGCGAGGGTGCTCGACCGCTATCTCGACTTCGTCGACGAGCACGACGCCGGGTTCAGCGCGCTGCTGCGCGGCGGCAGCGTCGCCGAGACCTCCCGGGCGACGGCCATCGTCGACGGGATACGGCGCGAGGCGGCCGACCAGATCCTGGTCCATCTGGGCGCCGAGCGGCCCGGCCCACGGCTGGCGATGCTGGTGCGCACCTGGATAGCCGCGGTGGAGGCGGCGTCGCTGATCTGGCTCGACGAGGGCAAGCAGCCCCCTGCCGAGCAGCTGCGGGACTGGCTCGTCGACCATCTCGTCGCACTGCTCACAGCCACGGCGACGACGGATCCGGAGACGGCCCGGGCCGTCCGCGGGCTGCTGGCGCTGGAGCACCGGGACGGCCCCGTGGGGCGGCTGGCGCGCGGTGTGCTGCCCGTGGTCAGCGAAGGAACCCACCTGCTGTGACACTGGAGCTGTGACGTCGGCGGTTTCGCCGAGCGGGCGGAGAAGCTAACGAGAGACAGACCGTGAGCGACGCACGCGAGGCCACCGGACCGCAGACAGAAACGATGCCCGCGGCCTCGCCGAGCGGGCGGAGAAGCTAACGAGAGACGGACCGTGAGCGACGCACGCGAGGCCACCGGACCGCAGACAGAAACGATGCCCGCGGCCTCGCCGAGCGGGCGGAGAAGCTAACGAGAGACGGACTGTGAGAAGCGAGAACACCCCCTTCGTCGGCGGGCCGCTGGACGGCCGGGTGCTGCCCGTGCTGGTCGGGCCGACGGGACATCCGCCGAAGTGGTACCAGGTCCCCGTGCCGAACGACGCGGGCGGGCCGCCTGCGGTGTACGCCTACAAGCGTGTGCCCGCGGGCTACAGCAAGCGGCTGGGGCTCCAGCGGGGCTGGAAGTACGAGTACGCACCGGGCGGCCGGGAGCGGCGCGAGCTGAAGTGGCCTTGGTCAAAGCCGAAGACCCCGCCCGAGGACGCGGCCCGCGCGGACGAGTGACCTGATTGCCCCGAATCGCCTCCGGAGCGGCGCACGGGCCGGACCGGTCCGGTGATCGGCCTCGTCGGTTCCCCGCAACGGAGGTGATGTGGTGACAGGCTGCGCGCAGTGCGGCGGTCGCCGGGTGTCCTGGGTGCGCTGACGCCGGCCCTGGCCGCGACTCCGCCGCCGTCGGCGGCGGCCGACCCCCCTGAGTCCGCAGCCGAGCTGCTGGCGGAGTTTCAGTCGCGCCGCATGGCCCCCTGCACCCCGGTCCGCCCCAGCGCTTCGCGCGGGCGACGGCACGCTGTCAGGCGCGGCGATGCCCGGCGAGCGCGTCGTTCTGCACGGCGGGGAGCCGGCGGGGCTCGCCCCGAGGAGGGAGGGGGCGGGGGCGCAGCCCCCGGGGCTACCGGGCCGCCGCCTCCGCCAGGAATGCCTCGGTCTTCTCCGGGTCGTAGAAGTAGTTCTCGAAGTCCGCCGGGTCGTTGAAGCCGTTCGCGAACCGGTCGGCGACCGTCTGCAGGCCGCCCGCCGCGCCGATGAGGTTCAGGACGTGCTCCGGCGGGGCGCCCAGCATGGCGTTGGTCCACTTGGTGACGTGTCGGGCGGTGTCCCAGTACGCGTCGAACGTCGCCTGCATCCAGGCCTCGTCGAAGGGCTCCTCGCCCCGCTCCACGATGGAGGCGAGGTAGGCGGCCGCGCACTTGGACGCCGAGTTGGAGCCCTGGCCGGTGATGGGGTCGTTGGCGACGACCACGTCGGCGACGCCGAGGACGAGGCCGCCTCCGGGCAGCCGTCCGACGGGGTTGCGGACGGTCGGGGCGTAGCGGCCGGCCAGGGTGCCGTTGGCATCGGTCAGTTCGGCCTTCGTCGCCCGTGCGTACTCCCACGGGGTGAAGCGCTCCATCAGCTGGAGGGTGAGCGACAGATGCTCGGCGGGGTCCTTGACGCCGGAGAAGACGTCCAGCGGCCCGCCGGGGATGCCTTCCCAGAACAGGATGTCGGCGCGCCCGCCGGTGGTCAGCGTCGGCATGACGAACAGTTCGCCCGCCCCGGGCACCAGATTGCACCGCACCGCGTCGAGGTCGGGGTGTTCCGGCCGCGGGCCGAGGCCGTGGACATAGGCGACGGCCAGTGCGCGCTGCGGTTCGGTGTACGGGGAGCGCTCCGCGTCCCGGCCGAACATCGACACCAGTTCGCCCTTGCCCGCCGCGACGAGCACCAGGTCGTAGGCGCGGGAGAAGTAGTCCAGGTCGGACACGGCCGCGCCGTGGATGACCAGCTGCCCGCCGCGCTGTGCGAACGTCTCCATCCAGCCGGCCATCTTCACCCGCTGGTCCACGGACTGGGCGTAGCCGTCCAGCCGTCCGAGCCAGTCGATCGGCCGCGCGCCGTCCGGCCCGGCGACGGAGACGCCGAGGCCCTCGGTCTTCGGGGCCTGGGACTCCCAGAAGTTGAGGTCGAGGTCGCGCTCGTGCTGCAGCGCCGTGTGGAACATGCACTGCGTGGACATGACGCGCCCGGTCCTGATCTCGTCCGGCGTGCGGTTCGACATCAGGGTGACCTCGTACCCCTCCGCCTGCAGCCCCAGCGCGAGCTGCAGACCGGACTGCCCGGCCCCGACTATCAGAATCTTCCGCATCGACCCGTCCTTTTCATCTTTGGGGCTGTTCGGGGGTGGCTTCCAGCGCCTGCGCGACCAGCGCCAGCAGTGACTCCACCACGGTGGTCCGCCTGCGCGCATCCATGATCAGAACCGGTATGTGCGTCGGCACGGTCAGCGCCTCCCGCACGTCCTGCGCCTCGTAAGAGGCGGTCCCCTCGAAGTGGTTCACGGCGACGACGTACGGCAGTCCGCAGCTCTCGAAGTAGTCCAGCGCGGGGAAGCAGTCCGACAGCCGCCGGGTGTCCGCCATCACGACCGCGCCGATCGCGCCGCGCACCAGGTCGTCCCACATGAACCAGAAGCGCTGCTGGCCCGGTGTGCCGAACAGGTACAGGACCAGGTCCTCGTCCAGGGTGATCCGGCCGAAGTCCATGGCGACGGTGGTCGTCAGCTTCTCCGGCGTCGCCGACAGGTCGTCGGTGTCCTCGCTCGCCTGCGTCATCAGCGCCTCGGTCTGCAGCGGAGTGATCTCCGAGACCGAGCCGACGAAGGTCGTCTTGCCGACGCCGAAGCCGCCCGCGACCACGATCTTCGTCGCGGTCGGGGCTCGGGTGAGGTCCAGCTGCCAGGCCTGCGCGTCCTCTTCCGGCTGCGGGCTCCCCGCCGGCCGTGCGCCGTCGGCCGTCCCGGCGTTGCGGGGGCCGGCTTCGGGGTGGGAGCGGGCGGGGAGGAGCGTGTCAGAGGCGGCGGAGTCCACTCAGCACCCTTTCGAGCAGCGCGCGGTCGGGTCTGCCGGGCCCGTGCCCGGTCCCGTACACGCGGATCTTTCCCTGGTCGACCAGGTCGCTGAGCAGCACCCGGACGACGCCCAGCGGCATCTTCAGCAGCGCCGAGATCTCGGCGACGGTACGCATACGGCGGCACAGCTCGACGATCGCGCGCAGCTCGGGCATGACTCGGGTGGCGAGGCTGCCGTTGGGGAGTTCCTTGCGGCCGGCGGGTGCGTCGAGCGCGGCGACGAACGTCTCGACCAGCAGGACGTGGCCGAAGCGGGTGCGGCCGCCGGTGAGGGAGTACGGGCGGACGCGGGCCGGGCGGCTGCCGCCGCCGCGCACGGGAAGCTCGGGCAGGGGAGCCGGCGTCATCGGACGGCCTCCCTCTCCGCCATGGACTTTCGCAGTTCGCTGCGGAGTTCGGGGGTGAGCACATGACCGGCCCGGCCGACGAACAGCGCCATGTGGTACGCGACCACGCTCATGTCGCAGTCGGGGGCCGCGTGCACGCCGAGCAGCGATCCGTCGCTGATGGACATCACGAAGACGCTGCCCTCCTGCATGGCCACCATGGTCTGCCTGACCTGGCCGCCGTCCATCAGCTTCGCCGCGCCGACGGTGAGGCTGGCGAGGCCCGAGACGATGGTGGCGAGGTCGGCGCTGGAGCCCTTGGGGCCCTTGGGGCGGGGGGCCGCGGGGGCCGCGTTCTCGTCGGGGTCGGAGGACAGCAGCAGGAGTCCGTCGGACGAGACGACCGCGACGGAGCGCACCCCTGGCACCTCCTCGACGAGATTGCCCAGCAGCCAGTGCAGATTGCGGGCTTCCTTGCTCAGTCCGAACGTGCGGGTCGCAGTCAACTGCGTGCCTCCTCGACTGTGTCCCCCGATTCTTCTTCTGGCGCCTCGTCCGTGGTTGCTTCGGTGGTTGCTTCAGCGGTTGCCGGTACGGCGGTTGCCGACTGCGTGCGTGCTTCGATCTCCGCCGCGGCGTCCCGGTGGCCGTCCATCGCGCCCTGCCGGAATCCGCCGAGTCTGCGGCGGAGCTCTTCCGCGTCCACGCTCTGGGTGCGGTCGGCGGCGGATGCGGCGGTCTCCACGGACTGCGGGACGCGCTTCGGCAGCCCCTTGTCCGTGAGCCTGTACGAGGACTCCGCCTGCGGCTCCGGCCCCGGGTCCGGGTCCGCGGCTGCCCTGGGCTCACCGGCGGGCTCCGGCTCACCGGCAGGCTCCCGCTCGGCGGCGGGCCCCGGCTCAGCGGCAGGCTCCGGCCCTCGGGCGGGCTCCCGCTCAGCGGGGGGCTTCGGCAGCCGGATCTCCACCGTCTCCTGGTCCACCAGGTCGGGCGCCCGGTCGTGTGTCGTCTCCGGGGCGTCCGACGGCTCGACGGCGCGGCGCGGGCTCGGCAGCAGCACGTTGGAGTTGGCCTCGGCCGCCGAACCCGGCAGTTGCACGGCGGGGGCGGCAGCTGCGACCGCAGACGGCCCCTCCGGCAGCAGCGCCTGCGGGAGGACGACCACCGCCGTGACGCCGCCCTGCTTGTGCTCGCGGAGCTGGACCCGTACGCCGTGCCGTGCGGCAAGCAGCGCGGCGACCCGCAGCCCGAGTCCCTCGCCCTCGTCGTCGCCGGGTCCGTTCTCGTACGGCTCGGGGTCCGCCAGGCGTGCGTTCAGCTCCTCGATGCGGGCGGGCGTCATCCCGATGCCGGCGTCCTGTACGGAGAGCATGATCTCGCCGTTCTGCAGCAGCCAGCCCGACAGCTCGACCCGGGCGTCGGGCGGGGAGAACGAAGCCGCGTTCTCCAGGAGTTCCGCGACGAGATGGCTCAGATCGTCCGCGGCGAACCCGACGACCTGGGTGTGCGGCGGCACGGCCTGGATGACGACCCGCTCGTAGCGCTCGATCTCGCTGACAGCGGCGCGCAGCACATCGACGAGCGGCACCGGCCCCGCCTGGCCGTGGCCGTGTTCGGCGCCGGCCAGGACGAGCAGGTTCTCGCTGTGGCGGCGCATGACCGTGGCCATGTGGTCGAGCTTGAAGAAGGTGGCGAGCCGCTCTGGGTCCTGTTCGCGCTCCTCCAGCTTCTCGATGACGGAGAGCTGGCGGTCGACGAGCCCGAGGTTGCGCAGCGAGAGATTGACGAAGGTGTGCTTGACGGTGCGGCGCAGCCGGAGCAGTTCGGCGGAGATCTCGCCGGTGCGCTCCTGGAGTTCGGCGCGGGCGGCGGCCAGTTCGGAGGTGAGGGCGTCGCGCTCGCGGACCAGGTCGACGCTTTCGGCGACGCCGGCGGCGTGGTCGCCGTCGATCCGTCGCACGCGCGCGGCGAGTTCGCGCAGCCTGCCGTGCAGGGTGTTCAGGGACCGTACGACCTGCGCGAACTCGTCGTTGCGGCCGGTGAAGCTCACCGGTTCCTCGGTCTCGGGTGCGGGCGCGTCTGCGAGCCGCGCGGCCCCGATGCGCACCACGGCGAGCGGGCGGGTCAGCGTCCGGGCGATGGCCGCGCATGCGCCGACGGTCAGGACGACCACACCGCCGAGGAGCCCGATGCGCAGTTCCAACGCGGTGACGTCGTCGTCGCGCAGCTTCTCGAACCGCTCGGCCTGGGCGGTGGCGAGGGACGACTCGAAGCCGCGCATCTGCTCGATGCGCGCGGAGAGCGCGGCGGCGACGTCCTCGGGGTCCGACTCCAGGTCGGAGTCGCTCAGCGTCGGCTGGTCGGCGAGGCGGGCGAGATGCCCCTGCGCTGCTTTGACCTCCGGTCCGCTGACGGTCGCGGCGAGCGAGTCGCGAGCCTCCTTGCCCGCGGCCTGGTCGAAGTCGGCCAGGGCGGCCAGCTCCCGGACGCGGGCCTGCTGGGCGGCGGCGCTGAGCGCGTCGCGCGCGCGGTCGTCCTCGTCGGGCTCGTCGCTCTGCACCGGCAGACCGGTGACGGGGTCGAGCGTCGGGGTGCTCTCCTCGCGGGGCACGGCGAGCGCGGCGAGCAGCAGCCCGCGGGTGGCGGCGGCCTGCTCGACCGCCCGGCCGAGGGCGGCGGGGGCGCGGGTGGTCTCGGCGGCGCGGGCCGGGGTCTTGTCGGCCACTTCACCGGCGAGGGCCTGGAGTCCCGCGATGACCTGGCTGTAGGCCCGGTGGGCGTCCTCCGCCGAGCCCTTGCCGGTGAGCGCGGTGCGGCGTACGGAGGAGAGGGCTGCCAGCTCGCGGCCCAGCTCTTCGTGGTCGCCGGTGAGCTCGCCGCGGATCTCCTCGATCTGCCGGTCGACGCGGGCGCGGTGGTCGTCGGAGACCTTCCGCCGCTCGCCGTCCTTGCCTCCCTCGTCTTGGGACGCCTCTCCGGGCTCTTCTCCGGACCGGTCGCCGGACTGGTCTCCGCGCTCTTCGCCGGACCGGTCGCCGGACCGGTCCTCGCGGCCCGCAGCGATGTACACGGTGACGTCGTCCCGCTCGTCCGCGAGGGAGTGGGCGAGGGTGACGGCCTGGCGGTTGAGGGCGGCCAGGGTGGCGAGCCGCTGGGACTCGGTCAGCCGGTCGGCTGCGGCGAGGACACCGGGGGCGCCGGCCCCGGCGACGGCGAGGGTGACGACGGCGACACCGGCGACAAGACGGCGGCGGACGCGCACGGGCCGACCGCGTCCGACGGGGACATCCGAGCTTGTGCCGCCCTGGTCCGGGGTGACGCCCTGCTCCGGCCTGCCGCCGTTGTCCTGAGGCCGCTTCTTCTGCACCGGTGCTCGCAATCCTGCTTGACTCGTCCACCCATGAAGCAGAGATGACGACCGGTCACACGCGAGATCCCACCCCTGGCACGGTTGACGACCATTCCAGCGCACTCGGGAGGGAGGCGCGCATCGGCCGCTCCGCCACCCGAACGAGTGAACAGCACTCGGGAGTTGGCGAACAACTCGCCGGTGCGGCCGGATCGGCGCAAGGCGGCCCGGCGGCTGGATCTTCCGCGCAACCTTTGGAAAGATGCCCGCCCGCATTCCCACTGCCCCGGTCGGACGAGCCGCGGCACGGCCTGACCTGCCGCTACGGATCAGCTGCACGACCTGGCAGGCCCTGCGGAGGCGTCATGAAGGTCCGCTGTGCGACTCGTGCAGACTTACGATCATGCGCTTCGAACTCGCCACCTCCCCCGGCGCTCCCGAACGCCCCAATGAGGACTGGGCTTCTGTGGCCCTTCCTGCTGCGGGCCGGGGCGGCACGCTGGTGCTGCTGGACGGCGTGACGCCCCCGGCGGGGGGTGACGGCTGTGTGCACGGTGTGCCCTGGTTCACGGCGCGCCTCGGCGGCGCGTTGGTCGAACTGTCCGGTTCACGGCGTGATCTGACGCTGACCGAGATCCTCGCGGAGGCAATCCGGCGCACCGCGGACTCCCACCGCCAAACCTGTGACCTTTCTCACGTGCGTACGCCGCAGGCGACCGCCGTGTTGGTGCGCTGGGGCGGCCCGGCGGACCCCGTCGAGCACCTGGTGCTGTCGGACTCGACGCTGCTGCTGCAGGCGCCGGACGGCGCGGTACGGGCGGTGCTCGACGACCGGCTCGACCGGCTGCCGCGCGAGGCCCTGCGCACCCACGCCTCGGCGGACGCGCTCCGGAACGCGGAGGGCGGCTTCTTCACCGCCGCCGCAGATCCCGGCGTGGCGGAGCGAGCGGTGGCCGGCAGCACACCGCGGACGCGGGTGCGGGCGGTCGCGGCGCTGACGGACGGCGCGTCCCGCTGGGTGGACATGTTCGAGGAGGGCGACTGGAGCGCGTGCATGGCCCTGCTGCGGAAGGAGGGGCCGCGGGGACTGATCGACCGGGTCCGGACGCTGGAGACCTCCGCGGAGCGGCGTACCCAGGTCATCCGCTGGAAGCTCCACGACGACGCGGCGGCGGTCTTCGCCGAGCTGTGACCCGCCGGCCCGCGCGGACCGCGGGCGTCAGCGGGCGTCAGCGGGCATCAGCGGGCATCAGCGGGCGTCAGCAGGCATCGGGGAGACAGCATGCGTCAGGGCGTCAGGGCATCAGGGCGTCAGCAGGCATCCGGGAGACAGCGGGCGTCGGGGCGTCAGCCCTCCGCTCGCTTGTTGAGCTGGTGCAGCAGCCGGGCCAGCTCCGCGACCTCGCCGCGGTCCCAGCCGGCCAGCTTGCGCACATAGCGGTCCCGGCGGGCGTCCCGGACCCGGCGGAAGCGGGCCAGGCCCTCGCCCGTCAGCCGCACGAGGGAGGCGCGGCCGTCGGCGGGGTCGGGCTCGCGGGTGACCAGACCGAGGTGTTCCAGGGCGCGCAGCTGACGGCTCATCGTGGCCTTGCCCACGCCGAAGTATCCGGCCAGTTCGGTGGCCCGCTGCTCCCCCGCCTCCTCCAGCCGGACGAGCAGCCCGTAGGCGGCGGGCTCCAGCTCGGGGTGCACCTCGCGCGCCATCTCCCCGGAGGACGCCCGGGCCCGGCGGAGGAAGACGGCCAGCTCCCGTTCCAGGGCCAGGAATTCACGGTCGGCCTCGCCGTCCGCACCGCTGTCCGTACTGTTGTCGTGCACGTCGGCGCTCCTTATGCGCTGCTGCCCCACCGGTCGGGATCTGCTGAAACCTGCGGGGTCAGTATCCCGGTCAGCATCCCGGTCAGCGCTCCGTCCAGTGCGCGGGCCGCTCCAGCGCCGTCGGCAGACGGGTCGCGGCGTCGCCGCGGGCCGCGTTGAGCTGCATCCGGGTGAGGAAGAACGCGTCGGTCAGGTCGGCGCCGTCGAGCCGGGCATCCCGCAGGTCCGCCCCGATGAAGTCGGCCTGCCGCAGATCCGCGCCGCGCAGATCGGCCGCGATCAGACAGGCCCCGCGCAGGTCCGCGCCGCGCAGATCCGCCCCGTTGAGCCGGGCCCCGATCAGATCCGCGCCCCGGCGGCTCTTCTTCGGCCTGCCCGGGGCCTGCACCCGCACCAGTTCGCTGGTGCGCAGCAGCAGGTCGTTGACCTGCTGGCGGTGTGCGGCCACAGCCAGTTCCGCCAGCTGCTCCGGCGTGCCCGCGGCGAGCTTCCCGGTCTCGTCCCGCAGCCGCCGGAGGTCGGTGTGGAGGGAGCGCGCCGGGTGCAGGGCCAGTGCCTCGTCCAGGTACCAGAGCAGCTCATGGAGCTGGCGTACGACGGGGAACACGGCGAACATCCGCCCCGCAGCGTCCGGCGCCTGCCGCCAGTCCCGACCGCCGAAGGTGATCTGGGAGACCCGCTGCCCCGCTCCGAAGCAGTCGTAGACGGTGCAGCCCGGGAAGCCGCTCTGCCGGAGCCGGGCGTGGATGCCGCAGCGGAAGTCGTCCCGCAGATTGCGGCAGGGTGTGCCGGCGTCCTTGTCGATCGCGAAGTCCGCGGAGGCGGAGAAGGGCAGGGCGACACAGCACAGCCCGAAGCAGTTCCCGCAGTCGGCCTTCAGATCGGTGGTCATGGCAGCCATTGTGCGTGATACGGGCGCGGGACGGCGTAGCCACCCCGGTGCGGCACAGCCCCTGGTGCGCGCGCCTGACACGGCAGACACCCAACACGGCAGACGCCTGACGCGGCGGAACCCCCGGCGCGGCGGAACCCCCGGCGCGCGGGCGCCGAGGGTCCGCGGACGATTCAGCTCACCGGGTTCGTCAGCCGCAGCGGCCCGCAGGGCGCTCACGGGTGACCAGATCGGTCCAGCCGGTGGTTCCGTCGAGCCAGACCACCTGGCGGCCCGAGACCGCGGCCGGGGAGAGCTGCTCGCCCCGGTTGCAGGAGACCCGTTCCTGGCGCGAGCCGTCCGTCGTGAGCTGCCACAGCTTCGACAGCGCCTCATTGCTCCACTCGAGGCCCGGCGTGGTGCTGCTGACGGTGACGGCCGTCTCGGAGACGGTGAGATCGTCCGGGAAGAGCGCATGGGGCTTGCGCTCCGGACTGATGTCCATCGCGCCCGTGCCGTCGACGCCGGAGCGGCGGATGGACATCTGGCCGTCGTCCTGGACGTTCTCGTCCGTCAGCCAGAAGGCGTGGGTGCTGTTGAGACCGGTCTGGCCGAGGGTCCACGGGTCTTCGAGCTGCTCGGCGAGGATCTTGTTCCCGGTCTTCGGGTCGAGGATCTCGACACCCAGCTTGTAGTCGCCGCCCTCCGGGTAGAGCTTGGCGTACGCGATCTTCCCGTTCTTGATCGAGGGCAACGCCGTGAGCACCGTCCAGCCGCCGCCGTCGGCCCAGACCGGCTTGCGGTCGCCGGGCCGCAGATAGCCCACGTGACGGTCGCCGAACAGCCCGAAGGTCTCGAAGACGACGGTGCCGTTCTCCACCCGCAGTCCGCTGACGTCGGTGTCGGTGGTGTAGAGCTTCTTCGTCGGCCCGCCGGCCGCGGGGCGGGAGAGGACGTCGATGCCCGATGCGCCGTACGCGGCCCAGACCACGGTCTTCCCGTCGGTGGCGGGCATCACGTGGTAGCGCCCGTCGTTGGGGCTCATCAGCTTGGGGTGGCCCCTGCCGTCGGTGCGTCCGGACCAGACGGTGTACGGCTCCGAACCGTCGTCATTGGACTGCGAGACGACCCAGCGGCCGCCGCCCGCCTGGGCGCCGGTGCCGGCGATGTTGAGCCGGCCGAGCAGCCGGTCGGAGTCCACGCCGAGGGCGTTCTCCCAGCCGGACACGATGCCGTGGGCGTTGAAGGACCGCTTGACGACTCCCAGGCGCTTGCCCGCGACGCCGAGGTCCCGGGCCGCGGCGAGCACGGCGTTGCGGCCGTCCGTGAAGCCGTCGAGCGGCGTCATGTACTCGGTGAGCGCCTTGTAGACGATCTTGTCGGCGAGGTCGCCGCCGAGGTCCTCGCGCATGTCCCACAGCGCGCCGGAGAAGATCGTGGAGTTGAGGTGGACGCCGCCGTTGTCGGTGCCGAAGGCCACGCCGAGGAAGTTCTTCGAGGTGCTCGCGCCGTCGTTGAGATCGCGGAAGGCGCAGTCCCGCGGGGCGGCGTCGCGGCACAGGTCCTCGCCGATCAGGCCGGCGTCCGGGTGGTCCATGGGCATGCCGGAGGCGGCGAGGTCGATCGCGTTGCCGAAGTAGTCGGCGACGGCCTCGTTGAGCGCGCCGGACTGGCCCGCGTACACCAGGTCGGCGGAGTTGTCGACGACGCCGTGGGTCATCTCGTGCCCGACGACGTCGAGGTCCGCGGAGAGCGGCTTGTAGGCCTCGTCGCCGCTGCCGTACACCATCTTCTGGCCGTCCCAGAAGGCGTTGACATAGCCGAAGCCGAAGTCGGTGACGCCGACGAGGGAGTTGACTGCCATGCCGCGGCCGTCGAGGCTGTCGCGGCCGTGGCGGTCCTTGAAGTAGTCGTAGACGCGGCCGGCCGCCCAGTGGGCGTCGACCGCCCCCGACTCGGTGGCCTCCTTGCCGAACTCCGGGGTGGGGTGGGCGAACTCGCCCAGTCCGGACGGCCAGGCCCCGGCGACCTCGCTGACGTCGCGGTCGCGGGCGTCCCAGGTGGACAGCGCGTTCCGGCTGCTGCCCCACATGCGGGAGAAGTCGTTCATCAGGAACCGGTCGCCCGAGGGGGTGCGGGTCAGCTCCAGCCCGGTCTGCGCGCCGTCCAGCCGCTCGCCCGTGCCCTGGACGCCGGGGAACTCCTTCGGCGCGGGGTCGTCCGTCCCGTCTCCGGGCAGCGCGGCGGCCGCGGCGCGGCCCTTGTTCTCGGCCCGGTCCGTCATCGTCTTGATGCCGCTGAACTGCAGGACCGGGAAGCCGGCGCGGGCGTCGATGAAGACCTGCTGGAGCACCGGCTCGCCGGTGGCCGTGTCGGTGCCGCGGACCGTCACCTGGCGGGCGAGGACTCCCTCGCCGCGCGGGATGACGACCAGGCCGCGGGCCGTGCCGGTGAGGGCGGCGGCCCGGTCGGTACGCTGCTCGCCCTTGCGCGGGGCGTCGGCCTTGGCGAGCCGCTTGTCCGCCAGCCGGGCGGCGGTGGCCGCGACGGCCCGGCGTACGGCGGTCTCCTCGCTCACCGTCGCCTCGGTGCCGGTCTTCAGGCCGGTGAAGTACTTGCCCGAGGTGCCGGTGACGAAGCGTTCGCCGTCCCCGGCCTCCATCCGCACGACGTACTGGCCGCCGAACACCGGTACGCCGCGGTGCTTCTGCTGCAGCCGCACGGTCTCCTCCGCGCCGCGCCTGACGGTCTGGAGGGGGGCGAGATCGCGCCGGGCGTCGGAGATCCGGTAGCGGCTCTCCTTGGCGTCGAGATGTTTGCGGGCGGCGTCCGCGGGGCTGGCCTTCGGATCGGCCGCTTCACGGATTCCCTCGACGAGGGACGGGGTCTCGGTCTCCGCGCCGGGTACGACGTCGGGGGGCGGCGCGGTCGCCGGGCCCGCCGCGGCTTGGGCCGGCACCGCGGTCAGCAGCAGCCCGGCGGCGGCGAGCAGCGCGGCGACCCCTGCGCCCGCGCCCCTGCCGGAACGTCTTGCGCCCGGATGTAATGCGGCCCTGCCTGGTATGGACGTGCGCACAGTACGTACCCCTCTCACGTGCCTGGTGAGCCGTAAAGGTGGTCGCGCACATGCAACCGGGCGAACGCCAACCGATCAATGTAGTACGCATGTTGACAAGTGGACATGCACACTTGTGTGCCACTTGAGCGCAGAGTGAGAATCCGGGGCATGAGCAAGGGGGAATTAGGGGAGCTGCACACGCTCGGTCTGGGGGAGACCGAAGAACGCGCCTACGAGGCCCTGCTGACCAGACGGGCCTCGGGAGCGGAGGAACTCGCGGCACTGCTGGGGCTGCCGAGGGACCGGCTGCAGGCGGTGCTCGGCCGGCTCGTGGAACACGGCTTCGCGCTTCCGCCGGCCGACGGCGACGGGGCACTGCCCCATCCGACGGCCCCGGACGCGGCGATCCGCACCCTCATCCACCGGCGGCAGGCCGAACTGCATCTGCGCTCCGCGGAACTGGAGCGGCTGCGGATGAGCGCCGACCGGCTCGCCGGGCGGCTGATGTCGGATGCGCCGGGGCCGCCGGAGTGCGGCGTCGAGGCCGTGACCGGACCCCGGGCGATCGCCGAACGCAGTGCACAGCTGCTGGCGTCCGCCGAGCGGGAGGCGGTCCTGCTGCACCCTCCGCCCGCCCTGGACCTGACGGGCCCGCTCGCCCGGGGCGTCACCGTGCGGGTCGTCCTGGACCGCGACGAGCTGACCTCGCCCGACCGGGTGCGCGATCTGGCCGCCCTGGTCGAACGGGGCCTGCGGGTACGGGCGGCGGGCGGGGTGCCCACCCGGCTGCTGACGGTCGACGGGCGGGGCACGCTGCTGCCTCCGCCGGACGACACGGGTCCGGGGGCCACGGCGCTCGTGGTGCGGGACGGGTTGCTGCACAGCGCGCTGACGCCGCTCTTCGAGGCGGTCTGGGACCGGGCCACGCCGCTGAGCGGCCCCTGCGCCGCCCCGCAGCACGACCTCCTCGCGCTGCTGGCGGCGGGCCTCAAGGACGAGGCGATAGCCCGCCGCCTGGGTGTCCATGTGCACACGGCGCGCCGCCGCATCAGCCGGCTGCTGCACTCGCTGGACGCGGAGACGCGGTTCCAGGCGGGGGCGAAAGCGGCGCTGCGGGGGTGGCTGGGCTGAGCGGCCCCCACGCCCCGCAGCGCGCTCCCCGCTCGCGCGGGCCGCCCGGACCCGGCCGGCGCCCCAGGCCGCCGAGAAGCCCCCGCACCGCGAGGACGCGCGGCCCGAGAGACCCCCACGGCGCGCAGCGCCGCACCGGGCGCGAGGGGCGAAGCCCCACACCCGCACGGGGGCGGGTGGGAGCAGGACCCGCACCGCGGAGGCGGGCATGCCCGGGCGGCCACCCCTGCCCGGAGACGGGCACGCCCGGGCGGCCACCCCGCCCTTCCCCGGAAGGGCCTACGCCGCGGCGGGAAGCCCCACATCCGCCGGCGCCAGCGCCAGTTCCAGCACTTGGCGGACGTCGGTCACCGCGTGGACGTCCAGCTTCTCCAGCACCTCAGCCGGCACATCGTCCAGGTCCGGCTCGTTCCGCTTGGGGATCACCACGGTGGTGATCCCCGCCCGGTGCGCCGCCAGCAGCTTCTGCTTCACACCGCCGATCGGGAGCACGCGTCCGGTCAGCGACACCTCCCCGGTCATCGCGACGTCCGTCCGCGCGAGCCGCCCGGACAGCAGCGACGCCAGCGCGGTGGTCATGGTGACGCCGGCGCTGGGCCCGTCCTTGGGGACGGCCCCGGCGGGGAAGTGGACATGGACGCCCCGGTCCTTGAGGTCGGTGACCGGAAGTTCCAGCTCCGCCCCATGGGACCGCAGGAAGCTCAGCGCGATCTGCGCGGACTCCTTCATCACGTCGCCGAGCTGTCCGGTCAGCGTCAGTCCGGCCGCGCCGGTCTCGGGGTCGGCGAGCGAGGCCTCCACGTAGAGCACATCGCCGCCCGCGCCGGTCACGGCGAGCCCGGTGGCGACGCCCGGCACGGAGGTGCGCCGCTCGGCCGGGTCCTGGGCGGACTCGGGCACATGGTGGGGCCGCCCGATCAGTCCGCGCAGCTCTTCCGCGCCGACGGTGAACGGCAGGTTCCGCTCGCCCAGTTCGTGCTGGGCCGCCACCTTCCGCAGCAGCCGTGCGACGGACCGCTCCAGGTTCCGTACGCCCGCCTCCCTCGTGTACTCCCCGGCGAGCTTGCGCAGGGCGGACTCGTCGAGGGTCACCTCGCCCGGCTCCAGACCGGCGCGTTCGAGCTGCCTCGGCACGAGGTGGTCCCGGGCGATGACGACCTTCTCGTCCTCCGTGTAGCCGTCCAGCCGGACCAGCTCCATCCGGTCGAGGAGCGCCTCGGGAACGGCCTCCAGCACATTGGCGGTGGCGAGGAAGACCACATCGCTGAGGTCGAGCTCGACCTCCAGGTAGTGGTCCCGGAACGTGTGGTTCTGCGCGGGGTCGAGCACTTCGAGCAGCGCCGCGGCCGGGTCGCCGCGGAAGTCGGAGCCGACCTTGTCGATCTCGTCGAGCAGCACGACGGGGTTCATGGACCCGGCTTCCTTGACGGCCCGTACGATGCGTCCCGGCAGCGCGCCCACGTAGGTGCGCCGGTGGCCCCGGATCTCCGCCTCGTCCCGTACGCCGCCGAGCGCGACCCGTACGAACTTCCGCCCCATCGCATGCGCGACGGATTCGCCGAGCGAGGTCTTGCCCACGCCGGGCGGGCCGACCAGCGCGAGAACCGCGCCTCCGCGCCGCCCGCCGACCACGCCGAGCCCCCGGTCGGAGCGCCGCTTGCGCACCGCCAGATACTCGGTGATGCGCTCCTTGACGTCCTGCAGGCCCGCGTGCTCGGCGTCCAGGGTCCGCTTGGCGCCCTGGATGTCGTACGCGTCCTCGGTCCGCTCGTTCCAGGGCAGTTCGAGGACGGTGTCCAGCCAGGTGCGGATCCAGCTGCCCTCGGGGCTCTGGTCGGAGGCCCGCTCCAGCTTGTCGACCTCCTTGAGCGCGGCCTCGCGCACCTTCTCCGGGAGGTCGGCGGCCTCGACGCGGGCCCGGTAGTCGTCGGGCTCGTCCTCACCGTCGGCGGGCTCGCCGTTGAGCTGCCGCAGTTCCTTGCGCACGGCGTCCAGCTGACGCCGCAGCAGGAACTCGCGCTGCTGCTTGTCCACGCCTTCCTGGACGTCCTTGGCGATGGCCTCGGCGACGTCCTGCTCGGCGAGGTGCTCCCGCAGTTGTTCGACCGCCAGCTTGAGGCGGGCCACCGGGTCGGCGGTCTCCAGCAGGGCGATCTTCTGGGGGGTGGTCAGGAAGGGCGAGTAGCCGGAGTTGTCGGCGAGCGCGGAGACTCCGTCGATATGCTGCACCCGGTCGACGACCTGCCACGCGCCGCGCTTCTTCAGCCAGTCCGTGGCGAGGGCCTTGTACTCCTTGACCAGTTCGGCGACCGCGCCGGGGAGGGGGTCGGGCACATCCTCCTCGACCCGCGTGCCCTCCACCCACAGCGCGGCCCCGGGTCCGGTGGTGCCTGCCCCGATGCGCACCCGCCCGCGGCCGCGGATCAGGGCCCCGGGGTCGCCGTCGGAGAGCCGGCCGACCTGCTCCACGGTGCCCAGGACTCCCGTCGCGGCGTACGTCCCGTCGACCCGGGGCACCAGCAGCACCTTCGGCTTCCCGCCTTCTGCACGCGCCGCGGCCTGGGCCGCCTCGACCGCGGCGCGCACATCGGCGTCCGACAGATCGAGCGGCACCACCATGCCGGGCAGCACGACCTCGTCGTCGAGCGGCAGCACCGGCAGGGACAGTGCGGTGACGGCATTGGACTCAGCAGCCATGATCTCCCCTTCGGCATTCAAGTTGAGCTGTATCGACTCAATGCAGGAGAGACGGCAGATGTTCCCCGACGCTCGTTCGCCCACAGCGATCACGCACCACGGGGCCGGCCGCAACTACCGCACCACGCCGGCGACGACCGCGACGGCCTGGGCCCGTGGCTTGCCGCGGAGTACGAGGCCGTGCACGGCCTCAAGCAGTGCCGCCCGATGCAGTCCGGCGCCGCACGGAAACCCCTCGCCCCGCCACCCAGCCCCATGTAACACTCCTATAGAAGCAGTGTCTATTACAGGGGGTTCGATGTCGTTCCCGTCCGTCGCCGATGCCGTCACCGCCTGGGTGGACGGCTGGGTCGTCTCGCGCGGCGCGGCCGATCCGATCGCCGAGCCGTGGGGCTTCACCGTGCACGTCGGGCAGGTCACGCACGCCACCCGGCATGTGCTGACCGCCCGGGACGAGGCCGCGGTGCGCAAGGTCGCCGAGGCCGTGGCCGCGCCCTCGGTCTGGCTGAAGGTGTTCGCGGACCCGGCGCGGGTGCGGGCCTGGGCGGGGCCCGTGTGGCGCGAGGACGAGCCGGGCTTTCTGATGGCCGCGGAGCTGTGCGGCGGCTCCGTGGCCGCGCCTGACGGCTACACCCTGACGACCTGGACACGCGGCGGCGTCGTCCGCGCCCTGGTGACGGCCGCCGACGGCTCCTTCGCCGCCCGCGGCCAGATCGCGCCCACGGGCCGCACCGCCGTCGTCGACCAGGTGGAGACCTCGGCGGCGCACCGCCGCAGGGGCCTCGGCAGCCTCGTCATGCGCACCCTCCAGAACGCGGCCCTCGACCGCGGCGCCACGGTGGGCGTGCTGGGCGCGACCTCGCAGGGCCGGGCTCTGTACGAGTGCCTCGGCTGGCGCGTCCAGGCCCCGCTGGTGAGCCTGTTCTTCGACACCTCGGCCGGCCCGGCGGCCTGACGACCGTTGAATCGGTTTGTCGCGAGCCGCCGCGGGCGGTGAGGATGGCGTCCCGGACGCCTACGACCAGCGCCTGGAGGCCGTCAGCATGTCATCGCCCGTCCACCCCGCCCGTCCCGACCAGCCCGTCACCCTCGACCGCCGCACCGGGCCGTACGGAGAGGTCGCACTCCGTGAGCACGGGGAGCGGTACGAGATCATCGCCAATGGGTGCTTTCTGATGGACACCTCGGACGGGCGCTCCGAGCGGCTGCTGGTCGATGCCGCGCTCAACGCCCTGGACGGCGCCCGCGGGGAGCGGACGACGGGGGCGTCCGTGCTCATCGGAGGGCTCGGGGTCGGCTTCTCCTTCGCGCATGCCGCCGCAGAGCCCCGGTGGGGGCGGATCGCCGTCGTCGAACGCGAGGAGGCGATCATCGACTGGCATCGCAGCGGGCTCCTCGGTGCGATCTCGCGCGACGCGCAGGACGACCCGCGCAGCGTGATCCTTCACACGGACCTCATCGAGTACCTCCGTACCACTACGCACCGCTACGACGCGCTCTGTCTGGACATCGACAACGGGCCGGACTGGACGGTCACCGACGACAACGGCAACCTCTACTCCCCGGCCGGGCTCGCCGCCTGCGTTAGGCGGCTGACGCCCGGCGGAGTGCTGGCCGTGTGGTCCGCCCAGCCGTCCGCGGCTTTCGAGGAAACATTGCGGAATGCCGGGTTCACCCAGGTGAGGACGGAAGAGATCCCCGTTGCCCGAGGCGTACCCGACGTGGTCCACCTCGCTGTTCGCCCTGCGTAGCCGGGACGGCTCGACTGCCTTTACGCTGCTGACCAACACACGGGATCTACGTCGATTTTCAGCACGCGAAAGAGTGCGTCAGGGGCGGGCGATGGAGCAGACACACACCACCCACAACGGCGTCGCGACCACGCCCGGGGCCCAGCGCCGGGTGCTCGTCGTGGAGGACGACGTCACGATCGTCGACGCGATCGCCGCTCGGCTGAGGGCCGAGGGCTTTCTGGTGCAGACCGCGGCCGACGGTCCGGCCGCCGTCGACGCCGCCGAGGCGTGGCAGCCGGATCTGATGGTGCTGGATGTGATGCTGCCCGGCTTCGACGGGCTCGAGGTGTGCCGCCGTGTGCAGTCCCAGCGCCCCGTGCCCGTGCTGATGCTCACCGCGCGTGACGACGAGACGGACATGCTCGTCGGCCTGGGCGTCGGCGCCGACGACTACATGACCAAACCGTTCTCCATGCGCGAGCTCGCGGCGCGCGTCCATGTGCTGCTGCGCCGCGTGGAGCGCGCCGCGATCGCCGCCGTCACCCCGCGCAGCGGCATCCTCCGCCTGGGCGAGCTGGAGATCGACCACGCCCAGCGGCGCGTCCGGGTGCGCAGCGAGGACGTCCATCTGACGCCGACGGAGTTCGACCTGCTCGTCTGTCTGGCGAACACCCCGCGCGCCGTCCTCTCCCGGGAGCAGCTGCTGGCCGAGGTGTGGGACTGGGCGGACGCCTCCGGCACCCGCACCGTCGACAGCCATATCAAGGCGCTGCGCCGCAAGATCGGCGCCGAGCGGATCCGCACCGTCCACGGGGTGGGATACGCGCTGGAGACGCCCGCCCCATGAGTGCGCGCGGGTCCGGTCGGCGCTCGTTCTCGATCTCGGTCAAGACCAAGCTCGGCACGCTGGTGGTCGTCTCGGTCTTCATCACCACCGGACTGCTGCTGGTCGCCCTGCGCACCGAGACCGAGCTGCGGTTCATCACCGTCTTCTCGGTGATCGCCACCCTGCTGATCACGCAGTTCGTGGCGCACGGCCTGACCGCCCCGCTGGACGAGATGAACACCGTCGCCAAGGGCATCTCCCACGGCGACTACACCCGCCGGGTGCGCGGCGCGGACCGCCGCGACGAGCTGGGCGACCTGGCCTGCACCATCAACCGCATGGCGGACGACCTGGAGGCCGTGGACCGGCACCGCAAGGAGCTGGTCGCCAATGTCTCGCACGAGCTGCGCACCCCGATCGCCGCGCTGCGCGCCGTGCTGGAGAACGTGGTGGACGGGGTCTGTGCCGCCGACCCGGAGACGATGGGCACCGCGCTGAAGCAGACCGAGCGGCTCGGCCGGCTGGTGGAGACCCTGCTGGATCTGTCCCGGCTGGACAACGGCGTCGTACCGCTGCGCGCCCACCGCTTCGAGGTGTGGCCGTATCTGTCGGGCGTGCTGAAGGAGGCCAATCTCGCCGCCACCCGGCGCCGCCTGCCCTCTGCGTCCGGCCTGCACACCCGTACCGACGTCCATCTGCACCTCGACGTCTCCCCGCCCGAGCTGACCGCGCACGCGGACGCCGAGCGGCTGCACCAGGTGGTGGCGAATCTGATCGACAACGCCGTGAAGCACTCGCCGCCGCACGGGCGGGTGACGGTACGGGCCCGGCGCGGTCCGTCCCCGGAGTCGCTGGACCTGGAAGTCGTCGACGAGGGGCCGGGCATCCCGGAGCAGGAGCGCCATCGGGTGTTCGAGAGGTTCAACCGGGGCGGTGCGCCGTCCCCGCACGGGCCGGGCAGCGACGGCGGGACCGGGCTGGGGCTCGCGATCGCCCGCTGGGCCGTGGATCTGCACGGCGGGCAGATAGGAGTGGCCGAATCGGCCCGGGGGTGCCGCATCCTCGTCACCCTTCCGGGCGTCCACTCGGCGCGCGTTTGACGTAGGGTTCCAAACGGAAGCGGAGATTCTGCGCGCTGGCAGGCATACGCGCAGTGATCCGCGGACAGACGCAGACAGACGAAGGCAGAGTCACGCCAGACCCTGTCAGACGTAGAGCAGAGAAAAACCGAGAAGGACAGCGGAGCGAAGAAGGCGCCGTCGCACGGCTTCGGGGGTACGGGCCACAGGGGCCGTAGCCGCTGCTCCGCGCACCCTCACTGAACCGGAACCTCGCTTGTTTCCCGCCATTCACAGCACCGAAACCAGGGTTCCAGTGTGACTTGCGCGACGATGGCCCGCCCGGTCTGCACCTCCCGGCCGCGGAGGCGTAGCCTTTATTTCCGCTGTCCATCACCTTGTGAAGCGGAAGAGGGCGGTTGCCGCCGTGTCGTCTCAGTCCCCCAGTAACTCGAGTACCTCGACCGACCCAGGCGGGCCGGGTGCCAACCCCGCCGCCGCATTCGGTCCCAATGAGTGGCTCGTCGACGAGATCTACCAGCAGTACCTCCAGGACCCGAATTCGGTCGACCGTGCCTGGTGGGACTTCTTCGCCGACTACAAGCCGGGGGCGTCAGCCAAGCCCGGCACGGCGGAGAGGCCCGCGGCCGACTCCGCAGCCGCGGGGGCTGCGGTGACGAAGCCCGCCGCCCCGGCACAGGCGCCCGCCGCCGCACCGGCCGCACCCGCACAGGCGGCCGCTCCGGCTCCGGCCGCCAAGCCCGCGGCCGCGTCCCCGGCTCCTGCGAAGGCGGCCGCTCCGGCCGCCAAGCCCGCCGCCGCGAAGCCGGCCAAGGCGGAGAAGCCCGCCGCCGGGACCCCGGCCGGCCCGGAGTTCATCACCCTGCGCGGCCCCTCCGCCGCCGTCGCGAAGAACATGGACGCCTCGCTGGAGGTGCCGACCGCCACCTCGGTCCGCGCCGTCCCGGTGAAGCTCCTCTTCGACAACCGCATCGTCATCAACAACCACCTCAAGCGCGCCCGTGGCGGGAAGGTCTCCTTCACCCACCTCATCGGGTACGCGATGGTGCAGGCCATCAAGGCCATGCCGTCGATGAACTGGTCCTACGCGGAGAAGGACGGCAAGCCGACCCTCGTCAAGCCGGAGCACGTCAATTTCGGCCTCGCCATCGACCTGGTGAAGCCGAACGGCGAGCGCCAGCTAGTCGTCGCCGGCATCAAGAAGGCCGAGACGCTCAACTTCTTCGAGTTCTGGCAGGCGTACGAGGACATCGTCCGCCGCGCCCGGAACAACAAGCTGACGATGGACGACTTCACGGGCGTCACCGTCTCGCTGACCAACCCCGGCGGCCTGGGCACCGTCCACTCCGTGCCGCGGCTGATGCCGGGCCAGTCCGTGATCATGGGCGTCGGCTCCATGGACTACCCGGCCGAGTTCCAGGGCACCTCCCAGGACACCCTGAACAAGCTGGGCATCTCCAAGGTCATGACGCTGACGTCGACCTACGACCACCGCGTCATCCAGGGCGCCGCCTCCGGCGAGTTCCTGCGCATCGTGGCGGGCCTCCTCCTCGGCGAGGACGGCTTCTACGACGACGTCTTCCAGTCGCTGCGCATCCCGTACGAGCCGGTCCGCTGGCTGAAGGACATCGACGCCTCGCACGACGACGACGTCACCAAGGCGGCGCGCGTCTTCGAGCTGATCCACTCCTACCGGGTCCGCGGCCATGTCATGGCCGACACCGACCCGCTGGAGTACCGCCAGCGCAAGCACCCCGACCTGGACATCACCGAGCACGGGCTCACCCTGTGGGACCTGGAGCGCGAGTTCGCGGTCGGCGGCTTCGCCGGCAAGTCGATGATGAAGCTGCGCGACATCCTGGGCGTGCTGCGCGAGTCGTACTGCCGCACCACCGGCATCGAGTTCATGCACATCCAGGACCCGAAGCAGCGCAAGTGGCTGCAGGACCGGGTGGAGCGCCCGCACACCAAGCCGGAGCGCGAGGAGCAGCTGCGCATCCTGCGCCGGCTGAACGCCGCCGAGGCGTTCGAGACCTTCCTGCAGACCAAGTACGTCGGCCAGAAGCGGTTCTCGCTGGAGGGCGGCGAGTCCGTCATCCCGCTGCTCGACGCGGTGATCGACTCCGCGGCCGAGTCCCGCCTCGACGAGGTCGTCATCGGCATGGCCCACCGCGGCCGCCTCAACGTCCTGGCGAACATCGTCGGCAAGTCGTACGCGCAGATCTTCCGGGAGTTCGAGGGCAACCTCGACCCCAAGTCGATGCACGGCTCCGGCGACGTGAAGTACCACCTGGGCGCCGAGGGCACCTTCACCGGCCTCGACGGCGAGCAGATCAAGGTCTCGCTGGTCGCCAACCCCTCCCACCTGGAGGCCGTCGACCCGGTCCTGGAGGGCGTCGCCCGCGCCAAGCAGGACGTCATCAACAAGGGCGGCACCGACTTCACCGTGCTGCCCGTCGCCCTGCACGGCGACGCGGCCTTCGCCGGCCAGGGCGTCGTCGCCGAGACGCTGAACATGTCGCAGCTGCGCGGCTACCGCACCGGCGGCACCGTCCACATCGTGATCAACAACCAGGTCGGCTTCACCGCCGCCCCGGAGTCCTCGCGTTCGTCCATGTACGCGACCGATGTGGCCCGCATGATCGAGGCCCCGATCTTCCATGTGAACGGCGACGACCCGGAGGCCGTGGTCCGCGTGGCCCGGCTCGCCTTCGAGTTCCGCCAGGCGTTCAACAAGGACGTCGTGATCGACCTCATCTGCTACCGCCGCCGCGGTCACAACGAGGGCGACAACCCGCAGTTCACCAACCCGCAGATGTACAACCTGATCGACAAGAAGCGCTCGGTGCGCAAGCTCTACACCGAGTCGCTGATCGGTCGCGGCGACATCACCCTGGAAGAGGCGGAGCAGGCGCTCCAGGACTTCCAGGGCCAGCTGGAGAAGGTCTTCGCGGAGGTCCGCGAGGCCACCTCGCACCCGGCCCCGGCGCATGTCCCGGACGCCCGGCCCGAGTTCCCGGTGCACGTCGACACCGCGGTCTCCCAGGAGGTTGTCAAGCGGATCGCCGAGTCCCAGGTCAACATCCCGGACGGCATCACCGTCCACCCGCGGCTGCTGCCGCAGCTCCAGCGCCGCGCCGCCTCCGTCGAGGACGGCACGATCGACTGGGGCATGGGCGAGACCCTGGCCATCGGCTCGCTGCTGATGGAGAACATCCCGGTGCGGCTCGCGGGCCAGGACTCCCGCCGCGGCACCTTCGGCCAGCGCCATGCGGTCCTGGTCGACCAGGAGACCGGCGAGGAGTACACCCCGCTGCTCTACCTGAACAACGAGGAGCAGGCCCGCTACAACGTCTACGACTCGCTGCTCAGCGAGTACGCGGCGATGGGCTTCGAGTACGGCTACTCGCTGGCCCGCCCGAACGCGCTGGTGATGTGGGAGGCGCAGTTCGGCGACTTCGTCAACGGCGCACAGACGGTGGTGGACGAGTTCATCTCCTCCGCCGAGCAGAAGTGGGGCCAGACCTCCGGCGTCACCCTGCTGCTGCCGCACGGCTACGAGGGCCAGGGGCCGGACCACAGCTCCGCCCGCCCCGAGCGCTTCCTCCAGATCTGCGCCCAGAACAACATGACGGTCGCGATGCCGACCCTGCCGTCGAACTACTTCCACCTGCTGCGCTGGCAGGTCCACAACCCGCACCACAAGCCGCTCGTCGTCTTCACCCCGAAGTCGATGCTGCGTCTGAAGGCCGCGGCGTCGAAGGCGGAGGAGTTCACCGTCGGCGGCTTCCGGCCGGTCATCGGAGACGACTCCGTCGACCCCGCGGCCGTGCGCAAGGTCGTCTTCTGCGCCGGCAAGGTCTACTACGACCTGGAGGCCGAGCGCAGGAAGCGCGGCGTCACGGACACGGCGATCATCCGCGTGGAGCGGCTCTACCCGCTGCCCGGTGCGGAGCTGCAGGCCGAGATCGCCAAGTTCCCGAACGCCGACAAGTACCTGTGGGCGCAGGAGGAGCCGGCGAACCAGGGCGCCTGGCCGTTCATCGCGCTGAACCTGATCGACCACCTGGACCTGGCGGTCGGCGCGGACATCCCGCACGGCGAGCGTCTGCGCCGGATCTCGCGGCCGCACTCGTCCTCCCCGGCGGTCGGCTCGGCGAAGCGCCACCAGCAGGAGCAGCAGCAGCTGGTCGCCGAGGTCTTCGAGGCCTGACCCGCGCTGATGCCGCGCTGATGCCGCGCTGATCCAGCGTGTCTGAGGGCCCGGGCTGCACTGCGGTGCGGCCCGGGCCCCTGCGTTTCCCGCCATACTTGTACGTAACCCCCTTCGCCTACTGGAGCTGGACGTGTACTTCACCGACCGCGGCATCGAAGAGCTGGAGAAGCGGCGCGGCGAGGAGGAGGTCACCTTCGAGTGGCTCGCCGAGCAGCTGCGCACCTTCGTCGATCTGAACCCGGACTTCGAGGTGCCGGTGGAGCGGCTGGCCACCTGGCTGGCGCGGCTGGACGACGAAGACGAAGAGTGACGGCGTGACGGCGTGACCGCATCACGGCGCGGACGGCGCGGACGGCGCGACCGCATCATGGCGCGGACGGCGCGACGGCATGGCGGCGCAGTCTGCGTGGACGGCATAGCGCCCCGCACACCTTGACACCGGGCAACCGCGATATATCGTGTTACCAGGAGACGCGATATGTTGCGTTGCTACGGCCGCCGAGGAGGCCCCGTCATGCCCCACTCGACCTGGGAAGTCGCCGAGCCCGCCAAGCTCACCTTCGACAACCCCGTAACCGCCCTGAACGTCCGCATCGTCAACGGCACGGTGAATGTCGTCGGCACGGACGAGGGCCCCGCCCGGCTCGAGGTCTCGGCACTCGACGGCCCGCCGCTGATCGTGACCCAGCAGGGCTCCACGCTCACGGTGGCCTATGAGGATCTCCCCTGGAAGGGCCTCCTCAAGTGGCTGGACCCCAAGGGCTGGCGGCGCGAGGCGGTCGTCTCCCTGGCCGTGCCGGCCGACGCCGCAGTGGAGGTCGGCGTCATCGGGGCCGGGGCCGTCGTCTCCGGCATCCGCGGCGACGCCGTCGTACGCGGCGTCAGCGGCGACACCACGCTGGTCGGTCTGACCGGCGCCGTCCGCGCCGAGTCCGTCTCCGGCAGTCTGGAAGCCCAGTCCCTGGCGGGCGATCTGCGCTTTGAATCCGTGTCCGGCGACCTCACCGTCGTCGAGGGGCTGGGCCGGTCGGTAAGGGCGGAGTCCGTCAGCGGCGACATGGTGCTGGACCTCGCGCCGACCGCCGGCGCCGCACCGCCCGACATCAGGCTCACCACCGTCTCGGGCGAGGTCGCGATCCGGCTGCCCCAGCCCGCGGACGCACAGGTCGGCATCAACACCACCGGCGGGGCCGTCTCCAGCGCCTTCGACGACCTCCGGGTCAGCGGCCAGTGGGGCACGAAGAAGATCACCGGCACGCTGGGCGCGGGCACCGGCTCCCTCAGGGTGACGACCGTCTCCGGCTCCATCGCCCTGCTGCGCCGACCGCCGGCGACCCCTGAGGGCGAACCGTCCGACGCCGCTGCCGGGAAGGTGCTCTGACATGCCCCCCGTCTTCGCCCACGGTCGGCTCCGCCTGTACCTGCTCAAGCTGCTGGACGAGGCGCCGCGCCACGGCTACGAGGTCATCCGGCTCCTCGAGGAGCGCTTCCAGGGGCTGTACGCGCCCAGCGCGGGCACCGTCTACCCGCGGCTGGCCAAGCTGGAGGCCGAGGGCCTGGTCACGCATGCCACGGAGGGCGGCCGCAAGGTCTACTCGATCACCGACGCGGGCCGCGAGGAGCTCGCCGGACGCAGCGGCGAACTCGACGACCTGGAGCGGGAGATCCGCGAGTCGGTGTCCGAGCTGGCCGCCGAGATCCGCGACGACGTCCGCGGGGCGGCGGGAAAGCTGCGCAGCGAGATGCGGGCCGCGGCGACCGAGACCCGGCAGACGTCGAAGACCGCGACGGGAGAGCAGTCGTGGCGGGCCGCCAAGGAGGAACTGCGCCGCGCCCAGCAGGAGTGGAAGGAGCAGACGCGCCGGGCGAAGGACGAGTCGCGCCGGGCGCGGGAGGCGCAGGAGACGGCGCGTCAGGAGATGCAGCGTATCGCTCGCCAGGTCCAGGAGCAGGTGCAGGACCACTTCGCGCGGGGTGACTGGCCGACCGGTGTACGGGAAGGGCTCAGCGAACTCAGCGCGCAGCTGGGCGGCCTGGCGAAGGGCACGGCCTGGCCGCCGTACATCCGGCCGGAGCCTGCGGAGGAGGCGGTCCCGGAGTGGGCGAAGGACACGCCGGACTCGGGCGATCCGGCGCGGGACCTGGACCGGCTGCTCGACCGCTTCCGCGACGACATCCGCGATGCGGCGCGGGACCACGGGGTGACGGCGACACAGCTGACCGAGGCCCGTCGCCACCTCTCCACGGCGGCGGCCCACATCTCGGCGCTGCTCAGGGCCCCCAGGCCGTAGGCCCTCCCACCCCTGGGCTCCGCCCCGGCCCCCCAGTTCTCGGGGGCTCCGCCCCCGAACGCCCGCGCCCCAGACTCCCCCAGCTGCCTCCCCCAGAGGTGCCCCAGGCGAGGCTGGATTTCCGGACCCGCGCCCCAAACCCCGGCCAGACTGGAAACTCCGGACCCACGCCCCAGACTCCCTCAGCTGCGTCCCCGGACTTCGGACTTCGTCCGGGGAGCGAGGACACGGCCGAAGGCCGTCAGGGGTCTGGGGGTCTGGGGGTCTGGGGGTCTGGGGGTCTGGGGGTCTGGGGGGGTGAAGCCTCACTCACAGCCGTCAACCCTGGTGGACATCGCCACGGGTGACCGTGACCTCGACCTCGGCGCCGCGCGCCGCGAACACCCGCACCGTGCAGGCCCTCCCCGCCGCCACCGCCTCCGTCGGCGTCCACGCGCGCCCCGTCACCGCGATCCGCCACCCGGCCGCGTCCGGCGGCAGCGAGAGCTCGCTGACCCCGCGGCCGGCCGCCCGGTACCGCAGCCGGTAGGTCCCGGCCTCGGGGTCGAACGCGTCGGCGGACACCCGGCCCGCGACCGCCGCCGCGTACGGGGCGGCCGTCTGCTCCTTGTTGGCACGGAAGCGGCCCTCGGCGTCGACCGCGCAGTAGCCGCCGCCGTAGCACCACACATAGCCCGCCCAGCCTGAGCTGTAGCGGTTCAGCGAGGCCAGCGCGTCACGGTAGAAGCGCGACATATTGGGCAGTGCGTTGTTCAGCGGCCCCCACTCCCCCACCACCACCGGGATCCGGTGCCGTGCCGGGTAGACCGTGACGGCGGCCTCGTACGCCTCGATCCAGCCCGCGTCCGGGTCGTAGTCCGCCCCCGCCTCCATGGCGGTGTTGTAGAAGTGGGGCGCGTACACGACCTTCGGATCGTCGATCCGGCCCAGGCCCGTCGGCACGCCCTCGCCGACGATCGGCGTCGGCTCGACGAAGAGCCAGCTGTCGCGGTCGACCGAGCGGACCGCGTCCGCGAGACGGTTGTACATCGGCGTGAGCTGCTCGCGCTCGACCCGGCGGGCCGCGGCCGCAGGGGCCTCGCCGTCCCGCAGCTCCCCCATCGGCTCATTGATCAGGTCATAGCCGAGGACGGCCGGATGGCCGCCGAAGCGGGCCGCCAGAACGCGCCACATCCGCGCCTGGGCGCGCCGGAGGTCAGGATCCTCGTAGAGATGGGTGAAGGCCCGCTGCACGGCGGGCTCGAAGTACTCGGAGAACCAGTCGTCGGGGTGCGGGGTGAAGGGCAGCCCGTCGGTCCTGGCAGCCCATTCGGGGATGCCCCGGTGCCCGAAGGCCGGCCCGAAGACGTCCTGATGGGCGTCCAGCAGCACCTGGATGTCATACCGGTGCGCCCAGTTCAGGATGCGTTCGATCCGGCGCAGATACTCCTGGCTGTAGCGGCCGCGCCGCGGCTCCAGGTCGTCCCAGAAGACCAGCAGCCGGGCGACGTTGAACCCCTTCGCCCGCATATCGCGGAAGTGCTTCTCGGTGACGGCGGTCAGGGCCGACTCGCCCCGTCCGGTCTTGTCCTCGACGTTCCAGCCGCGGACGGTGATCACCCGGCCGCGGTCGTCGGTGAGCGGCGGAATGCCGTCGGGGCGGTCCGCCGCTCGGGCGGCGGTCGGCGTCAGCCCCGGCACGGCCAAACAGCAGCAGGCCAGCGCCAAGGCCACCAGCAGACGGAGACTCCGGCTCATACGCGGGTTCGTACGCACCAGTCGCATGAGCCGGATCCCATCAGCAGAACTGACGGACCATCAAGAGGGCCTCAGCACGCCAGCACCTCAGCACCTCAGCGCGTCAGCACGCCAGCACGCCAGCACGCCAGCAGGTCAGCAGGTCAGCAGGTCAGCAGGTCAGCAGGTCAGCACGATCTTCCCGAACAGCTCGCCGCTCTCCATCTTCTCGAAGCCCTCCCGCGCCCGGTCCAGCGGCAGCACCTCGTCGATCACCGGCCGCACGCCCGTGGCGGCGCAGAAGGAGAGCAGGTCCTCCAGCTCGTCCCTGGTCCCCATGGTGGAGCCGACGACCTTGAGCTCCAGGAAGAAGATCCGGGTCAGCTCGGCATGCGAAGGGCGGTCTCCGCTGGTCGCTCCGGAGATCACCAGCGTGCCGCCGGGGCGCAGCGACTTGACCGAGTGGGACCAGGTCGCCGCGCCGACGGTCTCGATGACGGCGTCCGCCCGCCGCGGCAGCCGGGCGCCCGGCTCGTACGCCTCCTCCGCACCCAGTTCGACGGCGCGCCGCCGCTTGGCCTCGTCGCGGCTGGTGGCGTACACCCGCAGTCCGGCGGCCTTGCCGAGGACGATCGCGGCGGTTGCCACGCCGCCGCCCGCGCCCTGGACGAGCACCGAATCCCCGGGGCGCACCCCGGCGTTGGTGAAGAGCATGCGGTACGCGGTGAGCCAGGCCGTCGGCAGACAGGCGGCCTCCTCGAACGACAGTTCCGCCGGCTTGGGCAGGATGTTCCAGGCGGGGACGGAGACCTGCTCGGCGAAGGTGCCCTGATAGCGCTCGGTGAGGATGGAGCGGGGCTCGTCGGGGCCGACGCCGTGGCCCGTCTGGCCGATGACGGAGTGCAGCACCACCTCGTTGCCGTCCTCGTCGACGCCCGCGGCGTCGCAGCCGAGGATCATCGGCAGCTTGTCCTCGCCGAGGCCGACGCCTCGCAGCGACCACAGGTCGTGGTGGTTGAGGGAGGCGGCCTTGACGGTGACCGTCCGCCATCCGGGGCGGGTTTCCGGCGCGGGGCGTTCGCCCAGTTCGAGTCCCTTGAGCGGGTTCTCACGGTCGATGCGGGCGGCATAGGCAGCGAACATGGCCCCGACCCTAGGACGGGCCGGTGCGCGGCGGTACCGCGCACCGGTGTGATGTGCGTCCTGGAGTGTCAGTCCCGGCGGTACTGGGCCGGGGAGTTCTTCGTCGCGGGGTCCTCGTACGAGCCGGCCGTGCCGCGGTCCACATGGAACGCGGTCAGCGTGCTCACCGGCGACGCCGGGTCGCGGCGGTCGGCGATGACCCGCATATGGGCGCTGAACCGCTCGGGGGTGACGGTGTAGACGTCATAGCCGTAGCGGTTGCCTTCGAAGTACTGCAGATGGGGGTTGGCCGCGCCCATGACCGGGCCGTTGGCCTTGTTCCAGTCCGGGGAGTACGCACCCGAGGTCACGGAGTGGGCGGTGAACTCCGTGCCCACGACCGGCGACGAGGGGTCGTCGAAGTCCGGGCGGAGGTCGTCCACGAACGCGGAGTGCCAGTCGCCCGTGATCACCACCAGGTCCTCCAGCCCGGAGCTGTGCACATGCCCGAGGACCTCCTTCCGCTCGGCGAGGAAGCCGTCCCACTGGTCGGTGAACATGTACGGGCCGCCGGGGCTGCGACGGAGCTGGCTGAGCATGATCGAGTTGGCCCACACATGCCAGGCGTCGGGCGCCTGCGAGATGCCCTGCTTCAGCCAGTTCTTCTGCTCGGCGCCCAGGATGGTGCCGTCCGGGAGGTTCTGCGCGGAGCGGTGCGAGCGCAGGTCCAGCACAGTCAGCTCCAGCAGGTCGCCCCAGCGGCGCACCCGGTGGATCTCCGGGTCGGGCAGGGCCGTGCCGCCGGTGACGCCGCCGTCGCGGTGCGGCATGTTCTCGTACCAGGCCTGGTACGCGGCCGCCCGGCGCCGCATCAGGGGAGCGCCGCCCGCGCCGCCGCTGTAGTCGTTGACCACCTCGTGGTCGTCCCAGGTCAGGAACCACGGGTGCGCGGCGTGCGCGTCACGCAGGGAGCGGTCGCCCTTGTAGAGCGCGTGGCGGCGGCGGTAGTCGGCGAGCGTGAAGGTCCCCGGGCCCTCGTGGTCCCGCACATGGTCCTCTGGGACGCCGCCGACCTGGCCGTGCTCGTAGATGTAGTCGCCGAGGTGGACGACGAAGTCGACGTTCTCGCGGGCGATGCCGCGGTGGGCGGCGTAGTAGCCGTCGTGGAACGCCTGGCAGTTGGCCGCGGCGAAGCGCACCGCGGAGACCCGGCCGGCGGGCGCGGTCCTCGTCCGGCCGACGCGGCTGGTGACGCCCCGCGCCTTGAAGGCGTACCAGTAGCGGGTGCCGGGGCGCAGCCCGCAGACCGGCACATGCACGCTGTGGCCCAGCGTGGCGGAGGCGGGGACGGCGCCGCGGGCCACTGCCTGGCGCAGTGAGCGGTCCTTGGCGACCACCCACTCCACCTCGACGATCTCCGGCAGGTCCTGCTCGGGAGCGAGGGGCTCGGGGGCGAGCCGCGTCCACAGCAGCACGCTGTCCGGCCGCGGGTCGCCCGAGGCGACGCCGAGGGTGAACGGCGCGGGGTCGTAGTCCGCGCCGAGCGCCTCGGCGGCCTCGCGGGCCTGCGCCGGGGTGAGCCCGGCGCTCAGCGGCCAGGCCAGGTTGAGCGCGCCCGCCGCCGCGGCCGCCTTCAGCAGATCCCGTCGGTTGAGCTTCACTTGGGTCCCCTCCCAGTGGCCGTGGCGGCGTCGAGCGTGAGCGATATCCCGTCCGCGTAGCCGTCGTTGGACGTGCCTCCGGAGCGGGTGAAGACCAGCAGCACACGGGCGCTGCGGGCGCCCGGCGGCACGGTCGCGGACGCGGTGCGTGCCACGAGCGCGGTACGGGACAGCCGCTCGGCGGCGGTGACCGGGCCGAGGACGGACAGCGCGACGGGGACGCCCTTCGCGTCCCGGAACTCCACGGAGAGCCGGACGCCGTCCTCCTGGCCCGCCCAGCCGCCGAGCCACCCGGCGAGGGTGTACCGCACGGCGCCCCTGTCGACCGCCCTCCGGCCCGTCGCGCCCCGCTCGGGCAGCGCGACGTCCTGCAGCAGTGCGGTGCGGGGGCTGTTCCCCCCGGAGAAGAACCGGCTCCCGCGGTCGGCGGGGCCGGGGTCGGCGGCCGTCGGATAGCCGCCGCCATGGCTGTAGGAGATGAGCGCGGGCCCGCCCTGCACGATCCGCCAGCCCGTCACGTCCTGTACGGGCTCTGCTGTTCCGCCGGGCCCGCTTTCGGCGTCGCCGTTGACCACGAGATTCACACACGCCTCCAGGTTCAAAGTGACGTGCGCATACCAGCAGTCGGCGGTGAACCTCGGAAGACGCCGGGGGGAAGCACACGGGGCGAACTCCTCGGTAACCCCCTGCGCGCCCACACCGCGGCGCCGCCGGCATATGAGGGCACAGCCCCGCACCGGAAGGGGAGGCGGGCTGGAAAGGGCCGCGCACCGGGGAGACGGACCGCTTCGAAGACGCCTGCCTGGGCCGTGCGGAGCCGCACCGGAAGGGGAGGCGGGCGGGAGTTTGGACCCGCGCGGAGGCCCGGCGGACAGCGGCACATATGGGAAGCCGCACGGCGCGCAGCGCGCACGGCGGGGGAAACACCGCGGCCCCCGAGCCCCGGGCAACCACCCAGGGGCCCGGGGGCCCGAACCTCAGGAGAGGCGCAACCCCACGGGAGGCGCCACCGCGTCAGCGCGTCACCTACGCGCCACGCCCTCCGCCCTCGCCGCCGCCGCAACCGCCGCCGTCACCGCAGGCGCCACACGCTCGTCGAACGGCGACGGGATGACGTACTCGGGCGCGAGCGCGTCGCCCACCACGTCCGCCAGCGCGTTCGCCGCGGCGATCTTCATGCCCTCAGTGATCCGGGACGCCCGCACCTGGAGCGCGCCGGCGAAGATCCCGGGGAAGGCCAGCACATTGTTGATCTGGTTCGGGTAGTCGCTGCGGCCGGTCGCGACGACGGCCGCGTGCCGGTGGGCGACGTCCGGGTGCACCTCGGGGTTCGGGTTGGCCATGGCGAACACGAACGCCTCCGGCGCCATCGAGGCCACCGCCTTCTCCGACACCGTGCCGCCGGAGACGCCGATGAAGACGTCCGCACCGGCCAGCGCCTTCTCCAGCGACCCGGTGAGCCCCGTCCGGTTGGTGATCTCGGCCAGCTCGCGCTTGACCGGCGTCAGGTCCTCGCGGTCCCGGCTGACGACGCCCTTGCGGTCGGCCACGGCCACATCGCCGATGCCCGCCTCCAGCAGGAACTTCGCGATGGCCACGCCCGCCGCGCCCGCGCCGGAGATGACGGCGCGCAGATCGCCGAGGCCGCGCCCGGTCAGCTTCGCCGCGTTGCGCAGCGCGGCCAGTGTGACGATCGCCGTGCCGTGCTGGTCGTCGTGGAAGACGGGAATGTCCAGCCGCTCCTGGAGCCTGCGCTCGATCTCGAAGCAGCGGGGCGCCGAGATGTCCTCGAGGTTCACCCCTCCGAAGGACGGCGCGAGGCGGACGACGGTCTCGACGAGCTCGTCGACATCGGTCGTGGCGAGCGCGATCGGCACCGCGTCGACGCCGCCGAACTGCTTGAAGAGGATCGCTTTGCCCTCCATGACCGGAAGCGATGCCTCCGGGCCGATGTCGCCCAGTCCGAGCACCGCGGTCCCATCCGTCACGACCGCGACGACCTGGGACTTCCAGGTGTAGTCGTGGACGAGGTCGGGCTGCTCGGCGATCGCGGTGCACACCTTGGCGACACCGGGCGTGTAGGCGAGGGACAGGTCGTCCTTGTTGCGGACGGGCACCGTGGCCTGGACGGCCATCTTCCCGCCGCGGTGGAGCGCGAAGGCCGGATCGAAGGGCTCGCCGGGGGCTTCCGCGGCGTCTGTGCCGCTGCCCCCGGCGGAGCGCTCACGGTCACGTTCCGTGTCACTGTCGCTGCGAGGATTGACGATCTCCGCTGACATTTTTCGTTGACCCCTTAAGTCTTCATCAGTTGAGGGTGGCCACTCCTGGTTGAGGAGGGGTGGGCGGGCACCGCGTCCGGTCCCCGCTCGACGGTTGGCCCGCCTCGCGAGGGAGGTTCGTACGCGCGGGCGCGCCGCACAACGCGCCCTGAGCCCCGGATGAGGGGTGTAAACGTCCTTCTTACCGGACCGGCCATGGGCCCGACGAGTCCATTTGTGATCGATCACATGCCGCGTGACACGCCTCATAGGACCTCACGGAGTGAAGCCCTAGATATCCCGGTAATACGGACAAGACCGCTTTGCGCCGTGAATAGCGTCGAGAACGCGCGACGGACAGGAGATCTTCCGGTCGGAAGAAGGCAATCCCGTGAAAGGTCCGGCCCTGATGTACCGGCCTGTGGGGGTTCGGGGGTGACCCGTTATCCGATTTTGACATGCGAAGCCCCCTACTCGGGCTAGTCCGAATGGCAAGATGCCCCAAACACACAAGGTCGCGACGCTCGAAGATGAGTACACGGACGAGTGCACGCATTCGTGTCGAACGCAACCGCACGGACACGGACGACGTACTCGGACACGACGACCCCCCACGTAAACCCCCGAGTGGACCAGCGACTGGCAACTCCCTCTTCACCCCGCCGGAGGCACCGAACATGACCGCAAGCACCACCCGCCGCGCCTTCGCCGCAAGGACTCGCAGCACCTCCCGCCTTGCCGCGATCAGCGCCGTAGCGGTCGCTGGAACCCTGCTTCTGACCTCCTGCGGGGATCAGACCGACAAGGGCGCCGAGAACGGCGGCTCGGACAAGGAGACGGCCGCCGCCTCCGCCGCCCCGCTGTTCGACCAGCTCCCGGCGAAGTACCAGGAGTCCAAGGTCATCAAGGTCGGCTCGGACATCGCGTACGCGCCGATGGAGTTCATGGACGAGAGCAACCAGCCGGCCGGCGTCGACATCGACCTCGGCAAGGAGCTGGGCAAGGTCCTGGGCGTCGAGTTCAAGTTCGAGAACGCCACGTTCGACCAGCTCGTCCTGGGCATGAACAACGGCCGCCACGACATCGTGATGTCCTCGATGACGGACACCAAGGAGCGCCAGCAGGGCGCGAGCGAGGACGCCAAGGGCGGCGCCGACTTCGTGAACTACTTCAAGGCCGGCTCGGCGATCCTGACCCACAAGGGCAACCCGAAGAACATCAGCACGCTCGACGACCTGTGCGGTCTGACCGTGGCCGCCCAGCGCGGCACGGCCAACGAGGACCTGCTCAAGGCCCAGCAGCAGAAGTGCGGTGACAAGAAGATCAAGGAGTTCATCTCCGACCAGGACACCGACTCCATCACCCAGCTGCAGACCAAGCGCGCCGACGCCGTGATCACCGACTTCCCGGTGGCCCTCTACAACGAGCTGGAGGCCGGCGGCGGCAACCTCTTCCAGGTCGTCGGCGACCAGATCGACGCCGCGCCGTACGGCATAGCGGTCAGCAAGGAGAACGCCGAGCTGCGCGACGCCCTCAAGGCCGCCGTCCAGAAGATCATCGACGACGGCGCCTACGGCGAGGTGCTGAAGAAGTGGAAGGCCGAGTCCGGCGCCATCGAGACGGCCACGGTCAACGCCGGCAAGTGAGCGGGACACCGCTCGCCGCCCTCCACTCCGCAAGGCAGAACGTAAGGCAACCGAAGTGACCGACCCTCTCGACAAGGTCCCCACCCCGGACCCCCAGGGCGCAGACCCGAAGGACGGCGGCAACGGCGGTGACCACGGCGCCGCCGTGGTCGCCGCCGCCCACCCCGAAGCCATCAAGGCCATCCCCGTCCGCCACTACGGACGCTGGATCGGCAGCGTCGTCGTGCTGGCGCTCCTCGGACTGCTGGTGAAGGCGTTCGCCGACGCCCAGATCCAGTGGAACGTCGTCGGCGAGAAGCTCCTCGACGGCACCTTCGCCTGGGGCGCCTGGGAGACGCTCAAGATCACCGTGCTGTCGATGGCGATCGGCGTCGTCCTCGGCGCGATCCTCGCCGTGATGCGGCTGTCTCCGAACCCGGTGCTGTCGTCCGTCGCCTGGGCGTACATCTGGTTCTTCCGCGGCACCCCGGTGCTGGTGCAGATCTTCCTGTGGTTCAACCTCTCTCTCGTCTTCGCCACGCTCGACCTCGGGCCGATCTACAAGAACGAGATGAACGACGTCATGACCCCGTTCGTGGCCGCGCTGCTGGCGCTCGGCCTGAACGAGGCCGCGTACATGGCGGAGATCACCCGGGCCGGCATCCAGTCGGTCGACACCGGCCAGACGGAGGCGGCCCACGCGCTGGGCATGAAGGGCTCCCAGACCATGCGGCGCATCGTGCTGCCGCAGGCGATGCGAGTGATCATCCCGCCGACCGGCAACGAGTTCATCAACATGCTGAAGACCTCGTCGCTGGCGTTCGCCATCGGCTACGGGGAGCTGTTCCTGCGCGGCCGGCAGCTCGGCTCCCGGACGCTCGCCGTCATGGAGTCCCTGATCATCGTCTCCATCTGGTACCTGGCGCTGACCACCGTGTTCAGCGTCGGCCAGTACTACCTGGAGCGTCACTACGCCCGCGGCAGCAACCGCACACTGCCGCCGACACCTCTGCAGCGACTGAAGGCCCAGCTCACCTCGTTCCGGGTTCCGAGCCAGGTGGGAGGCAAGACCGTATGAAGTCCACCGACGTGAAGACCCCCGATTCCGGCCGGCCGATGGTCAGGGCGGAGGGCGTCCACAAGTCCTTCGGCCATATCGAGGTGCTCAAGGGCATCGACCTCGAGGTCGCGCCGCGTGAGGTGTTCTGCCTCGTGGGGCCGTCCGGCTCCGGCAAGTCGACGTTCCTGCGCTGCATCAACCACCTGGAGAAGATCAACGCCGGGCGGCTGTACGTCGACGGCGAGCTGGTCGGCTACCGGCAGAAGGGCGACAAGCTCTACGAGCTGCGGGACCGGGAGGTCGCGCTGAAGCGCCGGGACATCGGCATGGTCTTCCAGCGCTTCAACCTCTTCCCGCACATGACGGCGCTGGAGAACGTCATGGAGGCGCCCATCCAGGTCAAGCGGGAGTCCAAGGCCGTGGCCCGGGAGCGGGCCGTGCGGCTGCTGGACCGGGTCGGCCTGTCCGACCGGGCCGGGAACTACCCGGCCCAGCTCTCCGGCGGCCAGCAGCAGCGCGTCGCCATCGCCCGTGCGCTGGCGATGGAGCCAAAGCTGATGCTCTTCGACGAGCCGACGTCGGCGCTCGACCCCGAGCTGGTGGGCGAGGTGCTCGATGTGATGCGCGGTCTCGCCGAGGACGGCATGACGATGATCGTCGTCACGCACGAGATGGGCTTCGCCCGTGAGGTCGGCGACTCGCTGGTGTTCATGGACGGCGGTGTGGTGGTCGAATCCGGCCACCCGCGCGATGTGCTGACGAATCCGCAGCAGGACCGTACGAAGGCGTTCCTGTCGAAGGTTCTCTGACGGACCGAGGTTCATGAAGGCGCCGGGGCGGACGGGGACTGCCGGTCCCCGTCCGCCCTCTGCCGTATCCGGATCGCGCCGCCGCTCGTCCCGCCGCCCTGCTGTCCGACGGCCCGACTGCCCCACTGCCCGACGGCGGGCGTCTGCCCGGACGCGAGAGTCCGCCCGGACGCGAGAGTCGGCCCGGCCGCAAACGGCTGTCTGCCCCCGCAGCGTCCGCCTGCCCCCGGCGGCTATCTGACCGCGAGCATCAGCGTGTCACTGGGCGAGGCCCATACGGCCCGGGCCTCGGCGAAGCCCGCCGCACGCAGCGCCTCCGCGTGCCACTGCGGCGAGGGGGTGTCGCCGTCGGCGTGCTCCCCGTAGATCTCGAAGCGTTCCGCGGTGGGTCCGGCGAGGTGCGGGTCCCGGGCCGCGAGCTGCCACCACTCGCTCCAGCCGAGGACTCCCGCCGCCTTGGCGCGGTCCATCCGGGCATGCCGGTGGGCACGCTCGGCGGCGTTGATGCGGGGCGTGGCGGGGTCGACCATATGGTCGGCGTTCATCAGGACGCCGCCCTCCCGCACCAGGCCGGCGAGCTGCCCGTACAGCGCGGCGAGCGGTTGGCAGTGCAGCCAGTGCAGGGCGGTCGCGGTGAGAACGGCGTCGTACGAGTCATGAGGCAGCCGCTTCACCCATTCGGGGTCTTTGAGGTCGGCGGTGACGAGCGTGACGCGGTCGTCGCCCGCGAAGTGGCCGCGGGCGATGGCCAGCAGCGCGGGGTCGAGGTCGACGCCCGTGCTCACCGCTTTCGGGAACCGTGCGAGCAGCCGGTCCGTGATACTTCCCGTGCCGCACGCGAGATCCAGCACCCGGGGTTCGGGACCCACCATGGCCTCGACCATGTCGAGCATGGTGCGGAACCGCTCCTCTCGGTCGGGCATGTACCACTCCTGCTGGCGGTCCCAGCTCTTCTGCCAGGCCTGCCAGTCCGCGTCCTTGCCGGTGACCGTCTCGGACATGGGATCCCTCCGAATCGCAATGCGGTGCGTAATACCCTCGAATTAGAACCATCTATTACCCCGACATTAGACCGCCGCCGTAAGGACTACAAGTGGAACTGGCTTATTACTCGGACTACGCCGTGCGTCTGGTCAACACCGAGGAGCCGGCGCGCAACAGGGACAGCCTGACGTCGGTCGAGGCCGTCCGGGCGCTCTTCGGCGGGTCGTCCCAGACGGCGCGGCGCGCCACGGACGCGGATGTGTCCCGGTTCCGTTCGGTGCGCGGCAGGCTGCGCGCGGTCTTCACGGCCGCGGACTCCGGCGACCAGGCCCATGCGGTGGACCTGCTGAACTCCCTGCTGATGGAGTTCCCCGTGAGCCCCCAGATCTCCGGCCACGACCGTCTGGACGACGAGGGCCGCCCTCGCTGGCACATGCACCTCGCGGAACACCCGTCCAACGCCACCGCCGGCTACGCCGCCATCGCCGCCATGGGGCTGGCCTTCCATCTGACGGAGTACGGGGTCGACCGGCTTGGCCTGTGCCAGGCGCCACCGTGCCGCAACGCCTACCTCGACACCTCCACCAACCGGTCCCGCCGCTACTGCTCGGACCGCTGCGCAACCCGAGCCAACGTCGCCGCCTACCGCGCCCGCAAACGCCTGGAGGCCGAGCGGTCGCAGAAGACCGGCCGCACCGCGGAGAAGCCCCAGGAGAGCAGCGCCCGCACCGAACGCTGACCGGCCGGCCGCGGCCGGTACCGCCCGCGCACCCGCCCGAGCACCAACTCCTCAGGCACGCTGCCGAAAAGCCTGCTGTCGCCCTCCGCGCCCGGATTGTCCCCGAGCACCCACCACCCGTCCGGGCGCCGTTCGACCAGCCGCTTGACGATCAGCAGATCCTGCTGGAGCGGATGGCACAGCACCGCGACGTCGCCGGGCCGCACCGCCGCGCCGTAGTGCACCAGGAGCTGATCGCCGTGGTACAGCGTGGGCACCATGGAGGGCCCCGTCACCTCGGCCACCCCGAACGGCGCTTTCGGCTCCCGCCCCTGCTCAGTCATCAGCTGCCTCCGAGTCCCTCGACTCCCCCGGTATGCCGTTCCCCGTCCGCCCCCGGCGGGCGTGGGGGGATTCCCCTACCAGTCCCATACTCACCCTGGACTTTCGTCCTAAGCCCTGGGGGGCACTCGCGAAAACACGTCTCTCACGGAGTAATGTCCCACCTGAGAAGACGATCACGAGGAAGGACAGCTCAATGCTCTCCCGCCTGTTTGCGCCCAAGGTGAAGGTCAGCGCCCACTGCGACCTTCCCTGCGGCGTCTACGACCCGGCCCAGGCCCGTATCGAGGCCGAGTCGGTCAAGGCCATCCAGGAGAAGATGGCGGCCAACCAGGACCCGCACTTCCAGGCCCGCGCCACCGACATCAAGGAGCAGCGCGCCGAGCTCGCCAAGCACCATGTCTCGGTGCTCTGGAGCGACTACTTCAAGCCGCCGCACTTCGAGAAGTACCCGGAGCTGCACCAGCTGGTGAACGACGCGCTGAAGTCCCTCTCCGCCGCGAAGGGGTCCACGGACCCGGCGACGGGCCAGAAGGCGCTGGACTACATCGCCCAGATCGACAAGATCTTCTGGGAGACCAAGAAGGCCTGATCTTCGGTCATGCCCTCTGACCTGCGATTTTCTTGGTTGCAGTGTCTCCGAGTCCGCACCCGGTCCGCGGGCCGCCGAGCACGGCGTCCATGACGGCCCGGGTGCGGTCTTCTTCGCCCGGCCACAGGTGCGCGTAGATCCGCAAGCGCGAGCAGGGCGTCCGTGACGACCCCGCCGACCGGGACCGTGCACCGGGACCCCCGCCCTCTCCATCAACCGCCTGCGCGAACGCCTTCCCGACCGGGAGGTGGCCAACCGCCCCCGGTACGTGGCGGAGCCCGCCGAGCCATGGCGGTTCACCACCACCACAATCTGGCAGTAGCCCTGGTGCAGGCCCGCAGCGCACCCTGATGCCCCCGCCGCTCGTGGCAGCGAGGACATCAGTCGTCAGGCGGCGCGGGCTGTGGGCAACTGCGAAGCCCATGTCATGACCTCGGTCAGGTGCTCGGGCTGTAGACCGAGGTGCGGGTCGGGTTGAATGAGGAGCGTCGTCGTTCCCTTGGCATTGCGCTCCGCCGCCCAGGCGTGGTCGAGGGTGGTGAAGTCGTCGTCGATCCAGACGGTGGGGGCGTCGCCGAGCCAGGCTTCGACGTGGTCGCGCTTCCACAGGTAGCCATTGGGGTGGCTGGTGGTGATCTGGGGACGCGGCAGGTCGACGTACGGCAGGGTCGGAAGGTCGAGGAGCGGGCCGATGAGGGTGGTGGCGTCCTGGCGCCAGCTGGTGCACCAGACGGGGGTGACCAGGCCGGTGCGGATCACGTCCATGAGCATGGGGCCGTGGTCGGGGTTGAGCCAGACGGTGACCGGGTTGTCGGCGCTCCGGCCGGTGGGGACGACGTCGTGGCGGGCGTGCGTGGCCGGGGTCGAGCCGTGCTCGTCGGGGAAGGGTATGAGGACGCCGTCGATGTCGAGGAGCAGGTAGGGCGGGCGCATCGGTTCCTCCAGGGGCCAGGGCGAGTGGCTGTCAGAGCTTGCGGGCGCGGACCAGCAGGGTGGTGGGCCAGTGGCCCATGCGGGGGTCGTGGAACTCCTGGGCTGAGGTGAGCCAGAAGCCCGCCTGGCTGAGGTGTTTCTCCCAGCGGTCCGTGGAGAACTCCCATCGGGCGATGGGTAGGCGGGTGCGGTCGGGAAGAGTGACGTGGTCGCGGCGGGGCCGGTCGTCGCCCGAGGGGCTTCTGCCGCCGCGCTGCGGGTGCGGGACGGAGAAGGCGAGCACCCGGCCGGGTGTGCCTAACATGCCCGACAACCCGCCCGACGAAGGGAACACCGTGGCCCAGCAGACCGATGACCGCTCCCAAGCCCTCAAGCCGGCGCTGGAATCGATGACCCTGCTGGTCGCCGCCGTCATCGTCCACGACAAGGCCACCAACCGCGTCGTCCTCCTCCAGCGCAGCGAGAACGCCAAGTTCGCCCAGGGCCTGTGGGACCTCCCCGTGGGCAAGAGCGAACCGGGCGAACCCATCACGGAGACCGCAGTCCGCGAGCTCTACGAGGAGACCGGCCTCACGGTGAAGCCCAAGTTCCTCAAGGTCGCCCACATCATCCACGGAGCCTGGGGCGTCGAAGCCCCCAACGGCTTCCTCACCGTCGTCTTCGCCGCCCACGAATGGACCGGCGAACCGGAGAACCGCGAACCCCGCAAGCATTCCCGGGTTCGCTGGGTCGACGCCGACGCCATCCCCGAGAACTTCGTAGGCACCACGTCAAGCGCCCTCCATCGCTACCTTGCGGGAGGCCCGGAAATCTCCCTGGACGGTTGGCATTAGGATGGCGCGGACGTGGTTACGCAGGTCCGCAATCGGCTCGTCCATCCGAAGGGCGCTCAGGAAGCCGTCTACCGACCTGGATGGCCTGACGACAGAAGTGTGGTTGATGACACGGCACTACCTCGTGTTGTTGATCCTCCACTCGCTGGGCTACCGAGGCCCGTACCGGGATCTAAGACAAGCCCGTGGCTGGATCGGCGGCGTCGCCGCTGTGCCGTGGGTCTGAGTCGCAGCACCGCACCCTTCGGTCCGCACACAGTCCGCATGACACCGATCGAGACCGTCGCACCCCATCGCCAGCCATCAGTAAAAGGCCAGGGCAGCGACACAAGGGGAAGATCCTCAAGGCTTCTGACCAGAGCCATCGCAGTCGGCCTCGCGGTGACCGCCGGTCCTCTCGCCGCACTCGCCGCCGCCGTCCCGGCCACCGCCGCACCGGCCTCGCTCGCCGCTCCGGCCGCCCCCTCGCAGACGCTCACCCTCGCCCCGGGCTCGGAGATCGTGAGCGCGGGAAGCACCGGGTTCCTCTCCGTCGACGCGCAGAACGATGTGCTGTGGACGCGGTACGCGGACGGTTCGACGGTCAAACTGGCCACGGACAGCGGCCAGTTCACGTTCACCGCCGCGCACGGTGCGGCCTCCGACACCGTGGCGCTGGGCGACAACCGCTTCATCGGCATTTCCAGCAGGATCACCCTGCGGGACATGGCCTCCGGGGCGTCCACCGTCGTCGACCTGGCCGGGTACGGCTACGACTACGTCGGCGCCGTCGGCGACTGGGTGATCGCGACGAAGCCCACGGGCGAGCAGGGGGAGACCGAAGAGGCCCACGTTCTGGGGCTGGTGGACGGTGCGATGACCGACCGGGTCGTCGCCGGGCTGCCCGACAGGATCACGGACGTCAGGGCGGGGGCCGGCGCGCCGGGCTCGGTGCTGCTGAGCTACAAGAGGGTCTCGTCGGGCCCGGAGGTGGAGCTGCGTGACTACGCGGTGGTGGACCTGGCAGCCGCCAAGGTCACCACGAGCCGCGGGATGGTGAGCTTCGGCCACGCCAGGAGCGCACTGTCCGCCACTCATATGGCTTCGTTCAAGAATGGGCTCGGCAGTGACTACGCCACGCTGAGCACGGCGACGCTGGGCGAGGACCCGCAGACCTGGAGCATGCCGGTCTCGGGCTTCTACGACCCCATGGTGGGCCTGGTCGGCGACTGGGTGCTGTACGGGGACAGCCAGGATCTCGAACACGGCTTCGACGCCTGGGAGACATCCTTCCGGGCCGTGCCGATCGGCGGCTGGCAGAGCCGCAAGATCCTGGACCACGCCACCTCGCTCGCGCCGGCGCCGGACGGCTCGCTGCTGGTCATGGGCGGCACGGTGGAGCACGGCGAGGGCGTCTACCGCATCTCCGCGGGAGCGGACGGCGCGCCGGTCGCCGAGCTGATCGCGAGCACCGGACAGCCGACGAGGATCACTCTGGTGGACACCGACGTACCGGCCGTGGCGCGGCTGGACCAGGGGCCGGGCAGGCTGCGCTGGAAGCTGTCGCGGCTCAACGCCCATGTCACCGTCACCCTCCGCCACACCGCCTCCGGTTCGGAGCGGAAGTACTACCCCGCCGTGGACTTTCCGGACCGGGACGGTCCCGGCTGGGTGGACCTGGAGTGGGATGGACTGCTGGACGGCCTGGGCGGCAAGCTGGCCGCGCCCGACGGCGACTACACCTGGCAGCTCACCGCCAAGCCGATCAACGGCGTCGGTCCTGACCTGACCGTGCGCGGCGCCTTCACGGTTTCCCGCGAGCCGGCCGCGCACGACTACACCGGCAACGGCTCACCGGACCTGCTGGTACGAGGCGAGTCCGGGTACCTGTTCCTCAAGGACACCTACCATGACCCGGCGAATCCGCAGCTGAACAGCCGCGTCGGGGACATGATCGGCCACGGCTGGAACATCTACGACGATGTCCAGGCCGTCGGAGACGTCGCAGGGGCCACGCACGGCGACGTCGTCGGCCGCGACAGGGACGGAGTCCTCTGGCTCTACCTCGGCAAGGGCGACGGAACCTTCACCAGCCGCACCAGGATCGGCGGCGGCTGGAACGGGTACCGGCAGATGGTCGGCATCGGCGATTCGAACGTCGACGGTCGGGCCGACCTCCTCGTCACCGCGGCGGACGGCAGTTCGTACGTCTACCACGGCACCGGCAACTGGCAGGTGCCGTTCGCGCCGCGCGAGCTCACCGCGATCGACACTCCGTCGTACCAGACCGTCATCTGAACCGACCGTCCGAGCTGTTGGGGCAGGCATGTCCCGGTGGGTCGGTCTGCCCCGCACCCGGCTCCGGCACACGCTCCACACGCGTGTGCGGGAGCCGGGTGCGGCCGTCTTCCCCGAGGAGAGCTCAGCAGGCGCGACGGGCGCCGATGACGAGCGTGGCGTACAGCTCCTCCGACTCGGCGACCCGTGGAAGCAGCCCGCCGTGCTCGACCGCCCGGGCGGTGTACGGGGCCTGGTCCTCGCTTGTCTCGACGAGCAGCACGCCGCCGGGGGCGAGCCAGTCGGCCGCCTCCGCCGCCACGCGGCGCTGGACGTCAAGGCCGTCCGCGCCGCCGTCCAGGGCGAGCAGCGGTTCGTGGTCCCGTGCCTCCGGAGGCAGCAGGCCGATGTGATCCGTGGGCACATAGGGGGCGTTGGCGATCAGTACGTCGACACGTCCGCGCAGCTCGGCGGGCAGGGGACCGTAGAGATCGCCCTCATGCACCCGGGCCCCCGAGGCCGCGAGGTTGCGGTGGGCGCAGCGCACCGCGGCCGGTTCGACGTCCGCCGCGTGCACCTCGGCGCCCGGCACGGCGGCAGCCACGGCCGCGGCCACCGCGCCCGTGCCGCAGCACAGGTCGACCACGACGGATCCGGGGCGGGCCGACGCGGCCGCCTGACGGGCGAGGAACTCGGTGCGGCGGCGCGGTACGAAGACGCCGGGTTCCACAGCGATCCGCAGCCCGCAGAACTCCGCCCAGCCCAGGACGTGTTCGAGCGGCACGCCGCGGGCCCGGCGCGCCACGAGTGCGGCGAGTTCGGTCCGGGTGCCGGCGGCCGAGAGCAGCAGCCGGGCCTCGTCCTCGGCGAAGACGCAGCCTGCGGCGCGAAGGGTGTCGACGACGGAATCGGCGACGCGGGAGGAGGGAAGGGAAGGAGAGGTCGGTGAGAGGGACATCGGAGCCTTTCGGATCGCCTGAGGGCGCTCTTCCGGTCTCCCGGACTCCCGGTCACCTGTCTCCGGCGGACCCCGTACGGCCGTCGTGCGAGGCGAGCACCCGTCCTGCCACTGCGGTAATGGGTCTCACCTCCAAGGTCGTGTCTGATCGTGGGCAGCCGCCCACGCGCGCGGAACGGCAACGATACCCCACGCGCCGATCATGCCGCCGATGCGCCGAGCAGCGGACTTCCGTGCCGCTCCAGCCATGACCGGTAGGCCGCCGAACGCAGCGCGGCATCGCGGTAGGCCGCGAAGAGGTCCTCGTACACCGCCGTGTACAGCTCCTCGCACCCCTGGCGGCGGGTGAACAGCAGCAGCCGGACGGCGAGGGGGTCGCCGCGCAGCGGACGGATCGCCATGTCGTCGCGTGGCCCTGAGGTGGGCTGGCAGGGTGCGACGGCCTCGCCGACGACGATCAGCGAGGCGGCAGTGTGGTAGTCCCCGTGCAGCACCTGGGGGTTGATCCCGGCGGCGGCGAGCACCCGGTTCAGTCCGTCCCACTCTCCGTCCACGGTCGGGTCGACCATCCAGCGGTCCCCGGCGAGGTCGGCGAGGTCGACGACGGGCGCGGCGGCGGCTGGGTGGTCGCGGGCCATGGAGACGAACTGCGGTTCGCGTTCGACGAGGACCCGTGCGGCCACCCCGTCCGGCCGCCGCAGCGGGCAGCCCTCCACCTCGTGCACAAATGCGACGTCGAGCTGGCCGGCGGCCACCATCCGCAGCAGGGCGTTGGCGGAGACGTCCATCTGGAGCGAGATGTCGGTGGCCGGCAGCCGTTTGCGCAGCCGTCGCAGCCAGCCGGGCAGCGCACGGCTGGCGGTCGAGCCGACGCGCAGCCGGGGGCCGCCGGTGCGGGCGGCAGCCGCCCTGGCCTCGGCGACGAGGGCGTTCATCTCGGCGACCAGCGGACGGCCCCGGATCAGTACGGAACGGCCCAGCGGGGTGGGACGGCAGCCGCTGCGCTCACGGCTGAAGAGCTCGCCGCCGAGGAAGTTCTCGATGCGGCGCAGCTGTGTCGTCAGGGACGGCTGGCTCACCCCCAGCCGCCGGGCGGCTTTGTGCAGGCTGCCGGTGTCGGCTATGGCGCACAGGGCACGGAGGTGCCTCACCTCGAGCTCCATGAGCCGAGGGTAGGGCCGCACCAACAGCCACACCAGACACCTGAGTCGATGCAGTGCGGGGCGCACCGAGGCATACGGCGGGGGCTGATGCCCTGGCGTTATCAGCTGCTGACATCATCCCCACGGCATGGCATGTCCCCGACACTCTGGCTACCGAACCCGTTCATCGGACGAGTAGGAGCCCCCCATGCGCCACCTCAGATCGTTACTCGTCGCCGCCGCCGGCCTCGCTCTCTCCGCCTCGCTCGGCGCCGCCCCGGCGGCGGGCGCGACGGCTGCCACGGATCCGGCCAACTCCCCTGCGGCCGCGTCCCCGTCGTCGACCCCGTCCTCGTCGTACGGCTCCGAGTCGTACGGCTCCGAGTCGTACCGCGCCGCGCCGTACGCCGCCGCCTCCTTCGCCGCCTACGAAGGCTCGGCCGAGGACGCCGCGGCGACGAAGGCGTTCTTCGAAGCCGTCGTGAAGTCGGTGGCCGAGAAGCGCGCCGCCAGCCCCGGAGCGCAGGCCGTGACGGTCGTCTACAACGCCTCGCGCGCGCCCAGCTTCCGCAGCCAGATTGCCCGGAGCACGCAGATATGGAACGGCTCCGTCAGCAATGTGACGTTGCGCGAGACCTCGGGCCGCGGGGACTTCGCCTACTACGAGGGCAACGACCCGCGCGGCTCGTACGCGAGCACGGACGGCCATGGGCGCGGGTACATCTTCCTCGACTACCGGCAGAACCAGATCTACAACTCGACCCGGGTCACCTCGCACGAGACCGGGCATGTGCTGGGTCTGCCGGACCACTACTCGGGCCCGTGCAGCGAGCTGATGTCGGGCGGCGGCCCCGGGCCGTCCTGCCAGAACGCCTACCCGGACGCGCGTGAGCGTGCCCGGGTGAACGCACTGTGGGCCAACGGCCTGGCGGCGGCGCTGGAACGCCTCTGATGAGAACCCGGCTTTCCAGGAGACCGTGACCCGCCGTGAGCCGCGGCGTGCAGGCTCCGGGCCGGAAAGCCACGCAACGAGGGGCGTCCCGCCGCAGCCGGCGGGGCGTCCCTTCGCCGTTCGCGGACAGCGGCCGTTCGCGGACAGCGGCCGTTCGCGGACAGCGGCCGTTCGCACCTTCGGCCGTTCGCGGGCAGCGGCCGCACCCGTCTCTCCGGCCGACGCGGCCGAAGCCCCGTCAGGCCTCCACCGGGGCCCGGCTGCCGCTGCCCAGATCCGTGCCGGGCGGGAGCTGGCGGCGGAGGACCGACAGCGCGTCGTCGAAGTCGCCGCCCGCGACGCCGGACTCATAGGCCGCGCCGTCGAGATGGAGGGTGAGGCTGAGGTCCATGCGGTCCCGGGAGCCGTCCGCCTGCACCTCGCCCAGTGTCAGCAGACAGCTCAGCGTGGCATGCTGCACGGCCCCGTCCGGCGTGTGCACCGGGAGTGGCATGTCCCACTCCAGGACACAGGACGGCAGCGGGGCGCCGCCGTCCGCCGGCCCTATCGCGGCGAACGACCCGCCCGTGTACTCGGATCCCCTGATATGTGTGCGCAGTTGACCCGCGCAGGCCGCGATGGTCACGGCCTCGGCACCCCGTCGGTCGCGGTACCAGCCCGCCCAGACTTCTGTCGACTCCAATGGCATGCGCGGACTGTAGCGAAGATCCTTGGTGAATCCAGCAGTGCGCCTCAGCGCTTGCGGGCATACCGGGTGAGATGCACCCCCGCGTCGAAGGAGCGCACCGATTCCAGGGTGAACTCGCTGATGCGGAAGTCCGCGGCGAACATGGGCATGCCGGACCCGAGGACGACCGGATACGTCTTGATGACCAACTCGTCGATCTCGTCCGTCAACTGCCCGGCGAGGTTCGCTCCCCCGCACAGATAGATGCCCAGGCCGTCCTGCTGCTTGAGCCCCCGCACCGCGGCCGCCACATCGCCCCGGACGAGCTCCACATCGGGGTCCGGCGACTTCTCCAGGCTGTGGGAGACGACGTACTGGCGCAGATGGGCATACGGGCTGGTGACGCCGAGGGCCAGCGCTATGTCATAACTGGCCCGGCCCTGGATGACGGTGTCGAAGTGCCGGTTGGGCACATCGTCGACGCCGAGCGCCCTGCGGGCCGCGGTCGGCAGGGCGTCGGGGCACTCGGCCTTCATATACGCCTGAAAGTCCCCGATGGCGTACGGGGTGAAGAAGTCCGCGTCACCGCTCGGACCGCCGATGAACCCGTCGATCGACGTGGCTATGTAGTAGGTGAGCTTGCGCACAGCAGTCCTCCGGGTTCGGGGGCAGGGGAACAGGACAAACAACCACTTCATCCATAGTGCTTTACCTGTAGTGGTGTCGCAATCCTTTTTCTCATCGGCTGCGCCGGGTGACGAACTCCGCCAGCGCCAGCAGATCACCCGCGGCCTTGAAGTCCGGGACCGCTCGGGACAGCTCCTGCACGGCGCGGGCCATCCGGTCCGCCGCCTGCAGCTGCGCCCAGTCCCGGCCGCCCGCCCGGTCAACCGCCTCGGCCGCCCTGCGCACCGCCGAGGGGGTGTTCATCGCTCCGCGGTACAACTCGGCCAGCTCCGCTCCCGCGGGAGTGCCGGAGGCGAGCGCCGCCACCACCGGCAGCGACTTCTTGTGCGCGGCGAGATCCGCGCCCGCGGGCTTGCCCGTGCGGCCCGGGTCGCCCCAGATCCCGATCAGATCGTCGATCAGCTGGAAAGCGAGCCCGGCCTCCCGGCCGAAGGCGTCCATGGCGGAGGCCTCCTCCTCCCCCGCGCCGGCGTACAGCGCGCCCAGCGCGCAGGCGCAGCCCAGCAGCGCCCCGGTCTTGGCCGTCGCCATGGCCAGGCACTCGTCCAGCGAGACCTCGTGCGGCGCCCGCTCCTCGAAGGCGCAGTCCGCCTGCTGTCCGGCGCACAGCTCGATCACACACGCGGCCAGCCGCGCCGAGGCCGCCCCGGCGGCGGGGTGGCGGTCCTCGGCGAGCAGCCGCAGCGAGAGCGCCAGCATGGCGTCGCCCGCCACGATGGCGTCGGCGGTGCCGAACACGGTCCAGGCGGTGGGGCGGTGACGACGGGTCGCGTCCTCGTCGATCACATCGTCGTGGAGCAGGGTGAAGTTGTGCGCCAGCTCCACGGCTGCGGCGGCCCGCAGCCCCTGCTCGACATCCCCGCCGAACGCCCGTGACGCGGCCAGCACCAGCGCGGGCCTGATCGCCTTTCCGGCCGAGCCCTCGGCCGGTCTGCCGTCGGCGTGCTCCCAGCCGAAGTGGTACATCGCCACTCGCCGTATGGAGCCGGGCAGTGTTTCGAGGGAGGCTCGCAACCGGGGGTTGACGATGCTCTTGGTGCGTTCCAGCAAGGCGACGGCCTCGCGGGCCTCGACGGATTCCGCCATGGTCAACTCGATGGTCCTTTCCATGGGACGCGGCTTTTCCATGGGACGCGGCTTTGCGTGCGCCGGCCGCCCCTCGCTCTCGTGGACGCGCGCGGACCGCGGAGACCGGTCCGGCCGGACGTACGCACGGAGCGCGTACGCCGGGGCCGGGCCCGGGTCCGTCAGCGCCAGCGGCCGATCTCGACGTTCTCCAGCACACCGAGTGCGTCCGGCACCAGAACCGCCGCCGAGTAGTACGCCGTCACCAGGTACGAGATGATCGCCTGCTCGTCGACGCCCATGAAGCGCACGGACAGACTCGGCTCGATCTCGTCCGGGATGCCGCTCTGCTGCAGCCCGACCACGCCCTGGTCCGCCTCGCCCGTACGCATGCAGATGATGGACGAGGTGCGGTTCTCACTGACCGGGATCTTGTTGCACGGGAAGATGGGCACACCGCGCCAGGAGGGCACCTGGTGACCCGCGACCTCCACGGTTCCGGGGACGAGTCCGCGCTTGCTGCACTCGCGCCCGAAGGCGGCGATGGCCTTGGGGTGCGCGAGGAAGAGCTTGGAGTTCCGCCGCCGGGAGAGCAGCTCGTCCATGTCGTCCGGGCCGGGCACGCCGTCGTGCGGCTGAAGCCGCTGGCCGTAGTCGCAGTTGTTCAGCAGGCCGAACTCGGGGTGGTTGACGAGCTCGTCCTCCTGGCGCTCGCGCAGCGCCTCGACCGTCAGCCGCAACTGCTGCTCGGTCTGGTTCATCGGCTCGTTGTAGAGGTCGGCGACGCGGGTGTGGACCTTCAGCACCGTCTGGGCGACGCTCAGTTCGTACTCGCGGGGGGATGCCTCGTAGTCGACGTACGTATGCGGCACGACCGTCTCGCCGACATGGCCGGCGGCCAGATCGATCGCCGCTTCGCCGTACTTGTTGGTCCGCCGGTGCGGTACGGCGGTGAGGCCGGCCAGATGTGCCCGCAGCCCGTCCGCCCGCTCGGCGAGGTAGAGCACGTCCGCCCTGGTGAGAGTGAGAACGGTGCACGCGGTGGCGGCGCGGGCGGTGAACTCCCAGGTCGCCTCGGAGTCCACGAGCGCCTGCTCGCCGAAGTACGCGCCGTCGGCGAGGACGCCCAGATCCGCCTCGTCCCCGTACGGCCCGACGGCGATCTTCTCCACCCTGCCGTGTGCGAGCAGGAAGACCCGGTCCGTCGGCGTCCCCTGCTCGGCCAGCACATCGCCGGCGGCGAATTCACGCTGCTCGCAGCGGTGCGCCAGCTCCCGGAGCGCGTCGTCGTCGGCGAAGCCGCGCAGCGCCGGGATCTCGCCGAGCTCCGCCGGGATGACGGCGACCTGGCCTGCGGTCTGCACAAACGTGACGCGGCCGTCGCCCACGGCATAGCTGAGGCGGCGGTTCACCCGGTAGGTGCCGCCCTTGACCTGCACCCACGGCAGCATGCGCAGCAGCCAGCGCGAGGTGATCTCCTGCATCTGCGGGGCCGATTTGGCGGTGGTCGCGAGGTTCCGCGCGGCGGCTGTGCCGAGACTCTGCTGCTCGCGCTGGCGGCTGACCTCTTCGCCGACCGAACCGACCGCATCAACCGACATTTGAGACTCCCTCTCGATCAACAATCGGACCTGTCCCAGGAGCCTGCCATCACAGCGAGTCGTCACACCATTACACAAACGGATGGGACTAGATCGGCCGCACTCGGGAAGTCCGCCGCGCACCTCGCACAGCCGACTCAAAGTTGCATCCCAGATGCTTGTTTATCTACGCTGCCGCCATGCGGCTGACGAGATTCACCGACCTGGCGCTGCGCGTACTGATGCGGCTGGCCGTCACCAAAGGCGAGGACCTGCCCACCACGCGGGAGGTCGCCGAGACCATGCAGGTCCCGTACACCCACACGGCGAAGGCCGTGGCCCGCCTGAAGCACCTCGGCCTCGTCGAGACGCGCCGCGGCCGCGGCGGCGGACTCACACTCACCCCGGCCGGCCGAGCCGCCTCGGTCGGCACCCTGGTCCGCGAACTGGAAGGCCCCGGCGACGTCGTCGAGTGCGAAGGCGACACCCCCTGCCCGCTGCGCTCCGCCTGCCGGCTGCGCGGGGCGCTGCGCCGGGCACAGGAGGCCTTCTACGCCACCCTCGACCCGGTCACGGTCGCGGAACTCGTCGACTCCCCCACCGGCCCGCTGCTGCTCGGCCTCAGCCCCACCCGCAGCGCGTAGTCGCCTCGGGACGCACCCCTCGGCACCCGTGCCGCAACAGCCGCACCGCAACACCCCCTCCCCAAAAATACGAATCCAAGACTCCAATTATTCGATTCGAACAAGACAAGGGAACCGCCCATGCTGTCCGAGACCTCGGCCGCGACCGTCCGCGCCACCCTCCCCGCCGTCGCAGCCTCCCTGGACGAGATCACGCAGCGCTTCTACGACCGGCTGTTCACGGCGCATCCGGAGCTGCTGCGCGAGCTGTTCAACCGCGGCAACCAGGCCTCCGGCGACCAGCGCCGCGCCCTGGCCGGCTCCATCGCCGCGTTCGCCTCGCACCTCGTGGACCGCCCCGACGACCGCCCGGACGCCATGCTGGCCCGCATCGCGCACAAGCACGCTTCACTGGGCGTGACCGCCGAGCAGTACCGCACCGTGCACACCCACCTCTCCGCGGCCATAGCCGAGACGCTGGGCGACGCCGTCACCCCGCAGGTCGCGGCCGCCTGGGACGAGGTCTACTGGCTGATGGCGGACACGCTCGTCTCCCTGGAAGCCCGGCTGTACGCACGGCAGGGCGTCGAGGCGGGCGACGTCTGGCGCGACTGGGTCGTCGTCGACCGCGCCGAGCAGACCGCCGACGTCACGGTCTTCCGGCTGCGCCCCGCGGACGGCAGCCCCGCCCCCGGCTTCCTGCCGGGCCAGTACGTCTCCGTGCAGACCGAACTCCCAGACGGCGCCCGCCAGATACGCCAGTACAGCCTGATCTGCGCCCCCGGCTCGGACGTCCTTTCGATCGCGGTCAAGCGCGTCCGCGGCGAACGCGGCCCCGACGGCGAGGTCTCCGCCCATCTGCACACCCGGGTGCGCGCGGGGGACCGGCTCCGCGTCTCCGCCCCTTACGGCGATCTCGTCCTGGACGCGACCGACGCCGACACGCCCCTGCTGCTCGCCTCCGCCGGGATCGGGGTGACGCCCATGGCCGCCATGCTCCAGCAGCTCGTCGCCGAAGGGCACCGCGGACCGGTCACCGTCGTACACGGCGACCGCAGCCCCGCAGCGCACGCCCTGCGGGCGGACTGCGACCTGCTGATCGGCAAGCTCCCGGAGGCCGTGGCGCACTACTGGTACGAGGACCCCGACCTCCGCGAGCGAGCCGACGGCGCCGCGACCGCCGTCCACACCGGGCTCGTCGACCTGACCGGGATTCCGCTGCTGCCGGGCGTACGCGCCTGGCTGTGCGGCCCGCTGCCCTTCATGCGCGCCGTGCGCGGGCAGCTGCTGGCCCGGGGGGTGCCCGCGTCCGACGTCCACTACGAGGTCTTCGGCCCCGACCTGTGGCTCGGCGCCAGCTGAGCGTCACCCACCGCGGGCACACATCAAGCCACGCATCACGGCACACATCTCGGCACACATCGACGAAGCGACAAGAGGAGGAGACGACAATGGACGGATGACCCACGAAGCGCCGCCCTCCCCGTCCACCGCCCTGCGGCCGGCGCTCCCCTCCCCGCTCCAGGAGACCGGGGACGAGCGCTTCACCTCCCGGGGGCTGCGCCTGCTGCTCAAGCGCGACGACCTGATCCATCCGGACATCCCCGGCAACAAATGGCGCAAGCTGACACCCAACCTGGAGGCGGCGGCGGGCCGCCCGGTGCTCACCTTCGGCGGCGCGTACTCCAACCACCTCCGCGCGGTCGCGGCGGCCGGCCGGCTGCTGGGCTTCGACACCATCGGGGTGGTGCGCGGCGACGAGCTGGCCGGCCGGCCGCTCAACCCGTCCCTCGCACAGTGCGCCGCGGACGGGATGCGGCTGCACTTCACCGACCGGGCGGCCTACCGCGCCAAACGCGACCCCGTGGTGCTCGCCCGCATCCTGCGGGAAGCCACCGGGGACTCGACGCCGGACGACGTGTACGTGGTTCCCGAGGGCGGCAGCAACGCCCCCGCCGTCCTCGGCTGCGCCGATCTGGGCCGGGAGCTGAGCCCGGAGACGGGCGGCGCGGGAAGCGGCGCCCATGTGGTCGGCGTCGCCTGCGGCACCGGGGGCACACTCGCGGGACTCGCCGCCGGGCTCCCCCGCGGCCGGCGGGCCATCGGCTTCCCCGTCCTCAGGGGCGGCTTCCTCGGCGAGGAGATACGCGCCCTCCAGCGCGCGGCGTTCGGCGGTCCGGCCGGGGACTGGTCGCTCGACGAGCGTTTCCACTTCGGCGGATACGCCCGTACGCCCCCTGAGCTCGACGCCTTCGCCGCCGACTTCGAACAGCGGCACGGACTGGCCGTCGAGCGGCTCTACGTCGCCAAGATGCTGTACGGGCTGACCGCCCTCGCCGAAGAGGGGGCCTTCCCTGCCGGCGCCTCGGTGACAGCCGTGATCACCGGTCGCCCCGCCCCCTGACCCGGGAGTCGGCGGCGACGCCGACGCCCATGCCGACGCCAAGAGGACGCCGACTGCGAGCGGACGGTTCGACCGCCCGGCGCATGGGTACGTCAACCCTCCGCCGGGTCCATGCAATTGGTCCCGGCAGACCTCTAGCCACTGTCCGTACTCATTGCCTTACCATGAGTGACAGCCATCGGTTGGGGGTCCGGCGACACGGCATCATGGATCGCGATAGCGTCGCCAGGCAGTACCGCCGCGTACTGACATATGCCCCACGGCTTCGGGACCTTCCCTCCCGCGGCCCCGAAAGAGCTTGTGCACCTTGGAGGTGAGGGTGTCCCAGATCGCAGGCGAGCCCGGGACTCAGGACTTCGTGGAAGTCCGTCTGCCCGCTGCGGGCGCCTACCTTTCCGTGCTGCGTACGGCCACGGCCGGTCTGGCTGCGCGCTTGGACTTCACCCTGGACGAGATCGAGGATCTGCGGATCGCGGTCGACGAGGCGTGCGCGATCCTGCTGCAGCAGGCCGTCCCCGGGTCGGTCCTCAGCTGTGTGTTCCGACTGGTCGACGACTCTCTCGAAGTGACGGTCTCGGCTCCTACGACCGACGGGCGCGCCCCGGAGCGCGACACCTTCGCCTGGACGGTGCTCTCCGCACTGGCCGGCAAGGTCGACTCCTCCGTGGCGGACGACCAGACGGTCTCCATCAGCCTGTACAAGCAGCGCGGCGCGGGACCCGGGCCGGCGTGAGCGACGGAAACGGGGACGGTCCGATGCAGGAGGACGAGGAGCGCAACCCCAGGGTGCTGAGCTCGTCGGCCGGCATCCCCGAGCAGCAGGCGCGGCCGCACCCGGCGGTGGACGGACCGGGCGGCCGGCCGGCGGCCGCGGACCGGCCGGCTCAGGCCCAGGCAGACCAGGCGGACCAGGCGGACCGTATGAGCGAGCACAGCGAGCACACGCCGGAGCAGCAGCACGAGCAGCCGCTCGCCCCCCAGGACCGCAGCGGGGCACGGGCACTCTTCATCGAGCTGCGCAAGCTGCCCGCCGGGTCTCCGCAGCGGGCGGAGCTGCGCAATCAGCTCGTGCGGATGCATCTGCCGCTGGTGGAGCATCTGGCGCGGCGCTTCCGCAACCGCGGGGAGCCGCTCGACGATCTGACGCAGGTCGCCACGATCGGCCTGATCAAGTCGGTGGACCGCTTCGATCCCGAGCGGGGCGTGGAGTTCTCCACCTACGCCACCCCCACGGTCGTCGGCGAGATCAAGCGGCACTTCCGCGACAAGGGGTGGGCGGTGCGTGTGCCGCGCCGCCTTCAGGAGCTGCGGCTCTCCCTGACCACCGCCACCGCCGAGCTGTCCCAGCAGCACGGCCGCTCCCCGACCGTCCACGAGCTCGCCGAGCGCCTCGGCATCTCGGAGGAGGAGGTCCTCGAGGGCCTGGAGTCCGCCAACGCGTACTCCACGCTCTCCCTGGACGTTCCCGACACCGACGACGAGTCCCCCGCGGTCGCGGACACCCTCGGCGCGGAGGACGAGGCGCTGGAGGGCGTCGAGTACCGGGAGTCGCTCAAGCCGCTGCTCGAGGACCTCCCGCCGCGGGAGAAGCGGATCCTGCTGCTGAGGTTCTTCGGCAATATGACGCAGTCGCAGATCGCCCAGGAAGTGGGCATCTCCCAGATGCACGTTTCCCGGCTGCTGGCGAGGACGCTGGCGCAGTTGCGCGAGAAGCTGCTGGTGGAGGAGTAACCGGGGCTCCGCCCCAGACCCCCTGCGGGGGCTCCGCCCCGGACCCCCGCGCCGCAGACTCCCCCAGCTACCTCCCCCAGACTCCGTCCGGGGGTGCCCCGCCCGGAGGCGCCCCCACGGGGGTGCCCCCGGGCGGGGCTTGGTCTGGTCCTCGGTCGCCGGACAGGGTGGATCTTCCAGCCCGTCCGGCGATTGAGGTCGCCCGCCGCCTTAAGCGTCGCGCGTCGCGCCCGCTCCCCGGATCCCCAGCGCCTGCGTCGCCGTCGGGTTGACCAGGAGCACAAGGCCCGTCACCGCGACCGCCGCCAGTGCGATTCCGAGGGGGATCAGCGCGCCGGAGGCACGCAGCAGCGTCCACGCCGGGATGAGCGCCATCAGATGTGTGATGATCGCGGGGCCGCGGCTCCAGCTGCGCATCCGCAGCAGTCCGCGCGCCGCGGCCAGCGGAATCAGCGCGAGCGCGAAGAGGGTCAGACCGCCCATGAGGGCCTGGGTCCGGCCGTCCGGNGGTCAGACCGCCCATGAGGGCCTGGGTCCGGCCGTCCGGCTGCCCGAGGAGCGCCTCGACGAGCATGTATCCGCCGCCGCCCGCGAGGGCCAGGCCCTCCACTCCGGACACCGCGGCCGCCGCGGTCAGCCGGGCGGGGCGGGAGGACTGGGGGCTGCTCTGCTCAGGACTGGTCTGGTCTTCGGCGCTCACCCCAGCAGGGTAGCGGCCCGCCGTGTCCCGTCGCCGTCCACAGGTCGAAGCCCCGGACTGGGCCCGGTACCCCCCAGTAGGTACGCTGCTCCGCATGCGCGCACTTCTCGTGGTCAATCCGGCAGCCACCACCACCAGTGCCCGCACGCGTGACGTCCTCATCCACGCACTCGCCAGCGAGATGAAGCTGGAGGCCGTCACCACCGAGTACCGCGGCCACGCCCGCGACCTCGCGCGCCGGGCGGCGGAGAGCGACAACATGGATCTGGTCGTCGCCCTCGGCGGAGACGGCACGGTCAACGAGGTCGTCAACGGTCTGCTGCACCACGGCCCCGACCCGGAGCGGCTTCCCCGCCTCGCCGTCGTGCCCGGTGGCTCCACCAATGTCTTCGCCCGCGCGCTGGGCCTGCCGAACGACGCCGTGGAGGCGACCGGCGCGATCCTGGACGCGCTCCGTGACCGCACGGAGCGGACGGTCGGCCTCGGCCTCGCCGCCGGCACACCCGGTACGGAGGACGAGGGCGTGCCGTCCCGCTGGTTCACGTTCTGCGCGGGCTTCGGCTTCGACGCGGGCGTGATCGGCAGGGTCGAACAGCACCGGGAGCGCGGCAAACGGTCCACACACGCGCTCTACGTCCGCCAGGCCTTCCGCCAGTTCGTGAACGAGCCGCACCGGCGCCGGGGGAAGATCACCCTGGAGCGTCCCGGCGCGGAGCCGGTCTCCGACCTGGCGCTGTCCATAGTCTGCAACACCGCGCCCTGGACCTACCTGGGCAATCGTCCGGTGTACGCGTCGCCGGACGCCTCGTTCGACACCGCGCTCGACGTGCTCGCGCTGTCCCGGCTGTCGACGTCGGCGGTGGCCCGTTACGCCACCCAGCTGCTCACCTCCTCCCCCGAGCGCGGCCCGCGCGGCAAGCATGCGCTGAGGCTTCACGACGTCACAGACTTCACCTTGCATTCAAAGGTTCCACTCCCTTTCCAGATGGATGGCGACCACCTTGGACTACGGACTAGCGTGACGTTCACAGGCGTTCGCCGTGCACTGCGTGTGATTGTGTGAGTGGAAGGGCCGAAAGTCCTTTAACTCGAACGCACGGACTGGCTCCCACCCCATAGAAGTACGGCTGTGACCTAGTCGACACCGAGGAATCAAAAAAAACTTTCCGGAAGGGGTTGTATCCGCCGCCGAGGTTTGCGAATCTCTTCTTGGCGATCGGGACAGCCCGCACCACCGGCACCACAGATCGCCAGAACCCCTCCTCAAACCCAGGACCACACCGGGCAACCGGAAGTCGGCCCTTCCCTTGCGGGGGGATTCGTGAAAGCGTTCACATTCACAAGCATGTGTGTAATCAAGGAGAGGTAGCAGCCATGGACTGGCGTCACAACGCCGTTTGCCGCGAGGAAGACCCCGAGCTGTTCTTCCCCATCGGCAACACCGGTCCTGCGCTGCTGCAGATCGAGGAAGCCAAGGCCGTCTGCCGTCGCTGCCCCGTCATGGAGCAGTGCCTGCAGTGGGCGCTCGAGTCCGGCCAGGACTCCGGCGTCTGGGGTGGCCTCAGCGAGGACGAGCGCCGCGCGATGAAGCGCCGCGCCGCTCGCAACCGGGCGCGCAACGCAAGCGCCTGACACGCCCCCGCTACGACCTTAAGGCCGGCGGCGCGTACAGCGAGTACGCACTCCACCGCCCCCGAGCCGCAGCCGCGCAGTACCCCGAATGCGCACCGAGCACCACCTCATACAGCTTCGAGCCCCGGACCGCTCTCCACGGTCCGGGGCTCATCGCCGTCGGCGGCGCCCTCTCAGCGCTTCTCCTTCTCCGCCTGCAAGGGGATGTCGAGCACGACACGAGTGCCGCGGTCCGGAGCGGGCACGGGGAGCATGTCGAACGTACCGCCCAACTCCCCCTCCACCAGGGTCCGTACGATCTGCAGGCCCAGGTTGCCCGCACTCTGCGGGTCGAAGCCCTCGGGCAGACCGCGGCCGTCGTCCTGGACGGTGATCAGCAGCCGCCCGGCGCCGGGGCGCAGACCTCCGCGCACCGCCGAGACCTCCAGCGAGCCGTGCCCGTCCTGCGGGAAGGCGTGCTCCAGGGCGTTCTGCAGCACCTCCGTCAGCACCATCGACAGCGGGGTGGCGACCTCGGCGTCAAGAATGCCGAAGCGTCCGGTGCGGCGGCACTCGACCTTGCCCGGTGAGATCTCGGCGACCATGGCGATGACCCGGTCGGCGATGTCGTCGAACTCGACCCGCTCGTCGAGGTTCTGCGAGAGGGTCTCGTGCACGATCGCGATCGAGCCGACACGGCGCACCGCCTCGTTGAGCGCCTCCCTCCCCCGTACCGAATCCATCCGTCGGGCCTGCAGGCGCAGCAGCGCGGCGACCGTCTGGAGGTTGTTCTTCACCCGGTGGTGGATCTCCCGGATGGTGGCGTCCTTGGTGATCAGTTCGCGCTCGCGGCGGCGGAGTTCGGTGACGTCGCGCAGCAGGACGAGGGAGCCGATCCGCGGCCCCTTGGGCTTGAGGGGGATGGCGCGCAGCTGGATCACACCGCCGTTGCCCTCGACCTCGGCCTCGCGGGGGGCGTAGCCGGAGGCCAGCTTGACCAGGGCTTCGTCGACCGGGCCGCGGGAGGGCGCCAGCTCGGCGGTGATCTGGCCCAGGTGCTGGCCGACGAGGTCGGCGGCCAGGCCGAGGCGATGGTAGGCGGACAGGGCGTTCGGCGAGGCGTACTGGACGACCCCGTCGGCGTCGAGGCGGATCAGCCCGTCGCCGGCGCGGGGCGAGGCGTCCATGTCGACCTGCTGGCCGGGGAAGGGGAACGCGCCCGCGGCGATCATCTGGGCGAGGTCGGAGGCGGACTGGAGGTAGGTGAGCTCCAGCCGGCTGGGGGTGCGCACGGTCAGCAGATTGGTGTTGCGCGCGATGACGCCGAGGACGCGGCCTTCACGGCGTACGGGGATCGACTCCACCCGCACGGGAACCTCCTCACGCCACTCCGGGTCGCCCTCCCGGACGATCCGCCCCTCGTCCAGCGCGGCGTCCAGCAGCGGACGCCGGCCGCGGGGGACGAGATGGCCGACCATGTCGTCCTGGTAGGAGGTGGGTCCGGTGTTGGGACGCATCTGGGCGACGGAGACATAGCGGGTGCCGTCGCGGGTGGGAACCCACAGGACGAGGTCGGCGAAGGACAGATCGGAGAGCAGCTGCCACTCCGAGACCAGCAGATGGAGCCACTCGAGGTCGGATTCGCTCAGGGCGGTGTGCTGGCGTACGAGATCGTTCATGGACGGCACATCTGCGAGCGTACCTTTGGGGTGAACGAACGGGCCGCCGGGAACTAAGCTGTGCGAACGGATAGACATCCCTAAATGGTCTAGTCCAGAATGACATGTATGACGAGGTTCGCAATGAACCGGTAAAAAAGCTTCCGCCCTCCCCGCACAGGAGGGCGGATCGAGGCACCGGGCGCTCTCTGCCCTGACTGCGCCGATGCCTCCCCCGGCCGCCCGGGACCGCACACCCGACGGCCGGCGCAACTCCGGGCTGCGGTGCCGTACGGGTTGAGGGTCCCGTCGCGGCGCCGCGGCCCGCGGGTGCCTTGCGACCGGGTGCTCCGCCACCCGACGCCGACCGCCCCGCGAAGCACCGGGGCACGCCATGCGCCGCCGCCCCGGCGGCTGCGGGGAAACCCGCCCCCGCGCGAAGCGCCGGGGGACTGCGCGGGTGTGGGGCGCAGACGCCGCACCGAGCAAGGGCGGGTGGGCAGGGACGGAAACCCGCAGCCACGGGGCCGGGCACCCCTCCCCGGAGGGGCTCAGCGGGTCTGGGTGACCTTGGCCAGCGCCCTCGGGGCGTCCGGGTCCTGGCCGCGCGCGATCGTGATCTCGTACGCCAGGCGCTGGAGGGGGAGGATCTCCAGGATCGGCTGGAGCTCCTCGGGCACGCCCGCCGTCGGCAGGACGAAGCCTGCGGACGCCGCCGCCACCTGGGCCTCGGGGCCGATCACCACAAGATCCGCGCCGCGCCCCCGCAGCCGCTCCAGCACCGGCCGGAGCGCCTCGCCGCCCTTGCCGTCCGTCACCACCGCGATGACCGGTGAGATGTTGTCGACCATGGCCAGCGGCCCGTGCAGCAGATCCGCCCCGGAGTACGACAGCGCCGGGATGTAGCTGGTCTCCATGAGCTTGAGCGCCGCCTCCTTCGCCGTGGGATAGCCGTATCCCCGCGAGGTGATGACCATCCGCTCGGCGAACCGGTACCGCGCGGCGAGCTGCCGCACCTCGTCGCCCCGCGCCAGCACCCGCTCGGCCAGCTCCGGCAGCACCGTCGCGGGCGCGCCGTCCCCGCCGCTCAGGCCCTCCACAAGGAGATAGAGCGACAGCAGCGACGCGGTGTACGTCTTCGTCGCCGGAAGCGCCTTCTCCGGGCCGGCCAGGATGTCGACATGGCACTCCGACACCGCCGCCAGCGGCGAGTCCGCGTTGTTGGTGACGGCCAGGGTGATCGCCCCGGCGTCCCGCGCAGCCATCGTGGAGGCCACCAGGTCCGGTGACCCGCCGGACTGGCTGACGGTGACGACGAGTACGTCCCTGAGGTCCGGCCGCGCGCCGTACGCCGTCGTCGTGGACATCGAGGTGAGCCCGCACGGCAGCCCCAGCCGGACCTCCAGCAGGTACTTGGCGTACAGGGCCGCGTTGTCGGACGTGCCCCGCGCGGTCAGCAGCACAAAGCGGGGCCTCTTCGCCGCGATGGCCTCGGCGGCCTCGCGGATCGCCGGCGCGCCCGCTTCGAGGACGCGCCGCAGCACCGCCGGCTGCTCCGCCATCTCCCCGGCCATGATCCGGCCGGGAAGCTCGCTCTCCCCGTGCCCTCCTGAGAGGTTGGTCACGGACGACATGCCGGCACCTCCTGACGGCTACCCCGGAACCACGCCCCGGTACCCCGGAATCACGCGCCGGCCCCGGCGATCACCTCGGCGGCGGCGCGCCCGCACACCCGGGCCGCCCCGTGGGTCGCGATATGCAGCGCTCCCCTCGGCGTCATGCCGTTCACGCCCATCTCCACGACGACCGTGTCGGGCCGGGCGGCGACGAGGGCGTCGAGCGCACGCATCATCCAGGGGTGGCGGTGGGCGTCGCGCACCACAGCGACGATCCTACGGTCCCCCGCCGCGGCCAGCACCTCGTCGGCCGGCCCGCGGGCGTCGTCCGTCTCCCCGTACGAGCCGCTCGCGGTGCCCGGCAGCAGGGCGTCCAGCTCCGCCGCCACGCCCCACGGGGTCTCGTCGCCGACGGCGATGTTCGCGATCGGGGTGAGGGCCGCCACATACGGGGCGGTGGAGGGCGGTTCGTACGGCAGGCGCGCCGTCAGCTTCACCGCGCGCCGGGCCGCGACCAGCCCGACGTCCGCCCTGCCGGAGCCGGGCGCGGTCCCCTCCTCTGAAGCCGCGCCCGGCTCCCTCTCAGCCCCCCTGGCCCGGCGCGTCCAGTCGGCGAGGGCGCGCACACGCGCCGCTGCGTCGACGAGCCGCTCCTCGGGCAGGTCGCCGTGGTGCACCGCCGTGACCAGCGCATCGCGCAGCCGCAGCACGGTCTCCTCGTCGGCCAGGCCGCCGCCGACGCAGATGGCGTCGGCGCCCGCGGCGATCGCGAGCACGGAGCCGCGCTCGATGCCGTACGTCGCCGCGACGGCCTGCATCTCCATGCCGTCGGTGACGATCAGCCCCTGGTAGCCCAGCTCTTCACGCAGCAGTCCGGTCAGGATCTGCGGGCTCAGCGTCGCCGGGCGGTCGGGGTCGAGCGCGGGAAGCAGGATATGCGCGCTCATCACGGCTTTGGAACCCGCGGCGACGGCCGCGCGGAAAGGCCCCAGTTCACGGGCGTGCAACGTGGCGAGGTCCACATCGATGCGGGGCAGCGCATGGTGTGAGTCGACACCGGTGTCGCCGTGTCCGGGGAAGTGCTTGGTGCAGGCGGCGACCCCGGCCGACTGGAGCCCCTCGACATAGGCGGCGGTGTGACGTTCGACCAGTTCACGGTCCGCGCCGAAGGACCGCACACCAATGACCGGATTATTAGGGTTTGAGTTGATGTCAGCGGAGGGCGCCCAGTTGAGGTCGACCCCGCAGGCGGCGAGCCGCCGGCCGAGCTCCGCTGCGACGGCCCGGGTCAGCTCGGTGTCGTCCGCCACTCCCAGCGCGTAGTTGCCGGGGAAGGAGGAGCCGGTGCGCACCTCGAGCCGGGTGACGTCGCCGCCCTCCTCGTCGATGGCCACCAGGACGTCGTCCCGCTCGGCCCGCAGCTGCGCGGTGAGCGCGGCGAGCTGCTCGGGCGAGGTGATGTTGCGGCCGAACAGACCGACCGCGCTGAGCCCTTCGCCGATGCGGCGGAGCAGCCAGTCGGGGGCCGTGGTGCCGGTGAAGCCCGGCTGGAGCACGGCGAGGGCGTCGCGGGTGAGGGTGTCGGATGTGCTCACAAGCGTCGTCATAGGGCGGTGTTATCCCTTCACTGCGCCCGAGGTGAGCCCCGCTGCCATCTTCTTCTGGATGACCATGAAGAAGGCGACGACGGGGATGGCGATGAGCGTCGAGGCGGCCATCAGCGCGCCGTAGTCCACTCCGCGCGAGGTGGTGAAGTTCGCCAGCCACACGTTGAGCGTGTACTTGTCGTTGTCCTGGAGCACGACATAGGCGAGCAGATACTCGTTCCAGGCGTTGATCAGCGAGTAGATGGAGGCGGCTGCGAGCCCCGGCGCGAGCAGCGGGAAGACGACCCGCCAGAAGGCGCCCATCTGGCTGCATCCGTCCACCATGGCGGACTCCTCCAGCTCCTTGGGGATGTTGATCACGAAGCCGCGGATCATCCAGGTGGCGAACGGCAGCGTGGAGACGAGATAGACGATGATCACGCCCCAGTACTCGTTCAGCGCGCCGAGTTCGTTGAGCTGGAGATAGATGGGGATCAGCATCGCGGTCGGCGGCAGCAGCTGGACCAGGATCAGCACGATCATGAAGATCCTGCGGCCCTTGAAGCGGAAGCGGCCGATGGCGTACGCGGCGATGGTGGCCATGATCATCGCGCCTACGACCGCGGTGACGCAGACGATGAGGCTGGACTTGACCGCGGTGCCGAAGTTGGCCTGGTCCATGGCCCGGCTGAAGTTGTCGAAGGTGATCGACGAGGGCCACAGGGTCTGGTCGTAGCTGCGGATCTCGGCATTGGGCCTCAGTGCGCTGATGACCAGCCAGTACACCGGGAAGATCATGACGACGAAGGTCAGCAGCCCGATGAGGTTGTAGGCATGCCGGGATCTGTTCCTGCGATCCGGCCGGATCGCAGCGGGCGAGGGCCCCGGCGCCGTCTCCGCGGAGGAAGCGGTCTTCGCGGGGTTCGGGGCGGAGGCGGTGGCGCTCACTCGACCTCTCCGATCTTGAGCAGCTGGCGCAGGTAGTACACGGCGACGCCGGACAGCAGCAGCACCGTGATCAAGGAGATCGCCGCGCCCTGGCTGAAGGAGTTGGACTCGAAGGCCTTGTTGAAGGCGTAGAGGCCGAGCACCTCGTACTCGGGTTCCGGTTTGGTGCCGCGCATCAGCCAGACCTGGCCGAGAACGTTGAAGTCCCAGATGACCGACAGGGTCGCGACCATCTGGAAGACCGGCTTGATGACCGGCCAGACGACGAAGCGGAAGTTCCCGAAGGCCCCGACGCCGTCGATGGCCGCGGCTTCCTCCAGTTCCCTGGGGACCTGGGTGAGGGCCGCGTACAGCGTGATGGCGACGAAGGGGACCGCGCCCCAGACGACGACCGCGCCGATGACGACGAAGCCCTGTCTGTGGTCCAGGAACCAGTTGTGGCCCTGGAAGTCGAGTCCGAGGTACTTGGACAGGACCATGTTCCAGACGCCGTAGTCGGAGTCGGAGAACCAGCGGAAGATCGAGGCGGCCACCATCAGCGGGATGGACCAGGCGGCGATCAGCGCCGCGGTCACCAGCAGCCGCACCCATGCCGACATGCGCTGCATCATCAGCGCGACGGCGAGCCCGAGAGCAAGGGTGGCGATCACACACGCGGCCATGAAGACCACGGTGAGGACGACGGAGTCCCAGAAGGCCGCGTCGGCGAAGATGTCGGTGAACTGCTCGAAGCCGACCCAGGGAGCCGGTTCCCCCGTCCACAGCTCCTTGCGGCCGACGTCCTGGAAGGACATGATCACCGTCTTGGCCAGCGGCCAGAGGAAGACCGCGGCGATGGCGACGATGGTCGGGCCGATCAGCAGATACGGCAGCAGCTCACCGGCTCTTCGGGCGCGGACGCTGCGGGCCTTGCGCGCCGTGCCCCGGGGCGGCCGCGGGCCGGTGGCCTCGGTGCGCCGCGGGGCGGGCGCCGCCGGGTCGGCTGCTTTCATATCGGCGGCACTCATGGTGCTGAGCCTTCCGTTCAGACGTAACGACCGGGAAGTACCGGGGCGGGTGCGGCCGGCCTGCGCCGGAGCAGGCCGGCCGCACCCGCGACAGACGAAGGGGACCGAAGCCGTCGAGAGTCCCGGGTCAGGTCAGGACTGCTCGTTGATCAGCTTGTCGATCTCCTCGTCGGCCTTCTTGGTGGCTTCCTCGACGGACGTGCCCTTGATGATGTCGAGCAGCATCAGCTCCAGGACCTCGCTCTTCTCGACCGCGGCCCAGCCGGGGGCGATCGGGGTGAACCAGGCGTCCGGGACGGCGTTGGCGATCGGGGCGGTCTCCGGCTTCGCCTTCAGCGGCTCGAGCTGCTTGGTGTTGTTGGGCAGGATGTTCTTGGAGGCGAGGACGGCCTGGGACTTCTCACTGGTGAACAACGAGATCCACTCCTGACCCAGGTCCTGGACCTTGGACTTGGAGATGGTGGCGAGGTCGGAGCCGCCGATGAAGGACGGCAGCGCCTTGCCGTTCGGGCCGGGCATGCCCGCGGTGCCGATCTTGTCCTTGAGCTTCTCGTTGCCGTTGGCGGCCGGGTCGACGACGCTGCCGGCCTCCCAGCCGTTTCCGTAGAGAAGAGCGGTCTTCTCGTTGGCCATGACGTTGGCGTGGTCCTGCTCGTCCTTCGTCTTGTCGCCGTGGTTGTACTTGTTGACCAGGTCGACGAAGTGCTTGATGCCCTGCTGCGCCTCGGGCGTGGAGAGGGTGGCCTTCCACTTCTTGCCGCCCTCGTCGTACTCGGCGATCTGGCCGCCGTACGCGGCGACGTAGGACATGGCGGCGTACCAGTAGCGGCCGGGCAGATAGAGCGGCGAGAAGGCCTTGTCCTGGCCGTACTTCTGCTGGACCTTGTCGAGGGCGGCGGTCAGCTCGGCCTCGGTGGCCGGCAGCGCGTCCGAGCCGGCGCCGGCCTTGAACATGTCCTTGCTGTAGATCGCGACACGGGCGCCCGCGTAGTAAGGAACGCAGTAGAGCTTGCCTTCGAAGGAGCAGGTGTCCTTGAGACCCTTGATCCAGGTGTCGGAGTTCTCGTACTTCTTCTCGTCGATCTCGCCCAGGGCGCCGTTGAGGATGTATGTCATCGTCTCGGTGTTGCCGAGCTCGACGACGTCGGGGAACTTGTCACCGGCGAGGGCGGCGTCCAGCTTCTTGGTCTTGTCGCCCCACTGCTGGTACTGGACGTTGACCTTGACCTCGGGGTACTTGGCGTTGAACTGGGCGTTGACATCCTTGACCAGCTCGGGCCAGGTGGACTGCGCATCGACCATCAGCCAGACGGTCAGCGTCTCGTCGCGGTCCTTGGGGTCCTTCGCGGCCTCGGTGCTGTCGGAGCCGCATGCCGCGATCGACGCGGTCATCGCAGCCACACCCACCGCAGCCATGAGCTTACGCTTCACGCCACCCTCCTCAAGGGATGCAAGAGTTACCCCCCCACCACCCGGGAGTCGCGCAGAACTTGAGGTCGCGCATCGGAGTCTGCCCTGGGGCCGGGATCTGGTCTTTAATGGTTTAGACCAGTACCGGGAGCTTGGCCTAGACCTTTAGGGGTGTCAAGGGTGTATAAGAAGGGCTGTCACGTCCGTTACCGGACCGACACCTGAAGGAGGTCGACGACCTGTGATCGGGCCGTGCCACCATGTGAGCCGCAACAGACGGAGGTGCCGGTGACGGCAGCAGGGCAGAAGGCGGAGAGGCGGGCCATGACCACAGACGGGAGCGGCACCGAGACCGAGAACGGCAACCAGGCCCGCACCGCGCGCGTGCCCAAGTACTACGGCCTCAAGCGGCATCTCCTCGAGATGACCGAGACCATGCCGCCCGGCACCCCGGTGCCGCCGGAGCGGACGCTCGCGGCGGAGTTCGACACCTCCCGCACCACCGTGCGCCAGGCACTGCAGGAACTCGTCGTCGAAGGCCGCCTGGAGCGCATCCAGGGCAAGGGCACCTTCGTCGCCAAACCCAAGGTGTCCCAGGCCCTGCAGCTCACCTCGTACACGGAGGACATGCGCGCCCAGGGCCTGGAGCCGACCTCCCAGTTGCTCGACATCGGCTATGTCACCGCCGACGACACCCTGGCCGGGCTGCTCGACATCCCCACGGGCGGCCGGGTGCTGCGCATCGAGCGGCTGCGGCTCGCGAGCGGCGAGCCCATGGCCATCGAGACGACGCATCTGTCCGCGAAGCGCTTCCCCGCCCTGCGCCGCAATCTGATGAAGTACACCTCCCTCTACACCGCTCTGGCGGAGGTGTACGACGTGCGGCTCGCCGAGGCCGAGGAGACCATCGAGACCTCACTGGCCACCCCGCGTGAGGCCGGGCTGCTGGGCACGGACGTCGGGCTGCCGATGCTGATGCTGTCCCGGCACTCCATCGACACCCAGGGCGAGCCGGTGGAGTGGGTGCGCTCCGTCTACCGCGGCGACCGCTACAAGTTCGTCGCCCGGCTCCAGCGTCCCGCCGAATAGCCTCCCGTCGTTCAACCGACGTGACGGAATAGATCCGTTATCCGGACAGGGGGTGTCGCGGCGGGCAGCCCTCCCCTAGATTTCGTGCGCATTACACAGGCGTTCGGCAAGGGGACGGAGTTCGCCGCATGTCAGAAGTGCCCAAGGCGTCACAAGCGCCGGAACCGACGGAAGCGACGCAAGCGACGGATCGTCAGCGGCCCGTGGTGACACCTTTACGGGTCGTCGTCGCCCTCTGTCTCATCGCACCGTTCGTCGCGATGCTCTGGGTGAGCTCCTACGCCAGGGTCGAACCGAAGTTCGCGGGGATGCCGTTCTTCTACTGGTACCAGATGCTCTGGGTGGTCGTCTCGACCGGGCTCACCATGGTCGCGTACCGGCTGTTCCAGCGTGACCAGCGCGCCCGGGCCAAAAGCGCCCGCGCCGCCTCCGCCCGGAAGGAGGGCGGGGACCTGTGAAGGACGGCGTGAACGGCGTCGCACTCGCCGTCTTCCTCCTCTTCTTCGTCGCCGTCACGGTCATGGGCTTCCTGGCCGCGCGCTGGCGCAAGGCCGAGAACGAGCACAGCCTCGACGAATGGGGCCTGGGCGGGCGTTCGTTCGGCACCTGGATCACCTGGTTCCTGCTCGGCGGCGACCTCTATACGGCCTACACCTTCGTGGCCGTCCCGGCAGCCATCTACGCGGCCGGAGCGGCGGGCTTCTTCGCCGTCCCGTACACCATTCTCGTCTATCCGCTGATCTTCACCTTCCTGCCGCGGCTGTGGTCGGTCTCCCACCGGCACGGCTATGTCACCACCTCCGACTTCGTCCGCGGACGCTGGGGCTCCAAGGGGCTCTCCCTGGCGGTGGCGCTCACCGGCATCCTGGCGACGATGCCGTACATCGCGCTCCAACTGGTAGGCATCCAGGCCGTGCTGGACGTCATGGGCGTCGGCGGCAGCGAGCACACCAACTGGTTCGTCAAGGACCTGCCGCTGCTGATCGCCTTCGGAGTGCTCGCGGCCTACACCTACTCCTCCGGGCTGCGCGCCCCCGCGCTGATCGCGTTCGTCAAGGACACGCTGATCTACATCGTCATCGCGGTAGCGATCATCTACATCCCGATCAGGCTCGGCGGCTTCGACGACATCTTCGCCAAGGCGGGCGCGGCGTACGAGCAGATCAACCCGGCCACCGACAAGCCACGCGGCTCGCTGATCCCGGGCGACTCGGCCCACTGGGGCTACGCGACCCTGGCCTTCGGCTCAGCGCTCGCGCTCTTCATGTATCCGCACTCCATCACCGCGACGCTGTCCTCGCGCAGCCGCAACGTCATCCGGCGCAACACCACGATCCTGCCCCTGTACTCGCTGATGCTGGGCATGCTCGCGCTGCTCGGCTTCATGGCGCTCGCCGCCGGGGTGACGGTGAGCAACGGCCAGCTGGCTATCCCCCAGCTCTTCGAGAACATGTTCCCCGACTGGTTCGCGGGCGTGGCCTTCGCCGCCATCGGCATCGGCGCGCTGGTGCCGGCGGCGATCATGTCGATCGCCGCGGCGAACCTGTTCACCCGCAACATCTACAAGGACTTCATCCGGCCCGACGCCACCCCGGAGCAGGAGACCAAGGTCTCCAAGCTGGTGTCGCTGCTGGTGAAGGTCGGCGCACTGGCGTTCGTGCTGACCATGGACAAGACGGTCGCCATCAACTTCCAGCTGCTGGGCGGCATCTGGATCCTGCAGACCTTCCCCGCGCTGGTGGGCGGCCTGTTCACCCGCTGGTTCCACCGCTGGGCGCTGCTCGGAGGCTGGGCGGTCGGCATGATCTACGGCACGGCGGCGGCGTACGGCGTGGCCAGCCCAACGCAGAAGCACTTCGGCGGCTCGTCGGCCGCGATCCCCGGAATCGGTGAGATCGGCTACATCGGCCTCACGGCGTTTGTGCTGAACGTCATCGTGACGGTGGTGCTGACCTTCGTCATGCGGGCGTTGAAGGCGCCGGAGGGCGTGGACGAGACCAGGCCGTCGGACTACACGGCGGACGCGGGGGAGCCCGGGGAGCGGCGGCGGGAGCTGCCGAAGGTGGGCGCGGACGCGGCCGGCTGAGGCGCTTGCGCCTGCGGGGGCCCTTCCCCTCCCATAACCGGGGGCGGGCCCCCAGACCCCCAGGCACGGCCTTCGGCCGTGTCCTCGACCTTCCCCAGGCACCTCCCCGGACTCCGTCCGGGGTGCCCCAGCGGGCTTGGCTGGCTACGCCAAGTCCCAGCCCCGCCAGCGCTTGAGGCCCAAGGACCAGAAACCCAGCCCCGCCAGCGCTTGAGGCCCAAGGACCAGAAACCCAGCCCCACCGACGCTTCAGGCGCAAGGACCAGAAACCCAACCCCGCCGACGCTTCAGGCGCAAGAACCAGACGTCCAGCCACCCGCGCTTGAGGCGCGAGGACCAGAAACCCAGCCCCGCCCGCGCTTGAGGCGCGGGGACCAGAAACCCAGCCCCGCCGGCGATTGAGGCGCGGGGGTTCGGGGGCGGAGCCCCCGAGAAAACGGGGTCTGGGGCGGAGCCCCAGTGACAGGAAGAGGCCGGGCCGACACAACATGTAGGGCCGTCCGCATCACACCGCCCCCACATGTATGCTCATCCTCGCTGCCGCCCAGGGGAATCCGGTGCGAATCCGGAACTGTCCCGCAACGGTGTGCCGTGGTGCGCTTTGTCGCATCCACAGGCCAGTCCGAGGACCTGCCGGCAGCGCGTCCGGCTCGACCGAACCGGACGCCAGAGACGTCCGGGCCTCGCGGAATTGGGCCGGTGGACGACGCGCGGCCGCCCATGCGACGGCGTGCGCGCCCGTGCCCCGTTCCCCCGCCGGCCCAGAGCCGAGCGAGGGAGAGCACCACGTGACCATCGCGCCAGCCGATCCGGCTTCAGGCATCTCCGAGCGGGTGGGCGACGGCCCCGGGACCGCGCTGCTGCGGACCCTGACCGACCTCACCGCCGATCTGCCCGACACCGACCCGGGCCGGGTCGCCGCCGCCGCACTGCGCGGCCGGCACGCCGGTTCGGACGAGGCCGAGTTGCGTTCGCTGGCCACCGAGGCCGCCGCGGGGCTGATCTCCGAGGACCCCGCGTACTCCCGGCTCGCCGCCCGGCTCCTCACCCGGACCATCGCCGAGGAGGCGGCCGGTGAGGGGGCGGTCTCGTTCTCCGCGTCCATCGCCGTGGGCTGCCGCGAGGGCCTGATCGCCGACCGGACCGCGGAGTTCGCCCGGCTGCACTCTGCACGGCTGGACTCGCTCGTCGACCAGGCGCTCGCCCAGGGCGCCGACGACCGCTTCGGCTACTTCGGTCTGCGCACCCTCCACAGCCGCTATCTGCTGCGCCACCCGATCACCCGCAATGTCATCGAGACCCCGCAGCACTTCATGCTGCGCGTGGCCGCCGGGCTGGCCGAGGACGACTCGATCCGCGCCCTGGAGGAGGTAGCCGCGCTTTACGGGCTGATGAACCGGCTCGACTATCTGCCGTCCTCCCCCACGCTGTTCAACTCCGGCACCCGCCATCCGCAGATGTCCTCCTGCTATCTGCTGGACTCCCCGCTGGACGAGCTCGACTCGATCTACGACCGCTACCACCAGGTGGCGCGGCTGTCGAAGCACGCGGGCGGCATCGGTCTGTCGTACTCACGCATCCGCTCCCGCGGCTCGCTGATCCGCGGCACCAACGGCCACTCCAACGGCATCGTCCCTTTCCTGCGGACGCTGGACTCCTCGGTCGCCGCCGTCAACCAGGGCGGCCGCCGCAAGGGCGCTGCCTGCGTCTATCTGGAGACCTGGCACGCGGACATCGAGGAGTTCCTCGAACTGCGTGACAACACGGGCGAGGAGGCCCGGCGCACCCACAACCTCAATCTGGCGCACTGGATCCCGGACGAGTTCATGCGCCGGGTCGCCGCCGACGCCGACTGGTCTCTGTTCTCCCCCGCCGACGTGCCGGAGCTGGTCGACCTGTGGGGCGATGGCTTCGACGCCGCCTACCTCAAGGCGGAGGCGGCCGGTCTGGCCCGGAAGACTATTCCGGCGCGGGAGCTGTACGGCCGGATGATGCGCACCCTGGCGCAGACCGGCAACGGCTGGATGACGTTCAAGGATGCGGCCAACCGCACCGCCAACCAGACCGCGGAGCCCGGCAGGGTCGTCCACTCCTCGAATCTGTGCACCGAGATCCTTGAGGTCACGGACGACGGGGAGACGGCGGTCTGCAATCTGGGCTCCGTCAACCTGGGCGCGTTCGTCACCCCTGCCGGGGAGATCGACTGGGAGCGGCTGGACAACACCGTCCGCACCGCCGTGACCTTCCTCGACCGGGTCGTCGACATCAACTTCTACCCGACCGAGCAGGCGGGCCGCTCCAACGCCCGCTGGCGGCCGGTGGGCCTGGGCGCGATGGGCCTGCAGGACGTGTTCTTCAAGCTGCGGCTGCCCTTCGACTCCGCCGAGGCCAAGGCGCTCTCCACGAAGGTCGCCGAGCGGATCATGCTCGCCGCGTACGAGGCGTCCTGCGATCTGGCCGAGCGTCATGGCCCGCTGCCTGCCTGGACCGAGACGCGCGCCGCGCGCGGCGTGCTCCACCCGGACCACTACGAGGTGACGCCGAACTGGCCGGAGCGCTGGGATGCCCTGCGCGCCCGGGTGGCGGCTGCCGGCATGCGCAACTCCCTGCTGCTGGCGATCGCCCCGACCGCGACCATCGCCTCCATCGCCGGTGTGTACGAGTGCATTGAGCCGCAGGTCTCCAATCTCTTCAAGCGCGAGACTCTCAGCGGCGAGTTCCTCCAGGTCAACTCGTACCTGGTGGCGGATCTGAAGAAGCTGGGCGTCTGGGATGCGCAGACCCGGGAGGCGCTGCGCGAGTCCAACGGCTCCGTCCAGGGCCTCGGCTGGGTCCCGGCCGAGATCCGCGAGCTGTACCGCACGGCGTGGGAGATCCCGCAGCGCGGGCTGATCGACATGGCGGCCGCCCGTACGCCGTTCCTCGACCAGAGCCAGTCGCTGAACCTGTTCCTGGAGACGCCGACCATCGGCAAGCTCAGCTCGATGTACGCGTATGCCTGGAAGTCCGGGCTGAAGACGACGTACTACCTGCGGTCCCGCCCGGCCACCCGGATCGCTCGCGCCGCCGGCGGCGCGAGCGCCGCAGCCGCCCCCTCCGTCCCCGTGCAGGCGACCCCCGAAGAGGCAGTCGCCTGCTCCCTGGAAAACCCCGAGTCCTGCGAGGCCTGCCAGTAATGCGTGACCAGAATCTTCTCGACCCGGGCTTCGAGCTCACTCTCCGCCCCATGCGCTACCCGGACTTCTACGAGCGCTACCGGGACGCCATCAAGAACACCTGGACGGTCGAGGAGGTCGACCTCCACTCGGACGTCGCCGACCTGGCCAAGCTCTCGCCGGGCGAGCAGCATCTGATCGGCCGGCTGGTCGCCTTCTTCGCGACCGGCGACTCGATCGTCGCGAACAACCTGGTGCTCACGCTCTACAAGCACATCAACTCCCCGGAGGCGCGGCTGTATCTGAGCCGTCAGCTCTTCGAGGAGGCCGTGCACGTCCAGTTCTATCTGACGCTGCTGGACACCTACCTCCCCGACCCGGACGAGCGTGCCGCGGCCTTCGCGGCCGTGGAGAACATCCCGTCCATCCGGGACAAGGCCCAGTTCTGCTTCAAGTGGATGGCCGCCCTGGAAGGAGAAGGGGCCGAGAAGATCGACCGGCTGGAGACGCAGGCCGACCGCCGCCGCTTCCTGCTCAATCTGATCTGCTTCGCCGCCTGCATCGAGGGGCTCTTCTTCTACGGGGCCTTCGCCTACGTCTACTGGCTGCGCTCCCGTGGACTGCTGCACGGGCTGGCGACCGGCACCAACTGGGTGTTCCGCGACGAGACGATGCATATGAACTTCGCCTTCGAGGTCGTCGACACGGTCCGCAAGGAGGAGCCGGAGCTGTTCGACGACACGCTCCAGGTGCAGGTCACGGACATGCTCAAGGAGGCCGTGGAGGCCGAGCTGCAGTTCGCCCGCGATCTGTGCGGCGACGGTCTGCCCGGCATGAACACCGAGTCGATGCGCGAGTACCTGGAGTGCGTCGCCGACCAGCGGCTGACCCGGCTGGGCTTCGCCCCGGTGTACGGGTCCGAGAACCCGTTCTCGTTCATGGAGCTGCAGGGCGTCCAGGAGCTGACGAACTTCTTCGAGCGCCGCCCGTCCGCGTACCAGGTGGCGGTCGAGGGGTCGGTCTCCTTCGACGACGACTTCTGAGATCACAGGAGCCCCGGGCGGCGACCACTAGAACCCAAGCCGCCGCCCGGGGCTCTCGTCTGCGTCGGACGGCTGGCGCCCCTCCCGGCAGGCTTTGCCCGGTCGCGGCACTAGTCGTTCGGGACGACCGGGTAGCGGGGGGCGCCCTCCGCCATCTGCCGCAGCGCGTCCTTGCGCTCCCGCTTCGACAGCCGGTCGATGTAGAGGCGTCCGTACAGATGGTCCGTCTCGTGCTGGAGGCAGCGGGCGAAGTAGCCGGTGCCGCGCACCCTGATCGGCTTGCCCTCGGCGTCCTGGCCGCGGACCACCGCATAGTCGGGGCGGGCCAGCGAGGCGTACGCGGTCGGCACCGACAGACAGCCCTCGTTGGAGTCGTCCAGCACGCGCTGCTCCGGCGCGAGCTCCTCCAGCACCGGGTTGCAGACGGCGCCCACGTGCCGTACGCCCTCGTCGTCGGGGCAGTCGTAGATGAACACCTTCAGGTCGACGCCGATCTGGTTGGCGGCGAGCCCCACGCCCTCCGCCGTCCGCTGGCTGGCGAACATGTCGTCGATCAGCGCGGCGAGCTCGTCGTCGAACTCCGTGACGTCCCGGCACTCCTTGTGGAGCACCGGATTGCCGACGACCGTGATCGGACGGGACGTGCCGCGCTCGCGGTGTGCGCGCTCACGCTCCTCGCAGTCCTCCGTGTCCACGACGAAACCGTCGTTCACGAGCTGGTCCGTCTCCTGCTGCGCCATGTCAGACTCTGCGCCTTCCTCAGTACCCGACGTACATACCCGGTTCGGTCAGGGTGTCCGGCGGGTGTACCCGATGCGTGCCCGTACAGCCTACGGCCAGCCGTCAGCACACTTCCTCGAGATCCCGCCATTCCCGGGAGTCCGGGCTGTCCGCGACCCAGCCGTCCAGCAGGCCGCGCACCAGCCCGGCGGGCGCGGCGATCCCGCACTCACGCTCGGGGGTCCACAGATCGCCGCCGGTGCGGTGGCCGAGCGGCCCCGGGTGGCCCGGCTCGCTGTGGTCATGGGGGTCGAGGTGCTCTCCCTCACCCTCGGCGCTGGGCATCGTGCTCTCGGAACAGGCCCGGCACAGCAGCCGCACCGAGGACGACCAGTCCTCGGCGGCGAATCCGGCGTCGGCGGCGAGCTGCTCCAGGGCGTCCCGGTCGGCCTCCGTGGCGGCCTCCAGCAGCACCACCCAGGTGGGCACCGGTGACGGGGCCCACAGCTCGATCTCGTCGAAGACGGGGTAGGAGGGTCCGGCGGCGGTCGTCCGCTCCCCGTGGGGCACGCCGTCGTGGAGCACGACCTCGCCCCAGCGCCGCCCGGAGGACGGCAGCGGGATGGACAGCACCTCTATCCGCGCCGGGTCGAGCCGCCGACCCCAGACCACCTCCGCCTCGCCCTCGGGCGACAGCCGTACGGCCGCGCTGCCCAGGTCCATGCCGAGCGGTTCGCCGTTCGACGCGGAGGCGCCTGCGGCGCTCCCGGCACGGGTGGGGCCGCCGGGCACCTTGAGGCCGTAGGCCTGCCAGGCGCGGCGGGCCAGCGGCCAGTCCTGCAGGGCGGTGGCGGCGATGCCGACATTCCACCAATCGGGTGCCCCGGTCTCCTTGTCGAGCAGGGCGACGGCGCGCAGTCCTGCGGCACGCGCCTGCTCCCAGTCGTGCCGGAACTTGTGCAGCAGAGCCAGGTTGAACCAGGACTCCGACAGCCAGGGCTCCAGGTCCGCGGCGCGGGTCAGCAGCGCGCCCGCGTCCTCGTAACGGCCGTCGCCGATCAGCGTGAACGCGCGGTCGGTGGCCTGCCGCCACGAGGCGGAGGGCCGATGCCGTACCTTCCCGAAGATCCTCACGATTCCCGCCTGCCGGTCGCTCGGGTCACTGCCCCCGGACACCCTCTCGCTCGAGGGGTTCCCCTGCGGGACTCCCTCTTCTCCGCATCCAACCATGCCCGGTCGGGCGCTCGCTCATTACCCATGGGTTACCCGGGCGGGGCCGGGGCCAGACCGCCTCGGGCGAGGACTCTGGCGAGGGCCTCGACGACCTCCGGCTGGAAGTCGCGCGCGGTGGCGAGCCGCAGTTCCTCCAGCGCGGCGAGCGCCCCGCCCGCTGTCCCTCCGCTTCCCCCGGCCAGGTCGTCGTATGCGTTGACGGCGCGGACGATCCGGGCGGCCCGGGGCTGGTCCCGGTAAGGATCGGCCTGCCGTTCGACGACCGCGGCGACGGACGCGGCTCCATGGACGCCGGTCTGCCGGACGACGGCTCCGCCGAGCAGCGCGATACGGCGCTGCTCGGCGGCCGGGAGCAGCGCCGTGGCCCCTTCCGGCACCGGGTCGACCAGCGAGAGCTGCCCGATGTCGTGCATCAGGGCCGCGTACTCCAGCACCGCGAGGTCCGCCCCGGACAGGCCCATCTCCCGGCCTACCGCGCAGCTGAGCCGGGCGACCCTGCGGGCGTGGCCGGGCCGGGTGTAGCCGGCGACCTCCGTGGAGCGGGCGAGGGAGGCGATGATCTGCCGGTATGCGGTGCGCACCCGCGCGTGCCGGCGGAAGGACAGCTGGGTGAGCAGCAGCGGCAGGCTGAAGAGGGGCAGGGCCCACAGCCCGGCGACGGCGACCGCGAGGGGAAGGGCCGCGGCGGTGGCGCAGACGGCGGCGCCGACGCCGCCGAGGGCCCGCAGCTCGTCGCGCAGCAGCGGGGCGTACGGGTAGCGGGTGCGGTCGTGCAGCAGTGCGGCGGCCAGCAGCGCGTCGCACAGGGCGGTGAGCGCGAGCAGCGCAAGCAGAAAGAGGGCATGCCAGGCCCCGTGGCCGAGGAGGCGGTCCAGCTCGCCGGAGTGGGACAGCGGCTGGAAGCAGACGGCGGCGAAGGCGGCGGTGAGCGTCCTGTGCACCACATGTTCGAGCGCGGGTCCTTCACCGCGTGCCACATGGGGTACGGATCCGAGGAGTACGGCCGCGACGACGACGGCGACGGTCTGCGGCATGCCGTGCGCGGCGGGTCCGTCCGCGCACCGGGCGAGCAGTGCGTAGGCCAGCGCTCCGGCGGCTCCGAGCGGCGCGGGCTCCCGCTCGCCCGGCAGGGCGCGGCAGCGGGCCAGCTCGCCCACGGCGATGAGCGCCCCGAAGGCAAGGGCGATGCCGGGCTGCTGGAGTCCGTGCCACGCCGTCCATCCGACGCCGGCCAGGGCGACGGCCCCGCTCGTCCCGTAGACGCCTGCCGTGGTCAGCCTGGACATGGGGTTCACCGGGTGCCCGAAGCCGATGCGGACGAGACGTTTCCGCGCACGCCTGGTCTGCCGTCCTCGCCGGGGGCGGCGGAGTCCGGCTCGCCGTATGCCGCCGCGGCCGCCTCCGTCGTCGTTTCCGTCGTCGTTTCCGGCTTCGATTCCGGCTTCGATTCCGGCTGCCAGCCGTGCCGGCGCAGCGCCCGGGCCAGCGCTCGCACCATTCGGGGGTCGAACTGCGTCCCCGCGCACCGCTCCAGCTCCGCGACCGCTTCGGCTGCCGGCCGCGCCCTGCGGTACGTGCGGGTCGACGTCATCGCGTCGAAGGCGTCGGCCACGGCGACGACCCGCGCGAACACGGGGATCTGCCGCCCTGCCAGACCGTAGGGATAGCCGCTGCCGTCCATCCGCTCGTGGTGGTGGAGGACCGCCGACCGGGCCTCGCCGAGGAAGCCGATGCCCCGCACCACCTCGTGGCCGAATTCGGGGTGGAGTTCGATGGTCCGGCGCTCCGCCTCCGTCAGGGGGCCGTCCTTGCGGAGCACCCGCGTCGGCACGCCGAGCTTGCCCACGTCGTGCAGGACGCCGGCGAAGCGGAGCAGTTCCAGCCGTTGCCCGTCCCACCCCAGCTCGCGTCCGATCAGCACCGACGCCTGTCCCACGCGGTCGCCGTGGCCCCGGGTGTACGGGTCCTTGATGTCGACCGCCTGCACCAGCGCGCGGACGGCGGCGTGGTGCGCGGCCCGCTCCCGATGTGATGCGGCGAAGTGCCGGCTCGACACATACAGGGGCGCCAGCACGCACACTGCGGCCACGGGTCCGTACGGGCCGTTCCAGAGCAGCGCCGCCAGCAGTCCGCCCAGCCCGTGCACGGTGTACGAGGGCAGTGCGGCGGACAGCAGTCCGCGCCAGGCGGTGCGGACCGGCATGCGCTCCGCGGCGGCGCGCATGCCGCCGTCCAGCGCGGCGAGCGCCAGGCAGAAGACGAGCGCGGCCGCCCCCGCCGCCGACAGGGCCTTCACAAGCCCCTCCGGGAGGGCTTCTTGGCGCAGGGCGGGCCCGCCGCCCAGCCATGTGAACGCCTGGGCCGCCGCCCAGGCCGCAAGGACGAGCCGGGCCGCGCGCCAGGCCCTGCGCGGGCCTGCCGGGCGCTGCTCCACCCGGCCCAGCAGGGCGGCGGGCAGCGCGACGACCGCGGCGGCGCCGGGCGGCAGCAGGAAGGCGGCGGCGAAGAGCACCGGGAAGAACCCTCCGCCGGGCCGGCCGGGCCGGCGGTGCGAGGGGATCTCACACAGCGTATGGAGCGCGGCGAGCGGCAGGAGCGTCGGCAGCGCGGCGGCGGCCGCGGAGGGCGCGCCGGCGGCATCGGAAGCGGACGCCAGGCACACCGCGGCGGCGCACAGCACGGCCGCCGCGACGCAGCCGTACGCCGCGCGCGGCACTTGTTCCGTCGCTGCCGTCGGCGTCTCCGACGCCGTCGGTAAGGCCGTCACTGCCCCGTGCCCTCCTCATATCGAGCGCCACGCTAGCGATATGGGGGAGGGCGTACGGCTGATAAGCGCACTGTTCGCACCTATGGGTGACGGCGGGCGGGCCCGCAGGGCCCAGAGGGAGTGTGTGCAGGGCTGCGCGACAGCGCAGAGCCTGCCGGGAGGGGCACTAGTCGGCGCTGCCCGCGGCCGTCACGTCGGAGTCCGGCACGGCCTGTCCCGACCTGATCAGATCGATCCGGCCCATGACCTTGGCACGCAGGTCGCTGGGCACGTCGTCATGCCCGCAGCACCGCTTGACCAGCTTCTTCACCGCCTGCTCGAGACCGTACTTCTCCAGGCACGGCGAGCACTCCTCGAAGTGCGTCTCGAACTTCGTGCAGTCGCTGTCGGGCATCTCGTGGTCGAGGAACTCGTAGAGATGGTCCAGGACCTCAGAGCAGTCCGTCTCGTGCGGCTCTCCGCAGCTCATGAGCCCGAGCCTTTCGCGTCGTTCGACTCCCCCGCTCCGGCAGGCACGAGCCCGCGCTCACGGGCGTAGTCCTCGAGCATGCCGCGCAGCTGGCGACGGCCCCGGTGCAGGCGGGACATCACCGTCCCGATGGGTGTTCCCATGATGTCCGCGATCTCCTTGTACGCAAAGCCCTCTACGTCCGCGAGATAGACCGCGATCCGGAACTCCTCGGGGATCGCCTGGAGCGCTTCCTTGACGTCCGAGTCAGGCAGATGGTCCAGGGCCTGCGACTCGGCGGAGCGCAGTCCGGTGGACATATGCGACTCGGCGCGGGCGAGCTGCCAGTCCTCGATCTCCTCGGCGGCGCTCCGCTGAGGCTCGCGCTGCTTCTTGCGGTAGGAGTTGATGAAGGTGTTCGTGAGGATCCGGTACAGCCAGGCCTTGAGATTGGTGCCCTCACGGAACTGGTGGAACGATCCGTACGCCTTGGCGTAGGTCTCCTGCACCAGGTCTTCCGCGTCCGCCGGGTTCCGGGTCATGCGCAGCGCGGCCGAGTACATCTGGTCGAGGTAGCCGAGGGCGTCGCGCTCGAAGCGCGCATTGCGCTCTTCGGACGTCTCTTCCCTCTGTACGTCGCCCTGTACGCCGTCGGTCCCAGTGACCGGACCCACCTCCTCGACCGCCGTGGCGAGACCGGATGCGGACCCGCTCGATTCGGAGAATAGACGACTGCCCACCGGTGCCGCCGCCGGAATATGCGCGGTCCGGGCCGCGGGGAGCACGGTCCAGTCCAGCTCGGCGGCGTGCGCGCGGTCGGGGCATATGGTCGAACCCATGCGGCGGACTCCTACTCCATGCTCGATGCACTGACTTCCGGCATCCGCTGCAACGGCAGGGCGGGGGCGCGCTATTCCCGGAGCCCGAGGACCCATGGACGTACGGCGTCGACGACCGTCCGGACGGCGTCGTCCGGCGTCATTCCGCTACGTTTGGGCACGGCGAAGGAGTGGTCGCCGTAGGGCACGGCCGCCAGCTCGTACGGCCCCTGGGGAAACTCCTCGGGCTTCCCGAACGGATCGTTCGCCCCCTGTACGACGAGCGTGGGGAGGGTCCGGGCCGCGTCGAGGAGCTCGTCGGCCCGGGACTTCTCGGGCTTGCCGGGCGGGTGCAGGGGGAAGCTCAGCGCGAGCACGCCCACGGCGCCGAGGTCCTCGGCGGTGCGGCAGGCCACACGGGCGCCGGCGCTGCGGCCGCCGGCGACGACGGGAAGCCCCGGCTTCCGCAGCGCGGGCCAGATGCCGCGCCAGCCGCTGTCGAGCGTCCTGGGCGCGGGCGCGACCTTCTTCCCGGCGACGCGCCAGGGCTGCTCGACGAGGGCGACGGCGACCTTGTCCCGGTGCAGGGCCCGGGCGAGCCCCTGCAGGTCCCGCGCCTCGATCCCCCCTCCGGCCCCGTGCCCCAGCGCCACGACCAGCCGCGCGCCCTCGGGCACGGCCCAGGTGACCCGGGCCTCGCCGGCGTCCGTCCCCACGCTCTCGCTTCGCATCACGCCCCCAATCCTGCCGGAACACGGCCTTCCGGTCAGAACAGCGTCCCCTCCTCAGGGCCCTCCAGCTCCTTCAGCAGCTCCGGCCCGTTGTTGCGCACATTGCTCACCGCGGTCCCCACCGCGTACGCCCGCATCAGCCCGCCCTCCGGCGGCTCCAGCAGCCCCCGCAGCGCCTCCTCCTCCGTCCGGGACGGGTCCAGCCAGGCGTCCCACCGGTCCGGGGTCAGCATCAGCGGCATACGGGGGTGGATGTCGGACAGCGACTGCGGGCCCTCGGCCGGGGCCACCCCCAGCGGGCCGGCGGCCGCCTCCGTCGTGATCACGGAGCAGGTCACCCACCAGGCGAGCGGATGCTCGTCCGGCAGGGTCCGGTCTCGCCAGAACTCGTACAGCCCGGCCATCGCCATCACCGACCCGTCCGCCGGGGTGACGAAGTACGGCTGCTTCCGCGGCCGCTTCTTCTTCCCCGCGACCTCCAGATCCCGCTCGTCCGAGCCGGTCACCCACTCGTAATAGCCGTCCGCCGGCAGAATGCACCGCCGAGCGAGGAACGCCTTCCGGAACGACGGCTTCTCGTGCAGCGTCTCCGCTCGGGCGTTGATCATCCGGGCCGCGCCCTCCGGGGACTTCGCCCAGGACGGCACGAGCCCCCATTTCAACGCCCTGAGCTGGCGAACCGGACGGCGGTCCGCCGCGTCTTTCAGAGGACGCTCGAGGATCGCGTAGACCTCCTTCGTGGGGGCCACGTTCCAGTCGGGCTCCAGCGTCTCCTCGGGCTCCCACTTCTCGACCTCGAAGAGCCCTGCGAGATCCTCGGGTCTGCGACTCGCTGCATACCGTCCGCACATGAGTGCCACACTGCCACTCCTGCCCGCCGCCCGACCACCGCCCTTGAGGAGCCGCCCGAGAAATGGTCACGACATCCCTGTGGGACCGACTTTTCGGCACCCAGTCCGCCCCTGACGAGTGGCTCGTCATCGTCACCGGCCTCGCCGCGCTCGCCGTCGTCGTCCCGCACCGCGTCTGGCGGATCTCGCGCAACGCCATCACCATCGCCCACGAAGGCGGCCACGGCCTGGTCGCGCTGGCCACCGGCCGCAGCCTGGACGGAATACGGCTGCACTCGGACACCAGCGGTCTGACCGTCAGCCGCGGCAAGCCCACCGGCGTCGGCATGATCCTCACCGCGGCGGCCGGCTACACCGCCCCTCCACTCCTCGGCCTCGGCGGGGCGTGGCTGCTGGCCGCCCACCACATCACGCTGCTGCTGTGGCTGGCCACCGCGCTGCTGCTGGCCATGCTGGTGATGATCCGCAACGCGTACGGGGCACTCACGGTGGTCCTCACAGGTGCGGCGTTCCTGCTGGTCTCCTGGCTGACCGGGCCGCAGGTGCAGTCCGCTTTCGCATACACGGCCGTGTGGTTTCTGCTGCTCGGCGGCGTCCGCCCGGCCTTCGAGCTGCAGTCGAAGCGCCGACACGGCGGTGCGCCGGACTCCGACGCCGATCAGCTGGCCCGGCTGACCAACGTCCCGGCCGCGATGTGGCTGTTCCTGTTCCACGCGGTGTCGGTGTGCTCGCTCATCGGCGGTGGCCGATGGCTGCTCGGCCTGTGATCTCAGCAGATCTGATCAAGATTCGTCCGTGCGTGGACCCACTAAAGTGATGGCCATGACCGAAAGCTCCGTGCACCCCGCCCTCTGGCCCGCCCCCTACGCGACCGGAGCCGTCGAAGCGACGGTCACCGTGCCCGGATCGAAATCCGTCACCAACCGGGCCCTGGTGCTGGCCGCGCTGGCCGCCGAGCCCGGCTGGCTGCGCCGTCCGCTGCGCTCCCGGGACACGCTGCTGATGGCCGCCGCCCTCCGTGCGCTGGGCGTCGGCATCGAGGAGACCGTCTCCTCGAGTTCCGCCGCCGCGCCGGGCGCGGAACTCTCGGAAGGCGGCGAGGCCTGGCGTGTCATCCCCTCCGGCCTGCACGGACCCGCCACGGTCGACGTGGGCAACGCCGGCACGGTCATGCGCTTTCTTCCCCCGGTCGCAGCCCTCGCCGACGGTCCGATCCGCTTCGACGGCGACCCCCGCTCGTACGAGCGTCCCCTGAACGGCGTGATCGACGCACTGCGCGTCCTCGGCGCCCGCATCGACGACGACGGCCGCGGCTCGCTGCCGATGACCGTCCACGGCGGCGGCGCGCTGGACGGCGGGACGGTGGAGATCGACGCCTCGTCGTCCTCCCAGTTCGTCTCCGCGCTGCTGCTGTCCGCCCCGCGCTTCAACCAGGGCGTCGAGGTGCGCCACACCGGCCGCACGCTGCCCTCCATGCCGCACATCCGGATGACCGTCGACATGCTGCGGGCCGTCGGCGCGCAGGTCGACGAGCCGGAGACCGGCGGCGAGCCGAACGTCTGGCGGGTCTCGCCCAGCGCCGTCCTCGGCCGCGATCTGACGATCGAGCCCGATCTGTCCAACGCCCAGCCGTTCCTCGCGGCCGCGCTGGTCACCGGCGGGCGGGTGGTCATCCCCGACTGGCCGGAGCGCACCACCCAGCCCGGTGACGCGCTGCGGGAGATCTTCACCGAGATGGGCGGTTCCTGTGAGCTGACCGACGCCGGTCTGGTGTTCACCGGCGCCGGTCGCATCCACGGCATCGATGTGGACCTGGGCGAGGTCGGCGAGCTGACCCCGGGCATCGCGGCCGTCGCCGCCCTCGCCGACTCCCCCTCGACGCTGCGCGGCGTCGCCCACCTGCGGCTTCACGAGACGGACCGGCTGGCCGCCCTGACCAAGGAGATCAACGAGCTGGGCGGTGATGTGACGGAGACCGAGGACGGTCTGCACATCCGCCCGCGCCGGCTGCACGGCGGCGTGTTCCACACGTACGACGACCACCGCATGGCCACGGCCGGCACGGTCATCGGCCTGGCGGTCGAGGGCGTGCAGATCGAGAACGTGGCGACCACCGGCAAGACCCTGCCCGACTTCCCGCAGATGTGGGCAGAAATGCTCGGGGTCTGAAGCGCCATGCGCCGTTACGGCAAGCACGCCGACGAGGACGACGTCCGGGTGCGCCCCAACCGCAAGGGCAACCGGCCGCGCACCAACATCCGGCCCAAGCACGAGGACGCGGCCGAGGGCATGGTCCTCACCGTCGACCGCGGCCGGCTGACCTGTCTGGTCGAGGACCGGGCAGTGGTGGCGATGAAGGCCCGCGAGCTGGGCCGCAAGGCCGCCGTCGTCGGCGACCGGGTCGCCATCGTCGGGGACCTGTCCGGCGCCAAGGACACCCTCGCCCGCATCGTGCGGATCGAGGAGCGCTTCTCGGTGCTGCGCCGTACCGCGGACGACGACGATCCGTACGAGCGGGTGGTGGTCGCCAACGCCGACCAGCTCGCCATCGTGACCGCTCTCGCGGACCCGGAGCCGCGACCGCGGCTGATCGACCGCTGTCTGGTGGCCGCCTACGACGGCGGTCTGGAGCCGCTGCTGGTGCTCACCAAGTCGGATCTCGCCCCGCCGGACGAGCTGCTGGCGCTGTACGGGGCGCTGGGCGTGCCCCATGTGGTGACCACGCGCGAGGAGTTCGTGGACGGCGTGGCGGCCGACCGGGTGCACGAGCACCTCAGAGGCCGTACCACCGCCTTCGTCGGACATTCGGGCGTCGGGAAGACGACGCTGGTCAACGCGCTGGTGCCGAAGGAGCGGCGGCGGACGACCGGTGTGGTCAACGCCGTCACCGGCCGCGGCCGGCACACCACCACCTCGGCGCTGGCGCTGCCGCTGGCGGACCCGGCGGGAGGCTGGGTGATCGACACCCCGGGGGTGCGGTCGTTCGGTCTGAACCACGTCGATCCGTCCCGGGTGATCCATGCCTTCCCGGATCTGGAACCGGGCACGGAGGACTGTCCGCGCGCCTGCAGCCACGACGAGCCGGACTGCGCACTGGACCGCTGGGTGGCGGACGGCCATGCCGACCCGGCGCGGCTCCACTCGCTGCGGCGGCTGCTGGCGACCCGTGAACGACGCGAAGGGGATTGATCCGCTCACGTTTGCGGTCGACGACTGCTGGTAAGTGCATACTCGCACCAAGCGAGACGAAGCAGTCGAGACAAGGCAGGCCGAGACGTAGGCAGTCACCGACCGACACGGGAGGCACTGACGATGGCGTGGCTGCTGGTCATTGTCGCCGGACTACTGGAGACGGGCTTCGCCGTCTGCCTCAAGCTCTCCCACGGCTTCACCAGACTCTGGCCCACCATCGCCTTCGCAGCCTTCGCCCTGGGCAGTTTCGGGCTGCTGACTCTGGCGCTGAAGCGGCTGGACGTGGGCCCCGCGTATGCCGTGTGGACGGGCATCGGCGCGGCGGGCACCGCGATCTACGGGATGATCTTCCTCGGGGATCTGGTCTCCACGCTGAAGATCGTCTCCATCTCGCTGGTGATCGTCGGGGTCATCGGCCTGCAGCTCTCAGGTTCGACCCACTGACGGGAGAGCCGAGAGCCGTGCGGACCGCGGCGCCCACATCGTCCGGCACGGGCACGACGACATAGGAGAGGGCGAGCCGCAGGGCCAGCTCGCAGTGGTGAGCGAGATCGCGGTGCTCGGCGCCCTCCCGCCCCCTGGCGGTCTGCGCCCAGGGGGTCGCAGCCGCCGTCCGGGGCGCGGTTGCGGGCCCGCCGCCGAGGGGCGCCGTGCCCGTGCCCGTACCGCCCAGCACCGCCAGCGACCGGTCGCGCACCGCCGCGAGCAGCTCCGCCGGGGCCGGCAGCGGGCCGTCGGCACGCCGCTGGGCG